>NZ_AXBV01000059.1:0-61888 GCF_000475255.1 Marinobacter sp. ES-1
GTGCCGTAAGGAGCGGTTTTTGGAAGGGCCAACCCGATGGGTGACACACTCCCAAAGTATAGGGAAGCCTTACTCCTGAGAACCGCGCCGACGATCCACGGCCACCGCCATCTTTTCGATAATGGGATTAATCTGCCCATGCTTCATCTTCATGGAAGCCCGATTCACCACCAACCGCGAACTGATATGGTCAATCAGCTCCCGCGGCTCCAGCCCATTGGCCTTCAGGGTATTACCGGTATCCACGATATCCACAATCTCATCCGCCAGGTCCAGGATCGGCGCCAGCTCCATCGCCCCGTAAAGCTTGATGATGTCCGCCTGCCGCCCCTGGGCCGCGTAATAGCGCCGCGCCAGGTTCACAAACTTGGTGGCCACGCGGATGCGCCCCGCCGGAGGCTGCTCGCCCTTCTTGCCAGCGGTCATCAACCGGCAGCGGGAAATGTTCAGATCCAGCGGCTCGTAAAGCCCCTCGCCACCGTGCTCCATCAGCACATCCTTGCCGGTCACGCCCAGATCGGCGCCGCCGTACTGAACGTAAGTGGGCACATCCGTGGCGCGGATAATCAGCACCCGCACGTTCGGATCCGTGGTCGGAAACACCAGCTTGCGGGACTTTTTCACGTCGTCCACCAGCTCAATACCGGCTTCCGCCAGCAGCGGCAGGGTTTCTTCGAGGATTCGTCCCTTCGACAAGGCGATGGTGATGGAATCTGTCATGGATCTATCCGGTTTCCCGTTGGTTAATTATGCCGGCAAACGGCGAATACTTGCGCCCAGCAGCTGCAGTTTTTCTTCAATACATTCATAGCCGCGGTCTATGTGATAAATGCGGTCCACAATGGTATCGCCATCGGCAACCAGCCCTGCAATCACCAGGCTCGCAGAAGCCCGAAGGTCGGTGGCCATCACCGGAGCGCCGGTCAGGTGCTCCACGCCCTTGATGATGGCGGCATTACCTTCCAGGGTAATGTCGGCACCCATGCGGATCAGCTCCTGCAGGTGCATAAAGCGGTTTTCGAACACGGTTTCCACGATGGTACCGGTGCCTTCTGCCACGGCGTTCATGGCCGCAAACTGGGCCTGCATGTCGGTGGGGAACGCCGGGTACGGTGCCGTGCGCAGGCTGACCGCTTTCGGGCGCTTGCCCTTCATGTCCAGCTCGATCCAGTCCGGGCCGGTGGTGATTTCCGCGCCGGCTTCTTCCAGCTTCAGTAATACCGCTTCCAGCAGGTCTTCCCGGGTGTCTTTCAGTTTTACCCGGCCACCGGTCGCCGCTGCCGCCACCAGGTAGGTGCCGGTCTCAATACGGTCCGGCAGTACGTTGTAGTGGCAACCATGCAGGCGCTCTACCCCGTTGATCTCGATGGTCGCTGTGCCGTGGCCCTTGATGTCTGCGCCCATGGCGATCAGGCATTCGGCCAGGTCCACCACTTCCGGTTCCCGGGCGGCGTTTTCCAGAATGGTCTTGCCTTCCGCCAGGGTGGCCGCCATCAACAGGTTCTCGGTACCGGTTACGGTGACGGTATCCATGAAGATGTGGGCACCTTGAAGGCGACCGTTGGTTTTCGCCTTGATGTAGCCGTTCTCCACCTTGATGTCTGCGCCCATCAGCTCCAGGCCGTGGATGTGCAGGTTCACCGGGCGGGTACCGATGGCACAGCCACCGGGCAGGGACACTTCCGCTTCGCCGAAGTGCGCCACCAGCGGGCCCAGCACCAGGATGGAGGCGCGCATGGTTTTCACCAGCTCGTAGGGCGCGTGGAAGTGCTTGATGGTGTTGGCGTGAATTTCCACACTCATCTTTTCGTCGATCATCAGCTCCACGCCCATGCGGCCCAGCAGCTCGATCATGGTGGTGATGTCGTTCAGGTGCGGCAGGTTGCCGATGGTTACCGGCTCATCGGCCAGCAGCGTGGCCGCCAGAATGGGCAGGGCCGCGTTCTTGGCGCCTGAAATACGAATCTCGCCATCCAGGGGCTTGCGGCCCCCGATCAGAAGTTTGTCCACAATACTTGTCCTGTGCTGTTCAGGCCTGGGCCTGCCGCTCGGCCCACTCGCTCGGGGTGTAGGCTTTCGGGTGAAGGGCGTGAATGGTGCCGTCCATAATGTGCTGGAACAGTACCTTGTTGATCATCTGCTGCCGTTTGATGGTGGGCAGGCCTTCAAATACGTCACCCACAGCAACCACAAGGTAGTGGCTGCCATCGACCTGTACCTGAACCTCGCAACCGGGCAGGGCTTCTTTAACAAGTTCGGTAACCTGGGCGGCGTCCATAGGGATTCCTCGACTGGTTTGAAATCAGGGGCGGAATTGTAACCAATTCCCGGGCGCCGGTCAGCTGTGTGTGGCAAATCCGGGAATCTGGTCTTCCAGATTGCTGAGGGCGGCCAGCGACAACAGGCGGTCGCTGGCACCCTGAAAGGTGAGGGATTGCTGTTTTTCCAGGGCCAGCCGGTGCCAGCACAACAGCATAGACAACACCACACTGTGGGCGGTGGCCAGGCCGGAAAGGTCAACGGTTAACGGGCCGCTGGCCGCCCCGATCAACCGTTCACCCTGCTTACGCAGGGCGATCACGGTATCGGCGTTCACCTCACCGGTTACGGCGAGAGTATTACCTGAGAGCTCGACAGCCGGAGCGGTCATGAACGGTCCAGCTCTTCATCAAGCTTCAGGGCTTCAACAGCATCGCCCCAACCATCAATCACGGCCTGAACCTGGCCACGGTTCTGCTCCATTTCCTGAGCAAAGCGATCCCGGAATGCCAGGCCGATGTTCACGCCTTCCACAATCACGTTCTCCATCATCCAGCGGCCTTCGCCATTGCGGTACATGGAGTAGGTGACCGGATAGCGGTTGCCGGACGCGCTGATTACTTCCATCTGCACAGACGCACGGTCGTCGTTCTGAGCCAGGATTTCCGCTTCCAGCACGTTGATTTCGAAGTTCTCGGCACTCACCAGCGCCTGGGCGTAGCTATCGAACAGGCTGCGCTTGAACTTGGCCACAAACTCGTCCCGCTGTTCGGGAGAGGTCTGGCGAGCGTAGCGCCCCATTACCCGGGCTGCAATGCGGCGAAAATCCACAAACTGGTCCAGGGTTTCATCCATGCTGGCGTAGAAGGCTTCCGGGTCCTGCTCGTAAAGGCCCTTTTCTTCATTGAGTTTCTGCACCAGCTTCTGGGTGTTTTCGTCTACATACTGTTTCAGGTCATCTTCCGGACCGGCCCAGGCCTGGCCCGCCACCAGGGCAACCATGGCAAACATCCAGATGAATCGTTGTTTCAGGGCAAGCATTGTGTTCTCCCGCATTCGTTTCTGTGCTCTGCCCGGCATCAGCGTCCGGAGGCAAAGTTACTGATCAGCCGCTCCAGGTTCATGGCGGACTGAGTGGAATAAAAGGTGTCGCCCGGGCTCAGGGACTCGAGGTCGCCACCAACAGATATATCAATGTACTGATCTCCCAGCAGGCCGGATGTACGTATTACTGCTGCACTGTCCGCCGGAATATTGTCGATGCCGGCATCGATAGCCAGCACTACCCGGGCCTGGAAGGTTTCGGTATCCAGCTCGATGGATTCGATAGCACCGATGGTGACACCCGCCATCGACACCTTGCCCCGGGGCGCCAGGCCTCCGGTGTCATTGAAGTTGGCATAGAGGGTGTAACGATCACCAGCCGATTTCGGCGACAGTCCGCTCACCTGCAACGCCAGGAACAGCAGGGCGGCCAACCCGGCGATCATGAACAGGCCTACGATTACTTCTGTGGTTCTTTGTGCCATTGCAGGCTCCCTGAAAATTTGATCAGAAATCGCCGAACATGACGGCCGTCAGGACGAAGTCCAGCCCGAGCACCGCCAGCGATGAATAAACAACGGTTTTGGTGGTGGCAGAACTGATGCCGGCGGAGGTGGGCACGCAATCGTAGCCCTGATACACCGCGATCCAGGCACAGACAAAACCGAACACCACGCTCTTGATAACGCCATTCAGTACGTCATCCACAAAATCCACTGACGACTGCATGTTGCCCCAGAAGGCGCCTTCGAACACGCCCAGCCAGTCCACGCCCACCAGCATGCCACCCCAGATACCCACTACAGAGAAGATGATAGCCAGTACCGGCATGGCGATAAATCCGGCCCAGAGCCTGGGCGCAATCACCCGGCGCAAGGGGTCCACCCCCATCATCTCCATACTGGAGAGCTGCTCGGTGGCTTTCATCAGGCCGATCTCTGCCGTCAACGCTGAACCTGCCCGGCCGGCAAACAGCAGAGCCGTTACCACCGGCCCCAGCTCACGCACCAGCGTCAGGGCGATCATCTGGCCGATCGCAGCTTCGGAGCCGTAATCGCTGAGAATGGTGTAGCCCTGCAGACCCAGCACCATGCCGATAAACAGACCGGACACCACCACAATGGCCAGAGACAGTACACCGACAAAATACAGCTGGCGCAGCAACAGCGGAAACCCGGTCGCCGGCCGGGGAATGCCTGCCAGAACGCCCACCAGGAAACGCCCGGACCGGCCAAAGGAAGAAATCACATCCAACCCGCCACGGCCCAGGGCGGCAATACGGTCGATCATAATGCGCCTCCGTTTACGCCGAAGTCCGCAGCGGCATCGCTGGCCGGATAATGGAACGGCACCGGGCCATCGGGCTGGCCATTCAGAAATTGCTGGACTCGGTCAGACGGATGCTCGCGCAACTCCTCCGGAGTACCTTCTCCGATCACCTTACCGTCCGCCAGGATACAGGCGTAGTGGCAAATACTGAGAGATTCCGGCACATCGTGGGAGACCAGCACGCTGGTCAGCCCCATGGAACTGTTCAGATCCCGGATCAGCTTCACCAGCACGCCCATGGCAATAGGGTCCTGCCCGGCAAACGGCTCGTCGTACATGATCAGTTCCGGGTCCAGGGCAATGCTACGGGCCAGTGCGACCCGGCGGGTCATGCCGCCGGACAGTTCGGAAGGCATGAGTTTACGGGCACCACGCAGGCCCACGGCCTCAAGCTTCATCAGCACGATGTCGCGAATCATGTCTTCCGGCAACCTGGTGTGCACCCTCAGCGGGAAGGCCACGTTTTCATAAACGCTCAGGTCAGTGAACAGGGCACCACTCTGGAACAGCATGCCCATCTTTTCCCGCAACCGGTAAAGGTCTTTGCGCTTGAGGGCCGGCACATTATGGCCGTCCACGGAAACCTGCCCGGAATCCGGCCTTAGCTGGCCGCCGATCAAGCGCAAAAGCGTGGTCTTGCCGGTGCCGCTGGGGCCCATAATGGCGGTGATCTTGCCCTTGGGTATATCCAGCGTTACGCCGTCGAAAATGCGGCGACCACCTCGGGAAAACACCACATCCTTAAGTGTTATGTAAGCAGATGACTCCATAATCCATCCTTCTCGGGGAGCGCCTACATTAAGACAAGAGGTTCATAAATGATATACTTGCCAGCCAATCGCTCACGGCCCGGATGGTAGCCGGGGCAGCCAGACCGAGCAAGCGGACAGAGGGAAAACCAGCCGAGATGACAGACTCCAATTCTTCAGGTGGCCAGGACTACCGCACCTCTGCCCTGCGGGCCATCCGCATCGAACGGGAAGCTATCGAAGCCCTTGAAGGCCGCATTAATGGCGACTTCACCCGGGCTTGCGAGGTCATCATGGCCTGCAAGGGCCGCGTGGTGGTGACCGGCATGGGCAAATCCGGCCACATCGGCAACAAGATTGCCGCCACCCTGGCCAGCACCGGCACTCCTTCATTCTTTGTCCACCCCGGCGAAGCCAGCCACGGCGACATGGGCATGATTACCCCGCAGGACGTAGTGATTGCCATCTCCAACAGTGGCAGCACCAGCGAAGTGGTTACCATCCTGCCCCTGATCAAGCGCATGGGTGCTCCGCTGATCAGCATGACCGGCAACCCCAACTCGGTCCTGGCCAAGGAAGCCATCGCCAACCTGGATGTCAGCGTGGCTATTGAAGCCTGCCCCCTGGGGCTGGCGCCCACATCCAGCACCACTGCCACCCTGGTGATGGGCGATGCCCTGGCCGTTGCCCTGCTGGAAGCCCGCGGTTTCAGCGCGGAAGACTTCGCGTTTTCCCACCCCGGCGGCAGCCTGGGCCGGCGCTTGCTGCTGCGGGTCTCCGACATCATGCATTCAGGCGACGCGATTCCGAAAGTCACCGAAGATGTCAGCCTCAGCACCGCGCTGCTGGAAATCACCCGCAAGGGTCTGGGCATGACCACGGTAGTGAATACAAAGGGCGAACTGACCGGCATCTTCACCGACGGCGACCTGCGCCGCACCCTGGATAAATCCGTGGATGTGCACACCACGGCCATCCGGGACGTTATGACCCGCCACGGCAAAACCATCCGCGCCGACCACCTGGCGGCCGAAGCACTGAACATGATGGAAGAGCTGAAAATCAACGCCTTGCCGGTAACCGACGAAAACGGCCAACTGACCGGTGCAATCAACATGCACGACCTGCTGCGGGCGGGGGTGATCTGAATGAGCACACTTGTGCACCCTTTAGCGGGCCAGTGGGGCAACACCCTGAAAGCAAAGGCCGCCGCCATCCGTCTGGTGGCCTTTGATGTGGACGGCATCATGAGTGATGGCCGCCTGTACTTCAGCGCCAGCGGTGACGAACTGAAAACCTTCAACATCCTGGATGGCCTGGGCCTGAAACAGCTGATGCAGGCAGGCATTACCGTCGCAGTGATCACCGGCCGGCGCTCACCGCTCACTGAAAAGCGCATGGCCGACCTGGGCATCCGCCACCTGATGCAGGGCCGCGAAGACAAACGCATCGCCCTGCAGGAACTGGTGGCCGACATGGACATCAGCGCCGCGCAAATCGGCTACATGGGCGACGACTTGCCAGACCTCCCTGCCCTGCAATACGCCGGCCTGGGCATCAGCGTGCCGAACGGGCACTGGCTGGTACGCCAGCATGCGGATTACTGCACACAGGCGGCGGGCGGCCAGGGCGCCGTACGCGAAGCCTGCGAACTGATTCTCTGGGCCCGGGGCCAGCTTGACGGCACTCTGGCTCCCTACCTGGCAGACGCGCAGGGCAGCCAGCCATGATCCAGCGCTTCTTTTCATCACAGACTGGCAACCCCTGGCTGCGGACCCTGGCCCTGGCGGCTACGATTGCCGCCACGGTTTACCTGATGTGGCAAAGCGGCGAACCACCGGCGCCTGCCCCCGAAGCCGCACAGCTTCGCGGCCCCGCCGAGCCGGACGGCTTCGTGGTGGGCGCCGATTACCGGGCCTGGAATGAACAGGGCACCCTGGAGATCCACATAACCAGCCCGCGCATAGAGCAGTTTGATCACGACAGCAGCGCCAGGATGACCGACCCGCGCGCGCGCCTGCTCGGCGAGGGTGAAGCCGAACCATGGATAATTGAAGCCGATAAAGGTAGCCTGCTACAGTCTCAGGGGCTGATGCACCTGGAAGGTAACGTGACTTTACTGCGCACCAGCGGCGACTCCCGGGCCACGCTGGCCACCGAAGCGCTGACCCTGGACAACAACGAAGGCACCGTATTCACCGACCTGCCGGTAACCATCACCGAGCCGTTCGGTACCACCCAGGCCACCGGAATGAAGGCCTGGATTGATCAACGCATACTGGAACTCAACTCCCGGGTGGAAGGGCAATATGAAACCGTCAGGTAAGCTCCGTTTTTATCCGCCGGCGCTGCTGGCTGCCGCGCTGATGCTGGCCGCCCCGGCGATGGCCTTTGATATGGACTCGAACACCCCCATCCAGGTGAGTGCCGACTCCGCCCGGCTGGATGACAGCGCCGGCGTGGCCACTTATACCGGCGATGTGGAACTGGTGCAGGGCAGCACCCGGCTGGAAGCCCAGCGGGTTGTGCTGTACCGGGACGACCAGGGCCTGAGCCGCATTGAAGCCAGCGGATCACCCGCCCATTACCGCCAGCCGTCCCGGGAAGGCGAAGGCATGACCAACGCCAGCGCCCTGAACATTACCTGGGCCGCGAAAGACAACCAGCTGACCTTCGAGCGCCAGGCGGTCATCGAACAGGCGGGCAACACCTTCAAGGGTGATGTCATTCATTACAATACGGTCAGCCGGGTGGTCACCGCCGAGGGCGGCAATACAGAAACCGGCGGTTCCGGCCGTGTCGAAATGGTCATCCAGCCGCGTAACACCGGCCAGTCCAGCAACGGGGAAGGTTCTGATGGCAGTACTCAGGGCCAGTAATCTGGCAAAAAGCTACAAGCAGAAAAAAGTGGTCCTGGATGTTTCCCTGGAGATCCGCTCCGGAGAAATCGTCGGCCTGCTGGGCCCCAACGGCGCCGGCAAAACCACCTGCTTTTACATGATCGTAGGCCTGGTGCCGGCAGACCGGGGCCGCATCACCATCGACAGCCAGGACATCACTCCGCTGCCCATGCACGGCCGCGCCCGCAAGGGTATCGGTTACCTGCCCCAGGAAGCCTCGGTATTCCGCAAACTCACCGTGCGGGACAACATCATGGCCATCCTGGAAACCCGCAAGGGCCTGAACAGGGCCGACCGGGAAGCCAAGCTGGAAGAGCTGCTGGAAGAATTTCACATCACCCATATCCGGGACAGCCTGGGCATGGCCCTGTCCGGTGGCGAACGTCGCCGGGTGGAAATTGCCCGGGCCCTGGCCATGGAGCCTGCCTTCATCCTGCTGGACGAGCCCTTCGCCGGGGTAGACCCCATTTCAGTCAGCGACATCAAACACATTATCCGGCACCTGCGGGATAAGGGCATTGGCGTGCTGATTACCGACCATAACGTGCGGGAAACCCTGGATATCTGCGAGAACGCCTACATTGTGTCCGGCGGCCACATCATTGCCTCCGGCAACTCCGAGGCCATCCTGGCCAACCAGCAGGTAAAAGAGGTGTATCTGGGTGACGAATTCCGCCTTTAAGCGGAGCGCCCTGCCCTTTCACCGAGGTCTGATTGTGTTGCAGAACGGTAACAAGTAAACTCGGCAAAGATCTTGCAAGGAAATTCGATTTTTTACCGGGATACCAGTCTGTTATGGATCTAAAGCCATGGTTATGAAAGCCTCGTTACAGCTAAAACTGGGCCAGAGCCTGACCATGACGCCCCAGTTGCAGCAGGCCATCCGCCTGTTGCAGCTTTCTACCCTCGATCTCCAGCAGGAAATCCAGCAGGCGCTGGACTCCAACCCCATGCTGGAAACCGCCGAGGACGACGATCACGGCCCGGACGACACCACCGAACAGCAAAGTTCTGACGACCAGCACAACGAAACCGCCAGCGCCCAGGATGACAACGCCCCGGAAAGCAGCAACGACTGGGACGAATCCGAAAACGGGCCGGACTGGAACTCGGAAAACGACATTACCGACACCATTCCTGACGACCTGCCGGTCGATACCGCCTGGGAAGATATCTACCAGACCGCCCCGGCCAGCGCTCCGAAAGACGATGACGAGAACGACTCGGATTTCGAAACCCGCAACTCCCCTGCGGAAACCCTGCGGGATCACCTGGAATGGCAGCTGAACCTCACCCCCCTGAGCGAACGGGACCAGGCTATCGCCCATGCCCTGATGGACGCCGTGGACGACCGGGGCTACCTCACCTCACCACTGGACGAAATCCACGCCGGCCTGCGTGAAGACAGCGATGAAGACCCGCTGGACCTGGATGAGGTAGAAGCCGTGCTGCACCGGCTGCAACATTTCGACCCCCCAGGCGTGTTCGCCCGGGACCTCCAGGAATGCCTGCTGATCCAGCTGAACCAGTTGCCACCGGACACCCCCTGGCTGCGCCAGGCGCGCCAGGTTGTCACCCAGTTCCTGCACCTGCTGGGTAACCGTGACTACGCGCAGCTGCTGCGCCGCAGCCGGTTGAAGGAAGACCAGTTGCGGGAAGTCCTGGCGCTGATTACCAGCCTGAACCCGAAACCGGGGGATGTGATTGATCACGGTGATACCGACTACGTAATCCCCGATGTGATCGTGCGCAAGCATGAAGGCCGGTGGCGGGTGGAACTGAACCCGGAAATTGCCCCGCGCATCCGGGTGAACGCCAGCTACGCCTCGCTGATTCGCCGGGCCGACAGCAGCGCCGACAACACCTACCTGCGCGACCAGTTGCAGGAAGCCAAGTGGTTCATCAAGAGCCTGCAGAGCCGCAACGAAACCCTGCTGAAAGTGGCCACCCGCATTGTCGAGCACCAGCAAGGCTTCCTGGACCAGGGTGAGGAGGCCATGAAGCCCCTGATCCTGTCGGACATCGCCCAGGCCGTGGAGATGCATGAGTCCACCATCTCCCGGGTAACCACCCAGAAGTACATGCACACACCCCGGGGCATCTTCGAGCTGAAGTATTTCTTCTCCAGCCACGTGGGCACCGCCGAAGGCGGGGAGTGTTCCTCTACCGCAATTCGTGCCATGATCAAGAAACTGATTGCAGAGGAAACCCCGAAAAAGCCGTTGAGCGACAGCAAAATTGCGGCCATGCTAGGGGAACAGGGTATCAACGTGGCCCGGCGCACCGTGGCCAAGTATCGGGAGGCCATGCACATACCTCCCTCGAACGAACGCAAGCGACTGGTTTAAGCCTTTACCGGCAATCGTTTACCAATATTCACCGGGGCACGAAGCTCTGGTACTCAGTCCGGCGGAACGCCGGCATGATGACAACAGGAGACGCCAATGCAACTCAACATTTCAGGCCATCACGTAGAACTGACCCCTGCACTGAAGGATTACGTCAACACCAAGTTCGAGAAGCTTGAGCGCCACTTCGACCACATCAGTAACTGTCAGGTGACGCTGGAAGTTGAGAAAGTTCGCCAGATGGCCGAAGCTACCCTCCACGTTGTGGGTGGCGAGGTTCACGCAAAGGCTGAAAACGAGGATATGTACGCGGCAATCGATGCCCTGGTGGACAAGCTTGACCGCCAGATCCTCAAGCACAAGGAAAAGAACGTAGACCGGATGCACGGTAACGGCTAAGCGCCTTCAGGCGCAGGCTACCGGGTAATTCAATCGAACGAGCTGCGGCAGGGCTACCGGCCGCAGCCTTTTTTTTACGGGTTCACAGTTAATCCATGAGCGATACATCCCTGACCATCGACAACATCCTGGCCCCGGCACTAACGCTGTGCCAGGTACCGGCGTCCAGCAAGAAACGGGTGTTGGAGTTTATTGCCGAGCGGATTCACTATCAGGACGAGACTCTCAACGACAACGACATCTTCAACAACCTGGTGTCCCGGGAGCGTCTTGGCAGCACAGGTATCGGGCAGGGTATCGCCATACCCCACTGCCGCCTGGAAGGCCTGGACCGGGTAATCGGAGTGTTGATGACCCTGGCTGAGCCGGTGGACTTTGATGCCATCGACAACCAGCCGGTAGACCTGGTGTTTGCCCTGGTTGTACCCAAAGAAGCCACCAGCGAGCACCTGGAGCTGTTGAGCCAGCTTGCCGAACGTTTCAACGACAGCGCATTCTGCGAGCGCCTGCGCAAATGCCAGGATGCCGACTCCCTGTATAAGGGCATGACCACCGACAGCCCGTAACCGAGGGCTGTCAAAGTACGGGAGAAGCCTAACCATGAAGCTGATCATCGTCAGTGGCCGGTCCGGGTCGGGCAAAAGTACGGCACTGCACGTACTGGAAGACCTGGGGTTCTATTGCATAGACAACCTGCCCATCGGCCTGCTGTTTCCCCTGACCCGGGAAGCCGTGGCCCACGAGGCCCCCGGCCGCCTGAAAAAAATGGCGGTCAGTATCGATGCCCGCAACCTGTCCGGTGAACTGGCCAATTTCGAGGACATCTACCAGCGGCTGGGTGATACCGGGATCGAGATCGAAATCATCTTCCTGGATGCCGACGAGCAATCCCTGCTGCAACGGTTCCACGCCACCCGGCGCAAGCACCCCCTGAGCGACGACAAGACCTCCCTGCGCGAAGCCATCAGCAACGAGAAACAGCTGCTGGAACCGCTGTCGAAGCTGGCCGACCTGTATATCAACACCACCGGCCTGTCCATGTACGAATTACGCGACATGGTGAAACAGCGGGTGGCCGGCCGCAAGGAACAGGAAATCGCCCTGCTGTTCCAGTCATTCGGTTTCAAGCACGGCGTGCCGGTGGATTCCGATTATGTGTTTGACGTGCGCTGCCTGCCCAATCCGTACTGGGACACCAGCCTGCGCCAGCACACCGGTACCGACCAGCCGGTAATCGATTTCCTGGAGCGGGAACCCCTGACCGGGCAAATGGTGGACGACCTCACCGGCTTCCTGAACACCTGGCTACCGTCCTTCGCCGACAGCAATCGCAGCTATATGACCATTTCCATCGGCTGTACCGGTGGCCAGCACCGGTCGGTGTATGTGTGCGAGCAGCTGGGAGATTACTTTCGCACGCAGTACCGCAACGTGCAGGTGCGCCACACCGAGCTGCCCCACCTGCAAGCCCGGGGGGAGATCTGAGCCGCCATGATCTGCCGCCCCATCACTATCATCAACAAGCTCGGGCTGCACGCCCGGGCGACCAACAAGCTGGTGACCACCGCCTCCCGGTTTGACAGCAAGATCACCCTGAAGGCCAAGGGCCGGGAAGTGGATGCCCGCAACATCATGCAGGTGATGATGCTGGCCGCCAGCCAGGGCACCGAAGTGGAGCTGGCCGCCGATGGCCCGGACGAACAGGAAGCCATCGACGCCCTGGTTGCACTGATCGACGACTATTTCGGCGAGGGTGAATAAAACTTCGCCATTCACCTACAAGTCTTCCTCACCTGTGTAACCTAACTCCGCTATAATACAAAGGTTTTCTGATCGCAGGTGGTTTCATGACCGACATTCTGGAAAAAAGTCAGGCCCGACAGCGGCTTCGCTCCCTCAGTGAGGCCCTCGACAGTGGTGCCCTCAAACAGGTAGCGCGCATCCTGAATGGCGGCCTGAGCCCCAGTGATATTGCCCACCTGCTGGAATCTTCCCCGCCACGGCAGCGGGTTTTGCTGTGGAAGCTGGTCGACAAGCAACTGGAAGGTGAAGTCCTCCAGTACATGTCGGACGACATCCGGGCCGACTTCCTGAGCGAGTTCAACGCCCAGGAACTGGCCAACCTGCTGGAAGACTTCGAATCGGACGACCTGGCCGACTTGCTGCAGCAGTTGCCGGATACGGTGATTCAGGAAGTCCTGGATACCATGGACGAGCAGGACCGGCAGCGGGTAGAGGAAGTACTCTCCTACCCGGAAGACACCGCCGGTGGCCTGATGAACACCGATACGGTGACGGTGCGCCCGGACATCACCATTGACGTTGTTCTGCGGTACCTGCGCCGGCACCGTACCCTGCCGCCGATGACCGACAGCCTGATTGTGGTCAGCCGGCGCGACGAATTTATCGGTATTCTGCCCATTACCCGCATGCTGGTATCCAATCCCGGCGCAACCGTGCGGGAGGTTATGGATACCGACATAGAGCCGATTCACGTCACCCTGTCCGACACCAAGGTTGCCACCCTGTTCGAGCGCTACGACCTGATCTCCGCGCCGGTGGTGGATGAAAGCAACCGGCTGCTCGGCCGGATCACCATCGATGACGTGGTCGACGTTATCCGGGACGACGCCGACCATTCCCTGATGAGCATGGCCGGCCTGGACGAAGACGAAGACACCTTTGCCCCGGTGATGAAAACCACCAAGCGCCGGGCCGTCTGGCTGGGCGTAAACCTGATTACCGCCTTTACCGCCTCGGCAGTCATCGGCCTGTTTGAAGAAACCATCTCCAAGGTGGTGGCCCTGGCGGTACTGATGCCTATCGTGGCCAGCATGGGCGGCATCGCCGGCAGCCAGACCCTGACCCTGGTTATCCGCGGCATGGCCGTGGGCCAGATCAGCGGCGCCAACGTAGGCTGGCTGCTGAACCGGGAGTTTCTCTCCGGCGTACTCAACGGCCTGTTATGGGCCCTGGTGGTGGCGACAGCCGCGGTGCTCTGGTTCAACGACTGGCTGATTGGTGCGGTGATTGCCGCTGCCCTGGTGATCAACCTGGTAGCAGCGGCCCTGGTGGGCACTGTGTTGCCCCTGTTCCTGAAATCCCGGAACATTGACCCGGCGCTGGCCGGCAGCGTTATCCTGACAACGGTAACCGATGTTGTCGGTTTCATGGCCTTCCTGGGATTGGCCACCCTTTTCTACGCCTGACAGACAAGCCTAATTGCCATGACAGACCAACACGAAGACCAGTTCGAGGAAGATTTCGGCCCAAGTAAATCCCAGCTCAAACGGGAAATGCACGCCCTGCAGGAACTGGGCAAACGCATGCTGGACCTGAGCGATGAACAACTGGCCTCGCTGACCATCAGCGAAACCCTGAAAGCCGCCATTGTGGAATCACGCCGGATTAACCAGCGCGAAGCCCGGCGCCGGCACCTGCAATACATCGGCAAGGTGATCCGCCAGGAAGATGACCCTGAAACGGTGAGCCGGGCCATTGATGCCTTCCACGCCGGCAGCGAGGAACACACGCGCCGGCACCACCTGGCCGAGCGCTGGCGCGACCGGATGATCGCCGAGGGCGACAAGGTGGTGGGCGAGTTTATTGACTACTGTCCGACCGCCGAGGTGCAGCATCTGCGCAACCTGGTGCGCAACGCCCGCAAGGATGTGGAGAAAGAGAAGAATACCGGCCAGTCCCGAAAACTGTTCCGCGCCCTGCGGGAATGGATCGACGACGCCGAGCAGCAGTAATCACGGCGGGGCGCAATGCCCCACCGCTTTACAAGCGCCGGTGCTGCCACACCGGCATGCGGGTTCTCAGCTGTTCCAGCCGCTCCAGGTCCAGGTCGGCCAGCACCACGCCGGGGCCCTGCTCTATTTCGCAGACCACTTCGCCCCAGGGATCACAAATCAAGCTATGGCCGTAGGTTTTGCGGCGTTCGCTGTTCTGGCCACCCTGCCCGGCTGCCACCACCCATACCTGGTTCTCGATGGCCCGGGCACGAATCAGCGCATGCCAGTGGGCATCACCGGTCTGCCAGGTGAAGGCGCTGGGCAGGCACACCCAGTCAGCCCCTTGCTCTCGTAGCGCCCGGAACAGCTCGGGGAAGCGCAGATCGTAGCAGATCGCCAGCCCCAGCCTGCCCGCTGGCGTATCCACGGTAACCACCTGCTGCCCGGGCTCGAAGCTGTCTGACTCCCGGTACTGGCCGTGGGCATCGTCCACCATGGCATCGAACAGGTGGATTTTGTCATAGCGGGCGACTTCGTGGCCCTGGTCGTCATACACCAGGCAGCTGGCCCGCACCCGGTCCGGAATATCGCTGCCGTCAGGCCGGTTCGCCAGCGGCAGGGAGCCGCCGACAATCCAGAGTTTGTTTTGCCGGGCCTGGTCAGCCAGGAAACGGCGGATGACCGGTTCCGGCCCGGCCTCCTGCTCACCGCAGCCACGCATCTTCCCCGTGGCCAGTACCGCAAAGTTCTCGGGAAGCACGGCCACCTTCGCGCCCTGCCCTGCGGCTTCGGCCAGCAAGCGCCCGGCTTCGTCCAGGTTGGCTGCAACATCGTGGCTGCTGACCATCTGTATGGCGGCTACCTGTGTCATCCTTCCCTCCTTACTGTTCAGCAGTATCAAACACACTGCGCAGATCAACTTCGGGTTCGCTCCAGCTACCGGTGACACTGTAGGTGGCGCTGGTCAGTTTGCTCAAGGGGTCGCCAAGGATCTTGTCCAGCACAAACAGGGCGCCACCAATCGGCGCACTGGCCCCCATCAGTATGGCAGCCAGGGGCAGGTTCTGGGTAACCGGTAACACCACCACCAGTCGCATATCCAGGCTTTCATCGGCCATGTTGGTGGTGCCGTTGATCTTGAAGGCACCGGACGGGCCCACCAGTTGCAGCTCCGGGTCCATGGTAACCAGTCCGTCACTGATGCGGGCCTTGCCGGAAATAGCATCAAAGGCCACGCCCCGCTCGTACAGGTCGGAAAAGTCCAGGCGCAGGCGGCGCCACAGGGTGTCGGTGTTCAGCAGGTTGAAGACCCGGAACAATTGGGCCGAGTTGTTCTGTTCCAGGATCACGCCATCGTCCAGCCGCACGCTGACTTCCCCGCTGAGCGCACTCAGGCCGATATCATTGGGGCCACCAGGCCAGTCAATATCCAGCTCCACCGCCGTGGCCTGGTTGGTCATGGGGATGGAGCTGCCGGTCAGGGCTTCCAGGTCTTTCAGGGCACCGCCGGTCAGCTGGCCCTGAAAGCGGGTGGTTTCCCGGTCATCCACGACCCGCCAGACCATATCACCTGACAGCTCCAGGGCACCCAGGCGGCCTTCAATGGCCTCCACATTCAGCTGGTGCGGGGCCGGGCGCAACCGGAAGCTCCAGCTGCCCGCTGATTCATCCCCAAGCTTGAGGTTACTGATGCGGCCGTCCACATCCGGCCAGCTGCCAATATCCAGCTGGCGGAAGGCTTCCAGCTGTTGCTCCAGCGTCAGCAACTCAGGCACTTGGTCCTGTTCGGTTGAAGCGTCCTCCCGGCTCAGGTGCAGGGTGTGCAGGTCTACCTGAACCACGCCGTCGTCATCGGGAATCACCACCCGGCCGGCGGCCCGCTCCGACTCGGTGTTGACTACCCAACGGTCGCCCAGGTTCAGGGCGCTGATGGTGATATCGGTGAGCCGGTGGCTGCCCAGGCTCAGATAATCAAACCGCAAATCCAGTGCCGATTCTTTCCAGAGCAGGTCCCACGCCATCCGGTCTTGCCAGTCTCCGGTAATGCGCACACCTTCCGGAGCGAAAGGATCAACCCGGGCTTCCAGCTGCGCGGTTTGGTCGGCGGTTTTGCCCAGCGGTTCCGGCCAGTCTACGTTCAGGCCGGCAAGGTCGGAGGTCATCACAATGCTCGAGGGCCCGCTGGCATCAATCCGCATCCGCGCGCTGTAATCCAGGGTACCCGCCAGGCCAAAGCTGCTGTCCTCACCCGGCTCCCACTGCTGCAAGAACGCCGGCAGGGCCAGGCGGCCGTCCTGGCGGATCGACAGTGCATCACCCGCCGCATTCTGTGTGAACGAGACGCTGACCGGCTGATCCATAAAACGGGCATGGACCGGGCCACCGGAAAAACCCCGTTCGGTGTGGTAGGTCAGGTCCGTGCGGATTCCGGTCCAGCTGAGGTCGGGCCCTGGCAGGCGGAAACCGCCGTTTTCGGTTTGAACCCGGGCCTGCACGGCGGTATCAGCGCCATCGCTCAGGGGAATATCGATGTTCAGGCCGAGCTGGAACTGGCCGGTAAACCCGGCGCCACTGACCGCCTGCCCTGCCAGTTCGCCCAAGGGACTGTTGGCCATCCACCAGGCGACTGCCTCGCCCGGCACGCCGGATGCCACATCCACCAGCACCCGGGTAGGCTGCTCGTCACTGCCCGGCACCACCCGGACCACGCCTTCGCTGACCTCAAGGCCCCCGGTCCGGGCCCTGTTCAGGGTAACCAGGGTGTCGGCATTCTGGACTTCAACCCGGCCGGCGGCGGCCTCTACCTCCGGCCAGCGG
The DNA here is from genome assembly GCF_000475255.1 of Marinobacter sp. ES-1. Lineage (NCBI taxonomy): Bacteria > Pseudomonadati > Pseudomonadota > Gammaproteobacteria > Pseudomonadales > Marinobacteraceae > Marinobacter > Marinobacter sp. ES-1. Next base: position 17,583 of record NZ_AXBV01000059.1, read on the forward strand.
TCGTCGTAGCGAACCCGGGCATTCTCGAACTCGTACCACATGGATGACACAAAGGAGCCCTTGGGCGCGCCGGAATCAATCCGGCCGTGACCATAGTACTGGCCGCCAGTGATGTCGGCTTCGGTAATCCGGGTGGTGAGCCACTGATACAGCCCCTCGTCGACCACTTTCGATGGTACAAATTCCGCCAGCATTCCGGCCTCGGCGTTCTCCACGCCTACGCGCAGGCCCAGGTAGTCGTCCCCGGCGCGGTCCAGCCGCAGCTCGAAGGCACCGGTCAGGCGGGTATTGTCCTGATAGGAAAACACCAGGTCATCTGCCCGAACCCGGCTGACACCACCAGACACTTGCCAGGACACCCGGCCGGTCATGGCGTTAAAAGTCCAGCTGCCGGTATACAATTCCGGGAAACCCAGGGTGACAGGCTGGTGGGTATCCAGCTCAACAAAGCCCTGATCGGCTGTCAGCTGCAGACGGCCGTTGAGCCCGGTGGCACCAGGTGCGCCGCCCCAAGGTTCAACCCCTAAGCCCCTTACCTGCCCGGACAACATGAAATCCCGGGTCTGCTCCGGCAAATCCAGCAGCATGTCGTCCAGATAGCCGGTGGGGCGGTAGTGGTCCAGTGCATCTTCGGCCACCTCGGGCAAGACAGACAGAGCCCGCACCAGCCGCCGGATCGGGCCCAGCGGCACCGCATCAGCCACCAGCGCAGAGGAATCGGGCTGGTTCAGCAGGCGCACGCTGAAGGGTTCAACCTGGTCACCATCCCATTGCCACTGCAATTGCTGCAGCATCAGGTCGCCGCCCCGGCGCCAGCCAAAGCGGGTGCTGATGTCTTCCAGCGGAGCCAGTGAAGCCATGCCGACACCCAGCTGAAGGTACGGGGTCTCCAGGGTGCCCTGTATCTGCTGCAAGGTGCCGTTTTCAAAGGTCAGCCAGGCCCGGCCGCCCAGATCGAAGCCTTCCACCCGGATGCCGCGCCAGCTCAGATCGTCGATCAGGCCATCAAACAGACGGCCCGAATCCACGTCCACATACAGCTGGCCGGTAAAGTCGCCACGGAAAAAGCGCTGGCCTACCAGCGCAAAGCTGGCCAGCTGGGTGGCCGTGCCGCTTTGCATGGCACGGCCGGAGGCCTGGAACAGCCCACGGGTATACAGCAAATCAAGTCTGGGAATATAGAGATGGCGCAGGTCGTCCTCGTTCTGGCCGATGGCCAGGCTGACCCGGGTAATCCGTACCTCCGGCTCCGACAACCACTGGCCCGCCAGCTTCAGCCACTCCCGGGCTGCCCCTTCATTGAGCGGTTCCAGTTCGGCCATCTGTTCGACCGGGTCCGAGAGCTGGTCTCCGGGAGCCCGAATCAGGGTAAGCGCCAGGCCATCGGCCTCGAAATCCTCGAACACCAGCCGAAGCCGTGATACCGACGCCAGGAAATCCAGCCGCAGGCGCAGGTGTTCCAGCTCGGCAATGGTGCGGCCGGAATCGGGATTGGAGAGGGTCAGTCCGGAGGCGGCCAGGGACGGGTCGAGCCAGTTCCAGCTGGAGGACAGCCGGGTAATATCTACATCCAGCCCGGTCTGGGCAGATATTTCAGCCGCAATACGATCGGAAAAGCGGTCGACCTGGGCGGTCAGTTGCCGGCCGATGCCGGCATACAGGGCAAGCAATACCAGAACCACCAGGATCGACCACCAGACGGCGCCTGCAATCAGCTCCAATAGCCGGCCAACCGGGCCGCTTTTGGGCAGCTCCGGCTGATCGGTGTTCTGATCGCGGCTCGACATATGGCAGAGAACTCCCCGGCTGGTTCCGCCGGTCAGGCGTCAGAGCAGAACCACATCGTACTGCTCCTGGCTGTAGAAAGGCTCTACCTGGAAGCGAATGGTCTTACTGATAAAGGTTTCAAGGTCGGCCACGTTGTCGGATTCTTCGTCCAGCAGCCGGTCTACCACTTTCTGGGACGCCATCACGAGGTAGTTTTCCGCCTCGTAGGCCCGGTTGACCCGCAGGATCTCCCGGAAAATTTCATAGCACACCGTTTCGGCCGTTTTCAGGAAACCCCGGCCGTCGCATATCGGGCACGGCTCGCACAGCACCTGGCCCAGGCTTTCGGTGGTGCGCTTGCGGGTCATCTCCACCAGCCCCAGTTCCGACACGCCGGTAATCTTGGTCTTGGCGTGGTCCCGCTCGAGCATTTTTTCCAGCATGCGGTGCACCTGGCGCTGGTGCTCCGGGTCTTCCATGTCGATAAAATCGATAATGATGATGCCGCCGAGGTTACGCAGGCGCAGCTGCCGGCTTATAGCCCGCGCCGCTTCCAGGTTTGTCTTGAAAATGGTTTCTTCAAGGTTCCGGTGGCCGACAAAAGCCCCGGTGTTGATGTCGATGGTGGTCATCGCCTCGGTCTGGTCGATGATCACATAGCCACCGGACTTCAGCTGCACCTTGCGGCTGAGCGCCTTCTGGATTTCATCTTCCACGGAATACAGGTCGAAGATCGGTCGCTCACCGGGGTAGTACTCAACCTTGTCGGCAAACTCGGTAACAAACTCCCGCACAAACTCCATCACCCGCTGGTAGCTCTCGCGGCTGTCGATGCGTACCTTTTCGGTTTGCGGCCGGATCAGGTCCCGGATGGTGCGGATAAACAGCGGCAGGTCCTGGTAAACAACGGCCGGGGCCTGCACCTTGCCGATCCGTTCCTTGATAGACACACTCAGCCGGTGCAGGTAGGTCATGTCGGCGATCAACTCTTCCGCCTGGGCAGCTTCTGCCGCTGTGCGGATGATGTAACCACCCTGCACGTCGCTGTCTTCGGCTGCGGCTTCCTCGATCAGGGTTTTCAGGCGGGCGCGTTCGGTTTCATCTTCGATGCGCTGGGAAATACCGACGTGGCTGACCCCGGGCATAAAGACCAGATAGCGGGACGGGATCGATAACTGGGTGGTCAGGCGAGCGCCCTTGGTGCCAATCGGGTCCTTGGTGACCTGAACCACCAGGGACTGGCCTTCGCGCAGCAGGGTGCGGATGTCGGGCACGGTTTTCGGGCCGTCTCCGCCTTCGTCGCTGGGCTGTTGGGTGCAGGCTACGTCAGAGGCATGGATAAACGCCGCCCGTTCCAGGCCGATATCCACGAATGCTGCTTCCATGCCCGGCAGCACCCGAACCACCTTGCCTTTATAGATGTTGCCAACGATGCCTTTGCGACTGGTACGCTCGATATAGGCTTCCTGCAACATGCCGTTTTCGACCAGTGCCACCCGGGTTTCCACCGGGGTTACGTTGATCAGAATTTCTTCGCTCATGCCTGGTTCTCCTTACTGCGCGGCCAGTTCTGCCAGACCGGACAACCGGCCTGAGCGAGTAATTCGGCGGTTTCCTGTAGTGGCAATCCCACTACGGCACTGTAACTGCCTTTCAGTTCCCTGACAAAAATACCGCCACGGCCCTGAATGCCGTAGCCGCCGGCCTTGTCCATCGGCTCACCACTGGCCACGTAGGCCTGAATTTCCTGTTCACCCAGGGTACGGAACGTCACTTCGGTAATGCTCACCCGGGACTGACAATCGCTTCCCCTGGCGAGCGCCACGGCGGTCATGACCTGGTGGGTTTGCCCGGACAAACGGGACAGCATGCTGCAAGCATGGTCATCCGACTCCGGCTTGGCCAGGATCTCACCGGCCAATACCACGGTGGTGTCTGAGCCCAGCACCAGGTTTTCCGGATGGTCAGCAGCAACCGCCAGGGCCTTTTCCCGGGCCAGCCGTTCTACGTAGTGTTGAGGGGATTCGCCGGCCAGCGGGGTTTCGTCGATATCCGCCGGGCAGGCCCGGTGGTTTACGCCAATCTGGCTCAGCAGCTCGGCACGTCGGGGAGAAGCAGACGCCAGGATCAGGCCGGTCATAGGGTTATCCGAGTTTGCGGTTCAGGCTGTCGAGCAGTCCAGACACGAAGGGCCAGGCGACGGCACTGGTCAGCGCCGGCCATAGGTAACTGAAGCCGGGTGTGTCGGCGCCGAACAGCTGTTTAACGAAATGCACCAGCATCTGGTTGATGCCCACTAACAGAAACACCATCAGACACTGCTGGGGCAAGGGATACATGCGCAGGCGGTGATGAACCGTCAGCACCAGGAAAGCAATCAGGGCCATGGCCATGGCGTTGACGCCCAGCGGTGTGGATTCCAGGATATCCAGCAACAGACCCAGGCACCAGGCCATCACGATGCCGAATTGAGCGGGCGCCCGGAAGGTCCAGTAAAAGACGATAAGCCCCAGCCACTCGGGGCGGAACTCGAACCAGCCCACCGGGAACCAGGAAATGCTGAGCACCAGCGCCAGAACGACCGTCAGGGCAAACAGGGGGTAGCTGATCACCGACAACATCAGTTCTGCTCCTCCACTTCTCCGAGCGGTACCAGCGGGGCTTCGGCTGGCTCATCCTTCTGCTGGAACACCACCAGTACCAGGCGGCTCTGGTTCAGCCGGGCCTTTGGCACGGCGACAATATCCACAAACGGCTCGCCCGGCTCCTTGGAAATGCTGCTGACTTCTGCCACCGGATAGCCCCGGGGAAAACGACCACCCAGGCCCGAGCTCACCAGCATATCGCCTTCGCGGATATCGGCAGTGTCGGGTACATGCACCAGTTCCAGTTCGTCGGTCTCGCCGTTACCCAGCAGAATCGAGCGCAGGCCGTTGCGAACCACTTCCACGGGCACGGCATGGCTGCTGTCCGACACCAACAATACCCGGGAGGTAAACTGGCTGGTCTGGATCACCTGGCCCAACAGGCCTTCGGCATCGAGCACCGCCTGCCCGGTGGTTACACCGTCGTTGCTGCCTTTGTTGATGACAACCTCATGGGAGAAAGGGTCCGGGGAGACCGCGACCACTTCGCCGACAATCACCCGGTCATCCAGCACTTCGGAGGAGTTCAGCAAGCGGCGCAGTTCGTTGTTTTCAGACGCCAGGGCGGCGTATTTGAGGGCCCGGCGCTCGAGAATGAGCAGGCGGGTTTTCAGTTCTTCGTTTTCCTGCTGCAGGTCGTCGCGGCTGACAAACAGGCCGGAGAACCAGTCGCTGAAGCGGTAGGGCGCGTTGCCCAGCCAGTAAACGGGGCCAAGGCCGGTAGCAATCACGCTGCGCATCGGTGCCAGCTTGTCAAAACGGCCATCGGCAGCGATTAACGCTGCCGATACCAGAATCACAAGCAGAAGTCTGAAGCCGGGAACCGGCCCCTGGACGAAGATGGTCTTAATGGCTTAGCCCTCCCACAGGGTCACCCCTCCTGGGAGAACATTCCGATGCCACCGCGATCAATGACTTCCAGCGCCTTGCCTCCACCACGGGCGACACAGGTGAGCGGGTCTTCGGCGATGATCACCGGCAGACCGGTCTCTTCACTGATGAGCTTGTCCAGGCCACGCAGCAGGGCGCCACCACCGGTCAATACGATGCCGCGCTCTGCGATATCAGAGGCCAGTTCGGGCGGAGACTGTTCGAGGGCGCTTTTCACGGTCTGGACGATCTGGGCCAGGGATTCCTGCAGGGCGTCCAGGATCTCTTCACTGTTCAGGGTGAAGGCCCGGGGAACACCCTCGGCCAGGTTGCGACCGCGAACGTCGATTTCGCGCACTTCCAGGCCTTCGTAGGCGCAGCCGATTTCGTGCTTGATGCGCTCGGCGGTGGAATCACCGATCAGGCTGCCGTAGTTGCGGCGCACGTAGGTGACGATGGCTTCGTCGAATTTGTCGCCGCCGACACGCACGGAATCCGCATAAACGATGCCGTTCAGGGAGATGATGGCGATTTCGGTGGTGCCGCCGCCGATGTCGACGATCATGGAGCCGCTGGCTTCTTCTACCGGCAGGCCGGCACCGATGGCCGCCGCCATGGGCTCTTCAATCAGGAAGACTTCACGGGCGCCGGCGCCCAGGGCAGATTCGCGGATGGCTTTGCGTTCAACCTGGGTGGATTTGCTGGGCACGCACACCAGTACGCGGGGGCTCGGGGTGATGAAGCTGTTTTCGTGCACTTTGTGGATGAAGTGCTGGAGCATTTTTTCGGTGACTACGAAGTCTGCAATCACGCCGTCTTTCATCGGGCGGATGGCGGTAATGTTGCCCGGGGTACGGCCAAGCATGCGTTTTGCTTCGGCGCCTACGGCGGCAACCATTTTCTGGGATCCGCTGGTGCGGATGGCGACAACGGAGGGTTCGTCCAGTACGATTCCGCGATCACGTACAAAAATCAGTGTGTTGGCGGTGCCCAGGTCGATGGACAGGTCGCTTGAGAACAGGCCTCGGAGTCTTTTGATCAGCATTAGTGTAGTTTCAACCTGAGAGTTGCGGTTGCGGATGTAGAAGAATCCGGCAACTTTAGCAGTGGCGCCATTTTCAGGCAAGGCGCCATCTGTGGCGGGAGCTTACCATTCTCACATTTTTGGGCGTGTTCCGGGGCCAATCTTGGCTTCGATTCTGCTAATATATCGGGCTTTATTGCAGTCAGGGTCTGGTGCTCCTTTCTTTTGGTGCGCAGATGCTTGTGGGTAGGGCTTTCCAAAACACGCTCCTTCGGCACATCCATGTGGCGCTTGAGCTCCGCCATCCTTGGCTCCGCACAGTTTTGGAAAGCCCTACCCACAAGCATCTCCAAACATTATTCCTGGCTTCAGAACAGTCATTAAATTGTTTTCACACTCTTTTATTCCTATTGGAGGCAACGTGAGCATTTCCCGCGAGGACATCGAAAAAGTTGCCGTGCTCGCCCGCATCAAGGTGGACAGCGAGCAGGTTTCGGCTCTGGAGAAAGATCTCGGCAATATCCTGGATCTGGTGGATCAGTTGAGTGCTGCAGATACCGATTCGGTGGAGCCGATGGCGCATCCGCTGGATGCGGTGCAGAAGCTACGGCCGGATGTGGTTACCGAGACCAATCAGCGGGAGGCGTTTCAGGCGATTGCGCCGGCTACCGAGGATGGGTTGTATCTGGTGCCCAGGGTTATCGAGTGATTTGGTCGTCCATCAGAGATTTCGGGATTTATCATGCATAACAAGTCTGTAGCAGAGCTTTCCAGAGAGCTGGAGAGTGGCAGGATTTCGAGTGTGGAGCTGACTCAGCAGTTCCTGGACCGTCTGAAAACGGAAGACGGCAAGTACAACAGTTTTATTACCATCTCCGACGAGCAGGCGCTGGCTGAGGCGAAGGCCGCTGATGAGATGCGCGCAGCCGGTAAGGCCACGGTGTGGACCGGGGTGCCGTTTGCTCACAAGGATATCTTCTGCACCAGCGGGGTTCGCACCAGCTGTGGTTCGAAGATGCTGGATAATTTTGTGCCTCCTTACGACGCCACGGTAACCGCCAATTTCAAGGCGGCCGGTGCGGTGTGTCTGGGCAAAACCAATATGGATGAATTCGCCATGGGTTCGTCCAACGAGTCCAGTTTTTATGGCGCGGTGACCAACCCCTGGGGCCTGTCCAGCGGTGACAAGCGGGTGCCGGGTGGTTCTTCCGGCGGTTCTGCGGCTGCGGTGGCGGCTCGGTTGGTGCCGGCGGCGACGGGTACCGACACCGGTGGTTCCATCCGCCAGCCGGCAGCGCTGTGTGGCATTACTGGCCTGAAGCCGACGTACGGCCGGGTTTCTCGCTATGGAATGATCGCCTTTGCTTCTTCCCTGGATCAGGGCGGGCCGATGGCGCGCACGGCGGAAGACGCGGCGCTGATGATGAATGTGATGGCGGGCTACGATCCGAAGGATTCCACCTGCATCGACCGGGCAGTGCCGGATTACACCGCCACCCTGAACGAGCCGCTGAAGGGCATGAAGATTGGCTTGCCGAAGGAATACTTCAGCGACCAGCTGTCTCCCGCCATGGAAGAACAGGTTCGTAACGCGATTCGCGAGTACGAGAAGCTGGGCGCGACGGTGAAAGAAGTGTCCCTGCCGAACGCGAAGCTGGCCATCGCAGCCTATTACGTAATCGCTCCGGCGGAGGCGTCCGCCAACCTGTCCAGGTTTGACGGTGTGCGTTACGGCTATCGCTGTGAAGATCCGAAAGACCTGATGGATATGTACACCCGCACCCGGGCGGAAGGGTTTGGTAACGAGGTGAAGCGCCGGATTCTGGTGGGTTCTTATGCCCTGTCCGCCGGTTACTTTGATGCCTATTACCTGAAGGCCCAGAAGGTTCGCCGGCTGATCCAGCAGGATTTCATCAATGCATTCAAGGAAGTGGACGTGCTGATGAGTCCGGTGTCGCCAACGCCGGCGTTCAGACAGGGCGAGAAGAACACCGACCCCGTGTCCATGTACCTGGAAGACGTGTTTACCATCGCCATCAACCTGGCGGGCATTCCGGCCATGTCGGTGCCGGCCGGGTTTGTCGACGGCTTGCCGGTGGGGCTGCAGATTATCGGGGACTATTTCTCCGAAGCCCGCCTGCTGAACGCCGCCCATCAGTTCCAGCAGGTGACTGACTGGCACCAGCGTGAACCCCAATAAGCCCGGACTAGGAGACGAACACATGCAGTGGGATATCGTGATCGGGCTGGAAATTCACGTTCAGCTCGCCACCCAGACCAAGATTTTCTCCGGCTCCAGCACCGCTTTCGGTGCCGAGCCCAACACCCAGGCCAACGCGGTTGACCTGGCCATGCCCGGTACCCTGCCGGTACCCAACGAACAGGCATTCCGCTATGCGGTGATGTTCGGCCTGGCCACCAATGCAGAAATCGGCCGCCGCTCGGTCTTCGAGCGCAAGAACTATTTCTACCCGGACTTGCCCAAAGGCTACCAGACCACCCAGCTGGCCCAGCCCATTGTCGGCCCCGGCTACGTGGACATCGACCTGGCTGACGGCAGCAGCAAGCGGGTGCGCATTCACCACGCCCACCTGGAAGAAGACGCCGGTAAATCCCTGCACGAGGATTATCATGGCATGACCGGCATCGACCTGAACCGCGCCGGTACTCCGCTGATCGAGGTGGTGACCGAGCCGGACATGACCAACGCCGAGGAAGCCGTAGCCTTCGCCAAGAAGCTGCACGGCATCGTGACCTCTCTGGGCATCTGCGACGGTGATATGTCCCAGGGCTCCATGCGCTTTGACGTCAACATTTCCCTGAAACCGAAAGGCTCCGACACCCTGGGCACCCGCACCGAAACCAAGAACCTGAACTCCTTCCGGTTCATGGAACAGGCCATTGCCCACGAAGTAGAGCGGCAGATGGACATCCTGGAAGACGGCGGCAGCATCACCCAGGAAACCCGCCTGTACAACGGCGACCGCGACGAGTCCCGCTCCATGCGCACCAAGGAAGAAGCCAACGACTACCGCTACTTCCCCTGTCCGGATCTTCTCCCGGTGGAAATCGACGACGCCTTCATCGAAGACGCCCGATCTCGCCTGCCGGAACTGCCGGATGCCCGCAAGGCCCGCTTCAAGGAGCAGTACGGCCTGAACGACTACGACGCCGGCATCCTTTCTGCCGACGCCAAACTGGCCGCGTTCTTCGAAGAAACCGCGGAACACGGCAAAGACGCCAAACTGGCCTCCAACTGGATTCAGGGCGAGTTCTCCGCACGCCTGAATGCAGAAGAAAAATCCGTAGCCGAAGCCCCGATTACCGGCGCACAACTGGGCGCCATGGTGACCCGCATCGCCGACAACACCCTGTCCTCTGCGGGCGCCAAGAAGGTGTTCGAAGCCCTGTGGACGGGCGAGAACGACGATGTAGATGCCATCATTGAAGCCAAGGGCCTGAAGCAGGTGTCTGACACTGGTGCCCTGGAGTCCATGGTTGACGAAGTTCTGGCCGGCATGCCGGATCAGGTGGCCCAGTATCAGGGCGAGGAAGATCCCAAGAAGCGCAAGAAAATGCTTGGCGGCTTCATGGGGCCACTGATGAAGGCCTCCAAGGGCCAGGGCAACCCCAAGCTGTTCAACGAGATTCTTGTTCGCAAGCTTGGCGGCTAGCATTGGCGTGGGCCGTTTTGTTTCGGCCCTAGCTTTCGGATTGTGGGGAGGGCGGCTTTGTTCGCAGCCTGCCCAGTATGCGGGAGGGCCTTGGCGGGAGGCTCCTCCCAAAAACCGCTCCTTACGGCACATCCATGTGGCGCTTCTGCTCCGCCATCCATGGCTCCGCAAATTTTCGGGAGGAGCCTCCCGCCAAGGCTTTTCTGACTCTGTACAATAGTCCGCCCACTGCACCCTGCAGGAATATCAACGCAGTCTCAGTTATAAACTGAATGCATACTTGAAACTCCAGTGCGCCCGCCGTTCAACGGACTATTACTGCGATGTCCGGATGGCAGTGTTTGGGGCCCCTTCCCAAAAATTTCGGAGGCCATGGATGGCCGGAGAGAAGCGCACACGGACGTGCTTGTAGCGGTTTTTGGGAAGGGGCCCCAAACACAGCCCACCACCGAAACAAACAGGCTAGGGCCGAAACCAGACGCAAACCACCAACCTAAGACCCCATACGCCGAAACAGCCGCTCAAACTGGGCGATATTTTGCTGGATGTAGTCTATGAACGCCTGCATGGCCGGAGTCGGGTGCCGGGCCTGGGGGTAGACCACGCACCAACTGCGACGCAGGGGGAAGCCGGTGATGTTTAGGGCCTGCAGGGAACCCAGGGCCAGTTCTGAAAGCACGCTGAGCTTTGGCACAACCGCCACACCCAGACCGGCCAGGACTGCGTGCTTCACTGCATCGTTGGAACCTAGTTCAATGGTTGGCTCCATCTTCAGGCGGTGTTGCTGGCAATAGACCTCCAGCGCCAGACGGCTGCCGGAGCCGGTTTCCCGGGTTAGCAGCTGGCTGTTGAGGAAGTCCTGAGGTGCTACAACCTCCTGCTCCAGCAGCGGATGGCCGGCCGGGACGATGGGGATGAGTTCGTTGTCGAGAAACGGCAGCGAGGTCAGTGGCCGGTCGGGCGGCACCATACCCATGATCACCAGGTCGTCGCTGTTGTCGTTCAGGCGCTGCAGTGCGGTGGCGCGGTTGACCACGGCCACCGAGACGTTGACCTGAAGGTTCAGTTGCAGGAATGAGCGCAGCAGGTAAGGCACCACGTATTGCGCGGTGCTGACGGCCACCAGTTTCAGATCTCCCGCTACCCTGCCCTCCAACGCCGCCAGGCGGTTCTGCATGTCTGCCAGTTCGTGGAATACCGAGCGCACGCAGGCAGCCATTTCTTCGCCTGCGGCGGTGCAATACAACTTGCGGCCCACGTATTCGAACATGGGCATGCCCAAAGCCTGCTCCAGGTGGCGTACCTGGCTGCTGACGGCGGGCTGGGTCAGGCCCAGCAGGTCGCCGGCTTTGCTGTAGCTTTTCAGGTCGTAGACCGCCTTGAATACCTGCAGCTGCCGGAAGGTCAGGCGGTTGGCGAGTTTCTGGATACTCAGGGGCATGGGCGTTCCCGAATCAGCCTGTTCATAAGATATTAGTTATACATAAGCGAAATAATATCAATTTTTCGTGATCCGTCATCCCCGTTACTCTTTTCCCACCTTCATTCGGGACGACGAGACGAGGAATCGCCCATGTTGAAGCCCACGCTTAAAAAAGTTCTGATCGCCAACCGTGGCGAGATTGCGGTGCGTATTGTCCGCGCCTGCGCCGAGATGGGCATCCGCTCGGTGGCGATTTATACCGAGCCGGATCGCTACGGCCTGCACGTGAAGCGCGCCGACGAAGCCTATTCACTGGGAGAAGACCCGCTGGCCGGCTATCTGGACCCGGCGCGGATTGTGAACCTGGCGCTGGAGACCGGCTGCGACGCCATTCATCCCGGCTACGGTTTTCTGTCGGAGAATGCCCGCTTTGCCCAGCTGTGCGAGCAGCACGGGATTACCTTTATCGGCCCCAAGTCGGACGTCATTCACAAGATGGGCGACAAAACCCAGGCCCGGGACAGTATGCGGGCGGCCGGTGTGCCCATCACCCCGGGTTCCGAGGGCAACCTGGCAGACCTGGATCACGCGCTGAAGCTGGCTAACGAGATCGGCTACCCGGTGATGCTAAAAGCCACCTCCGGTGGTGGTGGCCGGGGCATTCGCCGGTGCGATTCTCCTGAGGAGTTGAAAACCCAGTACCCGCGGGTGATCTCCGAGGCCACTAAGGCTTTCGGTTCGGCCGAGGTGTTCATGGAAAAATGCATTGTGAACCCGCGCCATATCGAGGTGCAGGTGCTGGCTGACAGCCACGGCAATGCGATTCACCTGTTCGAGCGGGACTGCTCCATCCAGCGCCGCAACCAGAAGCTGATCGAGATAGCCCCCAGCCCGCAGCTTACGCCGGAGCAACGTCAGTACATTGGCGGCCTGGCGGTGAAAGCGGCCAGGGCGGTGGGTTACGAGAACGCCGGTACGGTGGAGTTTCTGCTCACCGGCAACGAAGTCTACTTCATGGAGATGAACACCCGGGTGCAGGTGGAGCACACCATTACCGAAGCCATCACCGGGGTGGACATTGTCCGGGAGCAGCTGCGCATCGCCGCCGGCGAACCTCTGAGCTACCGGCAGGAAGACATTTCCTACCGGGGCTATGCCCTGCAGTTCCGGATCAATGCCGAAGACCCGAAGAACGACTTCCTGCCCAGCTTCGGCCGCATCACCCATTATTACGCACCGGGCGGCCCCGGCGTGCGGGTGGATACGGCCATCTATACCGGCTATGAGATTCCGCCCTACTACGACTCCATGTGCCTGAAGCTGGTGGTCTGGGCCCTGACCTGGGACGAGGTGATTGCCCGGGGCAAGCGGGCGCTGGATGACATGCGCCTGCACGGCATTACCACCACCGCGAACTATTACCAGCAGATCCTGGACCATCCGGATTTCCGGGCCGGGGTGTTCGATACCAGCTTTGTGCCCAGCCACCCGGAGTTGCTGAACTATTCCGCCAAACGTCATCCCAGTGAAATTGCCCTGGCCATTGCCGCCACGATCGCAGCCCACGCCGGCTGGTAATCCGCAGGAGGATTGAACATGAGTAAAGCCAAAAAAATTGAAGTAACCGACGTTATCCTTCGTGACGCGCACCAGTCCCTGATTGCTACCCGCATGCGCACCGAAGACATGCTGCCGATCTGCGACAAGTTGGACCAGGTGGGTTACTGGTCCCTGGAAGTCTGGGGCGGCGCCACCTTCGATGCCTGCGTGCGCTTTTTGAAAGAAGACCCCTGGGAGCGCCTGCGCCAGCTGCGCCAGGCCCTGCCGAACACCCGCCTGCAAATGCTGCTGCGGGGCCAGAACCTGCTGGGTTACCGGCACTACGCCGACGATGTGGTCGAAGCCTTTGTGCAGAAAGCCGCCGACAACGGTATTGATGTGTTCCGGGTGTTCGATGCCCTGAACGATCTGCGCAACCTGGAAACCGCCATGAAAGCGGTGAAGAAAGCCGGCAAGCATGCACAGGGCACCATCTGCTACACCACCAGCCCGGTGCACACACCGGAATTGTTCGTGCAACAGGCCCTGCAACTGAAGGATATGGGCGCGGACTCCATTGCCATCAAGGACATGGCCGGGCTGCTGACGCCCTACGCCACCTACGAGCTGGTCAAGGCCATCAAGTCGGCTGTCGACCTGCCTCTGGTGATTCACAGCCATGCCACCGCTGGCCTGGCCGCCATGTGCCAGCTCAAAGCAATCGAGGCGGGCGCCGACCGGATCGATACCGCTATTTCGTCGTTTGCCAACGGCACCAGCCACCCGGCCACTGAATCCCAGGTGGCGGCCCTGAAAGGCACGGAATACGACACCGGGCTGGACCTGGAGTTGCTGAGCGAGATTGCCGATTACTTCCACGAGGTACGCAAGAAGTACCATCAGTTCGAGAGTGAATTCACCCGCGAGGATGTCTCCGTCCAGATCAACCAGGTGCCGGGCGGCATGATGTCCAACCTGGCCAACCAGCTGAAGGAACAGAATGCGCTGGACAAGATCCGTGATGTGTTCAGCGAGATTCCGCGCGTTCGGGCCGACCTGGGCTACCCGCCGCTGGTAACACCCACCTCACAGATTGTCGGTACCCAGGCGGTGTATAACGTACTGGCCGGGCAGCGCTACAAAACCATCACTAACGAGGTGAAGCGCTACCTGCAGGGCGGTTACGGCCACCCGCCGGCGGAAGTGAATGCCGACATCCAGAAGAAGGCCATCGGCAACGAGAGCGTGAACGAAGGCCGGCCGGCAGACCTGCTCAGCCCGGAGCTGGACAAATTGCGAGAAGACATTGGTAGTCTGGCCACCTGCGAGGAAGATGTGCTCACATACGCCATGTTCCCGGACCTCGGCCGGGAGTTCCTGCAGCAGCGCAAAGACGGCACCCTGAAGCCGGAAGAACTGCTGCCAGTGGAGCACAAGGGCCGTGACCGCATGGGCACCGCCGTGGCTACCGAGTTCCGCATTGACGTGCACGGGGAAACCTACGAGGTGGCCGTTACCGGCGTAGGCGCATCCGGCCCCGGAAAGCGCAAGCTGTACCTGTCGCTGGACGGCATGCCCCAGGAAGTGGTGTTTGAGTCGCTGAATGAATACGAGGCCGCAGCCGGCGGCAGCGGTCGCAAGCAGGCCACGGACCCGGGCCATGTCACCACCACCATGCCCGGCAATGTAGTGGATGTGCTGGTCAAGGAAGGCGATACTGTTGCTGCTGGCCAGGCAGTGCTAATCACCGAAGCCATGAAAATGGAAACCGAAATCCACACCAGCGTGGACGGCACCGTGCAGGCGGTTTACGTCACCAAGGGCGACCGGGTTACTCCCGGCGAAGTATTGATCGAGATTGCCTGACCGGCAGGAGGAAACACTATGGACCACATTGTTCGCGGCGTACTGAATTTTCGCAAGAACGTTTACCCGGAGCACAAGGACCTGTTCGGCGCCCTGGCCGACAGCCAGAACCCGGATGTTCTGTTCTTCACCTGTTCCGATTCACGCATCGACCCGAACATGGTCACCGGCTCCAACCCCGGCGACCTGTTCATCTGCCGCAATGCCGGCAACGTGATTCCACCCCACAGCAACGAGACCGGGGGCATGACCGCCTCCATCGAGTATGCGGTGGCGGTGCTGGGTGTGCGCCACATTATTGTGTGTGGCCACACCGACTGCGGTGCCATCAAGGGCGCGCTGGATATCCCGGCCCTGAAAGGCCTGCCCCACGTAAAGGAATGGCTGGGCCACTGTCGCTCGGCCATGGAAATCGTGCGGGAGCGCCACGGCATTGATGGTGATGCGCCGCTGGACCCGAAATACCTGAACGAAGCGATTGAAGAGAACGTGCTGCAGCAGGTTCAGCACCTGCGTACGCACCCGGTGGTGGCGGCCAAGCTGGCCACGGGCAAGATCGAGATTCACGGCTGGGTGTACGACATCAAGTCTGGCAACATTCGCTGCTGCGGGCGGGATAGCATCGAGTTCAAGAATTTCGATGACTATTATGCGGAGACGATTTCTCGGGTTGCTGAGGCCTGACGTCTGGTAATGGTGTTTGGGCGGGGTGGGGATACCTTCCCGCAGGAAAAAAAGAACTCGCTTCGCTCAGACATCTTTTTTTCCTGCGGGAAGGTATCCCCACCCCACCCTTTCAGACCTTGGCCTCACACGCCAAGACTTGTTCCCTTATTCCGATCAGGCAAGAACGGCCCATAGGTCGTGTTCGTCGGCGTGTTCTACCACCGCCTGGACGATCTGGCCTGGCTGCAGGTCGGTCTCGCCATTGAGATAGACCATGCCGTCGATTTCCGGGGCGTCGGCCTTGGAGCGGCCGATGGCGCCTTCTTCATCAACTTCATCGATCAGTACATCAATGGTTTTGCCAATTTTCGCCTGCAGGCGGGCGGCGGAGATTTCGGCCTGCTTGGCCATAAAGCGCGCCAGGCGTTCTTCCTTCACTTCTTCCGGCACGGCACCTTCCAGCTCATTGGCTTTTGCGCCTTCTACCGGGCTGTAGGTGAAGGCACCCACGCGGTCGAGCTGGGCTTCGTCCAGCCAGTCGAGCAGGTACTGGAAGTCTTCTTCGGTTTCACCGGGGAAGCCGACGATGAAGGTGGAGCGGATGGTCAGCTCCGGGCAGATCTCCCGCCACTTCTTGATGCGCTCCAGAGTTTTGCTGTCGTGGGCGGGGCGTTTCATGGCCTTGAGCACTTTCGGGCTGGCGTGCTGGAACGGGATGTCCAGGTACGGCAGGATCTTGCCTTCAGCCATCAGCGGGATGATGTCATCCACGTGCGGGTATGGATACACATAGTGCAGACGCACCCAGACGCCCATATCGCCCAGCGCTTCACACAGGGACTGCATCTTCGTTTTCAGGGGCCGGCCCTGCCAGAATCCGGTGCGGTACTTGATGTCGACACCATAGGCGGAGGTGTCCTGGGAGATCACCAGCAGTTCTTTCACCCCGGCGTCGACCAGCCGCTTGGCTTCGTCCATGACATCGCCAATCGGGCGGCTCACCAGCTTGCCGCGCATATCCGGGATGATGCAGAAAGTGCAGCTGTGGTTGCAGCCTTCAGAGATCTTCAGGTAGGCGTAGTGCCGCGGGGTCAGTTTGATGCCCTGGGGCGGTACCAGGTCCACAAACGGATCGTGGTCTTTTTTCGGCGGCACATACTGGTGCACGGCACCCACCACTTCTTCATAGGCCTGGGGGCCAGACACCGCCAGCACGCCCGGATGGGTTTCGCGGATTTTTTCGGCTTCCCCCCCCATGCAACCGGTCACGATAACCTTGCCGTTCTCGCTGATGGCTTCGCCGATGGCGTCCAGGGATTCCTGCTTGGCGGCATCAATAAAGCCGCAGGTGTTCACCACCACAATGTCGGCGTCGTTGTAGGTGGGCACTACGTCATACCCGTCCAGGCGCAGCTGGGTAAGAATGCGCTCGGAATCAACCAGTGCCTTGGGGCAACCCAGGCTGATAAAGCCGACTTTTCCGCCCTTGGCGGTGTTTTCTGTTTTCTCGGTCATAACGGTTCTGCAGGAATCCCGGAGCAAAGCTCCTGATGAATGGAGGCGGCGATTTTACCTCAGCAGAACTGCAACTGCAGCACTATCCGGCTACCGGTCGTGGGTGGATAATACGGATCACCGCAGGCCATTCTGTGAACCATGGTTCAGATTTAATTCATAAATTTGCAATAATATGCTTCAATACCCTTGCTGGTCATAATTTGAACAACCACACTCTCTCAGCAATCAAACACCTGTTCGGAAGCCATCTATGGGAAAGGCAACACATCTGGAAACTGCATTCGCCAGAAGGGTTCGGGTCAAGCCCATCGCTGCAAGGCACAACCTGCGCAACCAGCAACGGGTGGAAGTGTCTGCCGACATTTTGATTGAACGAGCGGATGGCAGCCGCCTTGACGGCAAAATTGCCAACCTTTCCCGCTCCGGCGTGATGATTTCCTGCTCACAGGACACTGCCCGGAAACTGCTGCCCGGCCTTATCTCGCCGGCTCCCGGCCAGTCGCTGGAAGTAACCACCCGTTTCAGCGTGCCAGTATTACCCACCCAACCGGTTGCCGTGGTAGCCGAAGGCAATATCGTGCACATGCGCCGCGTTGCCAGGGACGAGTTTCACCTGGGCATCCGTTTCTGCGAATTTGAAGGCAACGGCTTTGATTATGTAGACCGTTACGTGGCCAAGCTGCTGGCAGGAAGCTGACCGGCATACCCGCCGGACTGCCCGCGAGTCGCTATATTTTTAGAACCCGAAGTTCTTGTTGCCTATCTTCTTATTCCATATTGCCCTCTGATATAGTCGGTTTTCTGAGTTAAAGCCCTTACTGGCCTTTGCGGCAACGGAAAACCATGACCACATTCAACCTCACCCATCTCAAGCAGCTGGAAGCAGAAAGCATCCACATCATCCGGGAAGTAGCGGCCGAGTTCGACAACCCGGTTATGCTGTATTCCATCGGCAAGGATTCCGCCGTGATGCTGCACCTGGCGCTCAAAGCCTTCTATCCGGGCAAGCCCCCCTTTCCCCTGATGCACGTAGACACCACCTGGAAATTCCGGGAGATGATCGAATTCCGTGACAAGCAGGTGAGCCGTTACGGGCTGGATCTGATTGTTCACACCAACGAAGAAGGCGTGAAGCAAGGTATAGGGCCGTTCACCCACGGCAGCGCCAAGCACACCGACATGATGAAAACCCAGGCCCTGAAACAGGCCCTGAACAAGTACAAGTTTGATGCCGCCTTCGGTGGCGCGCGCCGGGATGAAGAGAAATCCCGGGCCAAGGAGCGGGTGTATTCGTTCCGGGATGAACACCACCGCTGGGATCCAAAAAACCAGCGCCCGGAGCTTTGGAATATCTACAACGGCAAGGTCAACAAGGGCGAAAGCATTCGCGTGTTCCCGCTGTCGAACTGGACCGAGCTGGATATCTGGCAATACATCTACCTGGAAAACATCGACATAGTGCCCCTGTATTTCGCCGCCGAGCGCCCGGTGGTGGAGCGTGACGGCACCCTGATCATGGTCGACGACGACCGCATGCCGCTGAAAGAAGGCGAAAAGCCGGTGATGAAATCGGTGCGGTTCCGGACCCTGGGCTGCTACCCCCTGACCGGCGCCATTGAATCGGGGGCCAACACGCTGCCGGAAATTATCCAGGAAATGCTGCTGGCCACCAGCTCCGAACGGCAAGGCCGGGTAATCGACCACGATTCCGCCGGCTCCATGGAACAGAAAAAGCGGGAAGGGTACTTCTGAGATGTCACACCAGTCTGAACTGATCGCCGACGATATTCTGGCGTACCTGAAACAACACGAAAACAAAGAGCTGCTGCGCCTGCTTACCTGCGGCAGCGTGGATGATGGCAAAAGCACCCTGATTGGCCGCCTGCTGCACGACACCAAGATGATCTACGAAGATCACATGGCCAGCCTGAAAACCGATAGCGCCAAAATGGGCACCACCGGTGAAAAGCTGGACCTGGCCCTTCTGGTAGACGGCCTGCAGGCGGAGCGTGAACAGGGCATCACCATTGATGTGGCCTACCGCTACTTCAGCACTGACAAGCGCAAGTTCATCATTGCCGACACCCCGGGCCACGAGCAATACACCCGCAACATGGCCACCGGCGCCTCCACCGCGCAACTGGCGATCCTGATGATCGACGCCCGCCACGGCGTGATGACCCAGACCCGCCGGCACTCGTTCATCGCCTCCTTGCTGGGCATTCGCCACATTGTGGTGGCGGTGAACAAGATGGACCTGGTGGACTTCAGCGAACAGCGCTTCAACGAAATCCGCGACGAGTACCTGGCCTTTGCCACCAAGCTGGGCCTGAAGGACATCCGCTTCGTGCCGATTTCCGCCCTGGACGGCGACAACGTGGTGAACAAGAGCGAGAACACCCCCTGGTTCACCGGCCAGCCATTGATGGAAATCCTGGAAACAGTGGAGGTCTCCCGGGACAAAAACCTGGAACACTTCCGCTTCCCGGTGCAGTACGTCACCCGCCCCAACCTCAATTTCCGGGGTTTCTGCGGTACCGTCGCCTCCGGCGTGATCCGCCCGGGCGAAACCGTGATGGCCCTGCCCTCACGGCGCACCAGCAAAGTGAAGGAAATCGTCACCTTCGACGGCAACCTGAGCGAAGCCTACATCGACCAGGCGGTGACCGTGACCCTGGAAGACGAAATCGACATCAGCCGTGGCGACATGCTGGTGAAAGCGGACGATGAGCCGGAAGTTCACAACCGCTTTAACGCCAACATTGTCTGGATGACCGATGCACCGCTGGAAACCGGCCGCCTGTACGACATCAAACTGGGACCGACGTTTACCTCCGGCACGGTGAAAAAGATTCACCACCAGACCGATGTAAACACCCTGGAGCAGAACCCGAACCCAAGCCAGCTTCAGCTCAACGAAATCGGCCTGTGCGAACTGACCCTGAACCAGCCCATCGCGTTCGACGCCTACCAGCGCAACCACGCCACCGGCAGCTTCATCGTCATCGACCGCCTGACCAACGTAACGGTCGGCGCCGGTATGATCGCCGGCCTGGCCGATGGCCTGGAATCGCTTGATCCGGTTACTTCTGAGGAGCGCGAGCGCCGCCTGGCCCAGAAACCGGCCATCATCGCCTGCACCGGCAAACAGGCCCCGCAACTGGCCCTGGCCGTGGAGCGGGCTTTGTTTGACCAGGGCAAGACGGCGGTGGTGGTGTCCGAAGAAAACACCGGCGACGCCGACGAACGCCGGCGCGTGGCCCAGCTGCTGACCTCCCATGGCCTGGTGGCTGTGGCGGTAAACCTGGGCACTGACATTGCCAATGCCAGCGTTTCTGCTGATTCAGAGACCGATATTCCAGCTGCGGTTGCCGGGCTCTTGCAGGACCTGGCTCGGAGTCAGCGGGTTTAAGCTCTTGATTCCCCATCCTTGGCGGGCGGGCTGCCGGGGTGGGGGAGATTTTTAGGGGGTTCTGTAATCCAACTGTTTGTTGGTGGTTGCCACTTTTTGGCCTGCACAGTATCCTGTACAGTACAGCATTCTGTACAGGGCATATTTTATGGACGCTATCAGCTATACCGTTGCAAGAAGTAATCTGGCGAAAACCATGGAGCAGGTTTGTGAAGACCACTCACCGGTGATTATTACCCGGAGCAAGGCCCAGTCTGTGGTGATGATTTCGCTGGAGGATTACGAAGCACTGCAGGAAACCGCCTATCTGCTACGGGCACCCAAAAACGCCCGCCGATTGCTGGAATCCGTCGCTGAACTGGAACAAGGCGGCGGCCAGGAAAAGGATCTTCTTGAATGAAACTCATCTTCTCCGAGCACGCCTGGGAAGACTATTTGTACTGGCAGAGCACTGACAAAAAGGTCGTTAGTCGCATCAACAAACTTATCAAGGCGACCATGCGAGAGCCCTTCGAAGGCATCGGCAAGCCGGAGCCACTAAAGCACAACCTCGCCGGTTACTGGTCACGCCGGATTAACGAAGAAGACCGCATGGTCTACAAAGTCACCGAAGACGCCCTACTCATCGCCCAGCTCCGATATCACTACTGACAGCAAACACCCCCTTATCCTCAGCAGTTCCAGAAAAAGCCGACTTCACTCAAAGGGTCTGCCGGTCGTGGGGTGGTGGTTTATTTTTCTGCCGGAAAAAGATGTCTGAGCGAAGCGAGTTGTTTTTCCAAAGAAAAATAAACCACCACCCCGCGACCCGCCCCCACAACTCGAAAGCTACAATGAATCCCACGCCGAACCATGGCAAAATCCCCCGCCCACCAAGATTAACCACAGGAGCTGAACACAATGGCCATCAAACACCTGCGCACCGCCTTCGCCAGCCAGTACCAACCGGGCCAGCCCGCCCGCCTTGTTGCCGGCGAGGCCCTGCAGGAGCCCGGTGGCGATTATGAAGCCCTGCACAAACAGATGAAGCGCCTGTTCAACAGCAAACCCGGCAAGAAATACGGCCGCTTCTCAGACGACATCGGCGAATGCCCCTTCAGCGCCTGGCTCAAAGACTACCTGGAAGACAAACAAACCTTCGCCGCCATGACCGACCGCCTGTTCGGCCAGTGGCAGGAACTGCTCAACGGCAGCCAGGAAGAGTTTGACGGCCACCTGATGGTGGTGCACGACGCCCTGGCCGATTCCGAAGTGGTTTACCTGTTCATCCTCGAAACCGACGGCGCCATGCGCTTCGACGGCAGCCAGAAACTGGACGCCACAGACGTGCTGAGCCTGTCACGCCTGAACCTGGCAGTGAGGATCGAGCTGGATGAGTGGCGCAACAAAAACTCCAGCGACAACTACATGACCGTCGTCCACGCCCGAGGCACCGGCGACCCCGGCGAATTGTTCCTGCGCCTGTGCGCGTTCACCAACAGCGTGGATGTGGAAAAGGAAACCATGACTTTCCTGGACGCAGTGGAAGCCTTCGCCAAGTCCAGCGAACCGGAAAAAGCCGGTGAAGTCCGCGCCAAGGCCTACGAGTTTTGCAAAGACCAGCATGCTCTAGGCGAGCCGGTGGCCATCGAGGCGCTGTCTAATTACCTGGACGAAAGCCAGCCTGAGCGCTTCAAAGAATTTGCAAGCAAGAACGCAGAAATGCCCGAAACCGGCGTGCTGCACCCGGACCACCGCAAGGTCAAGAAACTGGTGCGCATTGCCGGCTCTGGTGGAGGCATGAGCGTGTCCTTCTCTTCTGACCTGGTGAACCAGGCGGTCTACTACGACCGTGACAAAGACGCCCTGACCATAACCCGCCTGCCCAAGGCGTTGCGGGAGCAGTTGCAGCGGTATCTGGAGGCTCGCGAGGACTGAGTTGTGCTTTCCTAGCCTGCTGGTTTTGGGGGCGGGTCGCGGGGTGGGTGAAGCTTTTTTCTTTGGAAAAACAACTCGCTTCGCTCAGACATCTTTTTCCGGCAGAAAAAAGCTTCACCCACCCCGCACCGGCATGACAATGATGCGGGCGTCCGTCAGGTCTCGTTTGCTTTTATGTTTTCTGGTTGCTCGTCCCACCGGGGGCGGTTCGCCCTTATTTTTCTAACTTCCTGCATCCACCCTACCCCGTCGATTAACTCACCGGTTTCGTGGTCGATGGGCGGATACGGCAGGTTGCGGTCGTCGCAGTAGCGCTTAACCGTGGGCTGGCACCAGCAGAACAGCAGGCGGTTGTATTCGTCATCCGGCATCCGCCGCTGACCAAACATCCCCGCCAGCTTTCGCTGCCGCTGGGCTTCCGAGAGGATGATGGAACAGGCCGACGACACATTCAGCGACTCCACCATCCCCATCATCGGAATCACGATATGCTCATCCGCCTGCTCGGCGGTCACCGGGTTCACCCCGTCCACCTCGTTACCCATGATAATCGTGCACGGCACGGTGAAATCCACCTCCCGAAAATCCACCGCCCGGTCGGACAATTGCGCGGCATACAGCTTGTGCCCCTGCGCCTTCAGCTCGGTCACCGCGTTGTCCATGGTGGGATGGGTGTGGGTTGTTACCCAGTGAAAGCTTCCGCCGGCTGTTTTGCGAAACGCCCGAAAACCCTCCTTCGGCCAGACCACGTGCATGTTCGCCACACCAAAGGCGTCGCAGGAGCGGATAATGGCGGACAGGTTTCTGGGTTTATGCACCTGATCTGTCAGCACCCGCAGGTCGGGTTGGCGGGTGTTCAGGACTTGTTTGATTCGGGCGAGGCGTTCGGGGGTCATAACGTAATGTCTGTCGGAATCCGGGAATAGCGTTGGTGAAGGCTTGTGGGATGGGGCTTCCAAAAATTTGTGGAGCCATGGATGGCGGAACAGAAGCGCCACAGGGGCTCAGCCGAGCGCTTATGAAGCAATGCTTCATGCGACAGCTGAGCGACCACAATCTGTGATTGTGGGCCGGACCCCGAAGGGGTGCCGTAAGGAGCGTTTTTTGGAAGCCCCATCCCACAAGCCTTCTTGCACCCACGCCGGAAAGCTGGAAATGATACCACAGCAAAACTAGAGACAATCCGAGACAACGGTGGTTGAAGTTTAGGCACCCCGTTATAATACGCAGTCAATTTTTGCCAGCGCCACCCCACCCCGGCGCAACACACACCAAACTACGTGAGACCCATGGCCAAGAAGCTGTTCATCAAAACCCACGGCTGCCAAATGAACGAGTACGACTCTGCCCGCATGGCAGACCTGCTCAAAACCGGCGAAGCGGTTGAAATGACCGACAACCCGGATGACGCCGACATCCTGCTGCTGAACACCTGCTCCATTCGCGAAAAAGCCCAGGAAAAAGTGTTCCACCAGCTCGGCCGCTGGAAACGTCTCAAAAGCAAAAAGCCCGACATGATCATCGGCGTTGGCGGCTGCGTCGCGAGCCAGGAAGGCCAGGCCATCATCGACCGGGCACCCTACGTGGATATGGTCTTCGGCCCGCAGACCCTGCACCGCCTGCCCGACATGATCACCGAAGTACGCACCAAGGGTAATGGCGTTGGCGTGGTCGATGTCAGCTTCCCGGAGATCGAAAAATTCGACAATTTGCCTGAGCCCGGCGCCGACGGCCCTTCTGCGTTCGTTTCTATCATGGAAGGCTGCAGCAAATACTGCACCTTCTGCGTGGTGCCCTACACCCGCGGCGAAGAAGTCAGCCGCCCGGTCGACGACGTGATCGCCGAAGTAGCCCACCTGGCCGCCCAGGGTGTGCGCGAAGTGAACCTGCTGGGGCAGAACGTCAACGCCTATCGTGGCGACACCCACGACGGCGACCAGATGGACCTGGCGGAGCTGATCGAAGTGATCGCCACCATCGACGGCATCGACCGCATCCGCTACACCACCTCTCACCCGGTGGAGTTCAGCGAGTCACTGATCGATGTCTACGAGCGGGTCCCGGAACTGGTCAGCCACCTGCACCTGCCGGTACAAAGCGGTTCCGACCGCATCCTGGCAGCCATGAAGCGCGGCCACACGGCGCTGGAGTACAAATCAAAACTCCGCCGCCTGCGCAAAATCCGCCCGGACATCAGCTTCTCCTCGGATTTCATCATCGGCTTCCCGGGTGAAACCGATAAGGATTTCGAGGACACCATGAAGCTGATCAACGACATCGGCTTTGATATGTCCTTCAGCTTCATCTACAGCGCCCGTCCGGGTACGCCGGCGTCGGATCTGCCGGACGATACGCCGATGGAGGTCAAGAAGCAGCGGTTGAGTATTCTGCAGGATCGCCTGAACCAGAATGTGATGGATATCAGCCGCAAGATGGTCGGTTCCACTCAGCGGATTTTGGTGACTGGTCTGTCCAAGAAGGACCCGGGCGAGTATGCGGGGCGTACCGAGAACAACCGCATTGTGAACTTCCGCCACGAGAATCCTGAGGTGGTTGGCCATTTCATCGACGCGGAAATCGTCGAGGCCTACCCGAACTCTCTTCGTGGTGTGCCTGTTGGTTCTGAGTTGTTTTAGGCTTCGGCACCCATGTACTCTTTGTGTGGAGTTGGGAGGCGGGCTGGATAAGCCTCCCAAAAACCGCTACGAGCACATCCATGTGCGCTTCTCTCCGGCCATCCATGGCCTCCGACATTTTTGGGAGGCTTATCCAGCCCGCCTCCGCCTGACCTCACGGTGGCATGCTAAAGAAGACCCATCACTGCCTGATTCACGAAGACGCTCGTCAATACGAAAGCAAGCCCTAAAAAAACTCGTACTTGTTTTTCGTCTTGCGAACCTGCACATAGAAAGAAAGGCCGGTGCGTGGGTTCGCTTCCACAGGGTATCGTAGGCCATGGATGGCCGAAGCTAAGCGAACAGGACGTCTTGAGCGTCCCTGTGGAAGCGAACCCACGCATCGGCCATACTGCCCAATTCAAGAAATGCATACTCCCTGATACCCGGGAGTAGGAAACTCGGAGAAAACTTGAACACTCACGATACCAGACAATTTGACCTGCACCCGGTGAACCAGCGTCGGCTGGCGACGCTGTGCGGGCAGTTTGACGAACACCTGAAGATGATTGAACAGCGCCTGCAGGTGAAAGTGGGCCGGCGCGGGCATCATTTCCGGGTGGAAGGCCACACTGAAAACGTGGCGGCGGCTACCGAGGTCATCCGGCACCTGTACCGGGAAACCGAGGCCAGCGAGGACATTCCGCCGGATACTGTGCACCTGTTTATCCGCGAGACCGGCCTTGAGCGGCTGCCGGATGACG
Organism: Marinobacter sp. ES-1; assembly: GCF_000475255.1. Taxonomy (NCBI): domain Bacteria; kingdom Pseudomonadati; phylum Pseudomonadota; class Gammaproteobacteria; order Pseudomonadales; family Marinobacteraceae; genus Marinobacter; species Marinobacter sp. ES-1. The sequence continues at coordinate 43,283 of NZ_AXBV01000059.1, forward strand.
TGCCTTATGATGAAGGCCAGATTACCGTCATCAAGACCCCCAAACTGACCGCCAAGCCCCGGGGCCGGAATCAGCAGAAGTATGTGCACAGCATACGCACCCACGATATCAACTTCGGCATCGGGCCAGCGGGCACGGGTAAGACCTGGCTGGCCGTGGCCTGTGCGGTTGAGGCACTGAAGGACGAGCAGGTGAAGCGGATTCTGCTGGTTCGGCCAGCGGTGGAAGCCGGCGAGAAACTGGGCTTTCTACCGGGCGACCTGGCCCAGAAGGTGGACCCGTACCTTCGGCCGTTGTACGACGCGCTTTATGAAATGCTGGGCTTTGACCAGGTTACCCGCCTGATCGAGAAGAGCGTGATCGAGATTGCGCCGCTGGCGTTCATGCGCGGGCGCACGCTGAACAACTCATTCATCATTCTGGACGAGAGCCAGAACACCACCCGGGAGCAGATGAAGATGTTCCTGACCCGGATCGGTTTTGGCTCTACGGCAGTGATTACCGGTGATACCACCCAGGTGGACCTGCCCCGGGGCCAGAATTCCGGCCTGATTCACGCCGCCGGCGTGTTGAGCAAGGTGCCGGGCATTGGCTTTACCCGGTTTGAAGCCAAGGATGTGGTGCGCCACCCGCTGGTTCAGCGGATTGTGGAAGCCTACGATTCCTTTGATGACGGGAGCTCCGGCAGCCGATGAACAAGCTGACTGTGGACTTCCAGAAGGCCTTTGACGGTGCGGGTGTGCCGGATGAAGCGCAGTTCCACAGCTGGGCCGAAAAGGCCTGGCTGGGCGAGGATCCGTCCGAGGTGACCATCCGTATTGTCGATAACGACGAGAGCCGGGAGCTGAACCACCAGTATCGGGGCAAGGACAAACCCACCAATGTTTTGTCCTTCCCATTTGAAGCGCCAGCGGGTATAACGATGCCATTGGCCGGAGATCTGGTTATTTGCGCACCGGTTGTTGAAAAAGAGGCGCAGGAACAGCATAAAGAGCCTGTAGCCCACTGGGCTCATATGGTGGTGCACGGTATGTTGCACCTTCAGGGCTACGACCATATTGAAGATAACGAAGCCGAGGTCATGGAAGCCCTCGAGGTCCGGCTGCTGTCGCAGCTCGGATTTGCTAACCCTTACGAAGCAGAGGAAACGGAACCAGACTCATGAGCGACGATCAGTCGAGTCGCAGCCAGGGCAGCAAGTCCTGGCTGGAGCGTATATCACAGGCCTTTTCCAGCGGGCCTGAGTCCGTTGAGGACGTGCTGGAAATTCTGCGGGACGCCGAGTCCCAGAGCATTATTGATACCGATTCCATGAGCATCATCGAAGGTGCCATGCAGGTGATCGATATGCGGGTGGATGAAATCATGATTCCCCGTTCACAGATGATCACCGTGAAAGCCTCCCAGGAACCGAAAGAATTCCTGCCCGAGATCATGTCATCTGCCCACAGCCGTTTCCCGGTGATTGGTGAAAGCCCGGACGACGTGCTGGGTGTTCTGCTGGCCAAGGATCTGCTGCCGCTGGCCCTGAATAACGATCTCAACTGGTCCCGCATCCGCGAAATCCTGCGCCCGCCCACCTTTGTGCCCGAGAGCAAGCGGTTGAACCAGCTGCTCAAGGAGTTCAAGGAAAACCGCAACCACATGGCCATCGTGGTGGATGAGTACGGCGGTACGGCTGGCCTGATTACCATTGAGGATGTGCTGGAGCAGATCGTCGGCGAGATCGAAGACGAACACGATTTCGACGAAGAAACCCATATCAAGGCCCGGGGCGATGGCACCTTTGCGGTGAAAGCCGTGACTCCGGTTGACGACTTCAATGAATTTTTTGGCACCGGCCTGGACGAAGAAGAGTTCGATACCATTGGCGGCCTGGTGCTCAAAGAGTTCGGCCACCTGCCCAGACGGGGCGAAACGGTTGAATTCGGCGGTTTGCAGTTTACTATTGCGAACGCCGATAACCGAGTCATCCGTTTGCTGCAGGTAACCCGAAGTGAGTCATGAAAACGGCCTGAGCCATCCGCTCAACCTGAAATTTACTGCCCATCCCTGGCTGGGCCCGGTGATCCTGATGATCGCCGGCGCCCTGCAAACCCTTACCTTCTCCCCGTTCCATATCTGGGCGCTGGGGCCGGTATCGGTTCTTCTGATCCTCCTGGTTACCCTGAACCTGCCCTCGGAGAAGCTGTTTCGCGCCGGCTGGTTTGTCGGCCTTGGGCTGTTTGCCTCCGGCGTGAGCTGGATTTACATCAGCATCAGCAAGCACGGCAACACCTCGATGCCCATCGCGGTTCTGCTGATGGTGCTGTTCGTGGCAGGGCTGGCGCTATTCCACGGGCTGGCGTTCTGGTTCTGGGGCAAGCTGGCCAGGCAAAGCATGGTGCGCCGGCTGATCCTGTTTCCCGCCATCTGGCTACTGGGGGACTGGCTCCGGGGCTGGTTGCTGACCGGCTTTCCCTGGCTGTACCTGGGCACCGCCCACACCGATGGCCCACTGGCCGGGCTGGCACCATTAACCGGTGTGCACGGGCTGACCTTCTGGATCGTGGTTACCGGCGCAGCGGCTTACGGGGTGTGGTGGCTGATCCTGGCTGGCCGAAAAACTGCGGCGGGTGCAACAGCGGCGATCGCGGTACTACCCTGGCTGCTGGCTCCTGCCCTTAACCAGGTCAGCTGGACCAGTATCAGCGAGGAGCCGAAAAGCTTTGCTGCCATGCAGGGCAATATTCCGCAACAGATCAAGTGGGATCCGGAGTTCCTGAAAGACCAGATTGTGGCGTATCTGGGGATGACTGAAGAACACTGGGATAAAGACATCATCCTGTGGCCGGAAACCGCCATTCCCATTCCCCAGGACCAGGCCGGCAAGATCATTGACCACATCGAGGAACGGCTTGGCGAGAACAGCACCCTGATTTCCGGCATTCCCTGGTATGGCTACAGCGGCGACATCGAGGACTACACCTTCCACAACAGCATTCTGGCTGCCGGTGGCGGCGAGGGCATATACCACAAGCAGAAACTGGTGCCTTTCGGCGAGTATGTGCCGCTGCAGGGATTACTGCGGGGCCTGATTGGCTTCTTTGACCTGCCCATGAGCAGCTTCACCCCGGGCCCGGGCCAGCAATCCGGCCTGAGCGCCACCGATACCCGGCTGATGCCCTACATCTGCTACGAAGTGGCCTACCCGGATTTTGTGGCGTTCAACGCGCGGAATACCGGCATGCTGGTGACCATCAGCAACGATGGCTGGTTCGGCGATTCCATCGGCCCCCTTCAGCACCTGCAACTGGCCCGCATGCGCGCCCTGGAAACCGGGCGCTACATGCTGCGCGGCACCAACAACGGGGTAACGGCCATCATCAACGAAAAAGGCCAGATCACCGAGCGCATTCCCCAGTTCCAGCGCGCGGTACTCACCGGCGAAGTGTTCACAGCCACCGGCAGCACCCCCTACATGCAAACCGGCTCGTGGCCGGTGCTGACCCTGGCCGTGATCCTGATCGTGTTTGTGCGGGAGCGGGTGATTCCTAAAAACTGACTTTTTGGCCACGGAATCCACGGAAGGACACGGAAAAAAGAAAAATGATTTGCCACGAAATCCACTAAAGAACACGAAATAAAGACAAAGACGTTTCAGGTTCTAGTCAGTAATCTTTGTTCGTGTTTTTTCGTGGATTTCGTGGCAAAAAAGTCTTTAAGTCTTTTATTTTTCCGTGTCCTTCCGAGATGGGATGGTCTCCTCCCCACTCCAAATCGGCGTCGCAATGCGCCAGGATAGAGGTTGCAGACACTATCCAAGAGTTAAGGAGGAGACCATGCATCAGAATACCGTGATCGGCATCGACCTGGCAAAAACCTCTTTTGCGGTTATTGAACTGGGGCGCGGCGGCGATGTAAAACGCCGAAAAACCTTTCGCCGGGATGGCTTAAAACGGTTTCTTGCGAAGCATGAACCGACGACGGTGGCTTTGGAGGCCTGCGGCAGTTCCCATTACTGGGGCCGCTGGCTGGAGGCCCTCGGTCACAAAGCGGTTTTGCTGCCACCGCAGCATGTAAAAGGTTATTTGCGGGGGCAGAAGAACGATTATAACGATGCACAAGCCATTGCCGAGGCGTGCCTTCACGGTGCCATTCGACCGGTGGCGGTAAAGGGCATCGAGCAACAGGATGATCAGGCGTTTCATGCGATTCGCCGGAGCCTGAAAGTGGAGAGCACGCGGCTAGTGAATCAGATGCGTGGCCTGCTGGCAGAATATGGCTTAACCGTCCCGAAGTCCGTCAGCGCTTTTTGCCGGCGGGTGCCGGAGTTACTTGAAGATGCTGAAAACGGTTTAAGCACTCGATTCCGCATGCTGCTGAACAGGCAGTGGCACCGGCTTAAAGCCTTGCTTGAAGAGCAGGTCTGGTATGACGAGCAACTACGACAGCAGGCCAAGGAAGACAATGCGTGTCGGCGATTAACGGGCATTCCCGGTGTCGGTCCAGTTGTGGCCAGTGCCCTTAAAAGCTGGATGGGCGATGGCCAGCAATTCCGTCGGGGGCGGGATGCATCTGCAGCTCTGGGCCTGGTGCCCAAGCAGCACAGCACCGGCGGTAAACAATCGCTGTACGGGATCACCAAGCGAGGCGATGCTTACTTGAGATCCCTGGTGGTACACGGCGCTCGTGCCGTGGTGCGAACAGCAAAGAGCAAGCAAGACGCCTTGAGCCAGTGGGCTCTGGCGCTGGAGGCCAGAAGAGGCCACAACCGAGCAGTTGTGGCTGTGGCTAACAAAATTATCCGAATGGCTTGGGTCGTTGTGGCCCGCCATGAACACTACAGGCCAGCTGAGAACCAAATGGCGGCAATGGCCTGAAAACGCAACTAAAACAGAGTAAAAACGTCACGAATTCATAACGAAGGGCTTTACCCAAGGTTGCGAAGGCAACAGACACATTGATGACATAACAGGTCAAACCGGCGCACCTGGAACCTGTGGAATCCACTGGCTTCAAGGCCGCTTCCGTGATTAGGCAGGCGCGCGGCGAATCCTCATCAAGGCCAGAGGCGGCAACGCCGCCTCGTTAACAGGCCGGATATATGGCAGCAACCTGTCCCTCATCAACAACGTCTGAGGCCTTGCAAGCGGGGAGGAGACCATATATGGATTCCGTGGCAAAAATTACTCTTTTTTTGGCGGCCACCGGCTGGTTACGCGCTCAAAGTAGTGGGAGCCGCAAGCCTCGCAGGGATGCAGGTGACTGGTTTTGGTCAGGCACAGCATATGGCTGCAGTTCAGGCAGCGGAACATACCCGCGGTGGCCACTTCTCCGGAGATGTAGTGGCTGACATCCTCGTTCTCCAGCTTCTGCGACAGCTCCAGGGTGTCAACCAGGGTCTGGTCGGCCACCGACAGCAGGCGGTCGGCCAGGGTCTGCTCCAGCAGGGAGATGTCCAGCTGCAGCCACTCTTTCAGGCCCTCCCCGGTTTCCTCCACAAAGTGCATCAAATGCTGGAGGTCCCGCTGCAGGTAGGCGCCCAGCAGGTCGGCTTCCTCCCGGGTCATCTCCTCCAGTTCGTATTCAAACTCGACCGCCTTCTGCACTTCTTCTTCCAGAGTCTGCAGGGACGTCTCCTGCAGATCGTGCAGGCGGGTCTGCACCCGCTCCAGCATCCGGTCATAGGCCTCGAGGGCTTTACCTGAAAGGTGACTGCGTTCCGGTTCTGTCATAACGGCTCCTTCAACCTGACTTCCAACCTGACTTCGGGGCACTGGCCTGCGGCCTTCGCCATTACTGACAGTCTGGCACATCCCGCAGAATTTGGCAGACTACCTGTTAAGCCTTCGGTGCGTTAGAATGTTCGGCCTTTTCGAACATCCTTTTCTCACAGGGTACTTTTGGTAATGGCAGGAATGGACGAGCAATACAACCCACGTGACGTAGAACAGACCGCCCGCAACTTCTGGGAAACCAACGAAACCTTCAAAGTGAAGGAAGAGCCGGGCAAGCCCAAGTACTACTGCCTGTCCATGTTCCCCTACCCCAGCGGCAAGCTGCACATGGGCCACGTTCGCAACTACACCATCGGCGACGTGATTTCCCGCTACCAGCGCATGCAGGGCAAGAACGTGATGCAGCCTATGGGCTGGGACGCCTTCGGCCTGCCTGCGGAAAACGCCGCCATTGCCAACAAGTCCGCGCCGGCAAAGTGGACCCGCTCCAACATCGACTATATGAAAAACCAGCTCAAGCAGCTGGGTTTCGGTTACGACTGGAGCCGCGAACTGGCCACCTGTGACCCGGAATATTACCGCTGGGAACAGTGGTTCTTCGCCCGCCTGTATGAAAAAGGCCTGGTGTACAAGAAGATGTCCACCGTCAACTGGGACCCGGTTGACCAGACCGTCCTGGCCAACGAACAGGTGGTTGATGGCCGCGGCTGGCGCTCCGGCGCGCTGGTAGAGCAGAAAAAGATTCCCCAGTGGTTCATCCGCATCACCGATTACGCGGAAGAACTGCTGAAAGACATGGACGATCTGGAAGGCTGGCCGGAACAGGTCAAGACCATGCAGCGCAACTGGATTGGCAAGTCCACCGGTACCGAGCTGACCTTCCCGCTGAAAGACCGTGAAGACGGCCTGACCGTTTACACCACCCGCCCGGACACCCTGATGGGCGTGAGCTACATGGCGGTCGCTGCCGAGCACCCGCTGGCCAAGGCGGCAGCAGAGCGCCACCGTGACGTAGCCGAGTTTGTCGACCAGTGCCGTAACAGCAAGGTAGCCGAAGCTGAACTGGCCACCATGGAAAAGAAAGGCATCGATACCGGTTTCAAGGCCATCCACCCGCTGACCCAGGAAGAGATTCCGGTTTGGGTCGCCAACTTTGTGCTGATGGACTACGGCACCGGCGCCCTGATGGCAGTACCGGGCCACGATGACCGTGACCACGAGTTTGCCCGCAAATACAAACTGGCCATCAAGCAGGTGATTGCGCCGGGCAACCACGAAGATATCGATGTCCAGGAAAAGGCCTACACCGAAAAAGGTGTACTGGTCAGCTCCGGCAAATACAGCGGCCTGACCAGCGATGAAGCCTTCGAGGAAATCGCCAGCTACCTGGAAAGCAACGGCATCGGCAAGCGCACTGTCAACTACCGCCTGCGGGACTGGGGTGTTTCCCGCCAGCGTTACTGGGGCGCGCCCATCCCGATGATGACCCTGGACGACGGCACCGAAATGCCGGTTCCGGACGATCAGCTGCCGGTTCGCCTGCCGGAAGATGTCGAGATGGACGGCGTGCAGTCGCCCATCAAGGCTGACCCGGAGTGGTGCAAAACCGAGTTCAACGGCCAGGCCGCGACCCTGGAAACCGATACCTTCGACACCTTCATGGAGTCATCCTGGTACTACGCCCGTTTCTGCAGCCCCAACTACGACAAGGGCATGCTGGACCCGGCCGCCGCCAACTACTGGCTGCCGGTAGACCAGTACATCGGCGGTATCGAGCACGCCATCCTGCACCTGTTATATGCCCGTTTCTTCCACAAGCTGCTGCGCGACGTGGGCCTGGTTAACAGTTCCGAGCCGTTCAACCGCCTGCTCACCCAGGGCATGGTGCTGGCCGAGACTTACTACCGTAACGAAGACAACGGCGGCAAGACCTGGTTCAACCCGGCGGACGTCACCGTAGAACGCGACGGCAAGGGCCAGGTGGTACGCGCCATCCTGAAAGCCGATGGCCAGCCGGTGGAAATCGGCGGCGTTACCAAGATGTCCAAGTCCAAGAACAACGGCATCGATCCCCAGTCGATCATCGATGAGTTTGGTGCCGACACTGTGCGCCTGTTCATGATGTTTGCCGCACCGCCAGAGCAGTCCCTGGAGTGGTCTGACAGCGGCGTGGAGGGCGCGCACCGCTTCCTCAAGCGCCTGTGGCGCATGGTGACCGAGCATGCCGCCGGCGGCGATGTTCCCGCCCTGGATACCAGCGCTCTGAACAGCGGCCAGAAAGACCTGCGCCGCAAGACCCACGAGACCATTGCCAAGGTCAGTGACGACATCAGCCGCCGCCTGACCTTCAACACTGCCATTGCAGCCGTAATGGAACTGCTGAATGAAGTAGGCCGCCTGGGTGATGACGAACCCCAGAGCCGCGCCGTGCGCCAGGAAGCCCTGGACACCGCGGTACGGGTGCTGGCTCCGATCGTGCCTCATATCTGTCATAAACTCTGGCAGGTGCTGGGCCACAGTGAGCCGGTGGTTGACGCCAGCTGGCCGGTTGCCGATGAAAGCGCCATGGTCCGCAGTGAGATCGAAGTGGTCCTGCAGGTCAACGGCAAGGTACGGGCCAAGGCCACAGTCCCGGCCGATATCAGCAAGCCGGACCTGGAAAAGCTGGCCCTGGATAACGAAAACGTTCAGCGTTTTGTGGAAGGCAATACCGTTCGCAAGGTGATTGTAGTGCCCGGCAAACTGGTCAACGTGGTGGCCAACTGATATGACCGCCACCGCCCCGCTCCTGAATGCGTTGAAACTCATCGCCCTGGCACTGGCTACCCTGGTGCTGGCCAGCGGCTGCGGCTTTCAGTTACGGGGCACCTCGCCGGTACCGGCCGCGCTGCAACCCCTGGCGGTAGACTGCCCGGACAACCTGCCCGGCCGTTTCTGTCAATCGGTTCGGGATCAGCTGACCCTGGGCGGCGTCCAGGTTGCTGACAGCGCCGCCCAGGCCGATTACATCCTGCGCCTGCGGGATTACCGGCAGGACCGCCGGGCCTCGGCCATTACTGCCCAGGCCGCTGCAGCAGAGTACGTTCTGCGCCATACTGTCGCCATTGAACTGCTCACGGCTGACCGGATCCCGCTGATTGCCAGCACCAACCTGAATGCCAGCGAAACCTACCGCTACGACGAAACCAACGTACTCGCCAAGCAGCGCGAGGAAGAGGGGCTTCGGCAACAGCTGGGCGACCGGCTGGCCCAACAGGTTATCTTCCGCCTGGCGCCCATGACCCGGGAACGGATAGACGCCATCATCAACGATTACCAGGCCAGCCAGGAACAGGCTGAGACGCAATGAAAACCCAGCCTGGCCAGCTCCCTCAGTTACTGAAAAAAGGCCTGGCACCGGTTTACCTGATCTCCGGTGATGAACCCCTGCTGGTTCAGGAATGTTGTGACCAGGTTCGAAAGGCCGCCCGGGAAGCCGGTTACCAGGACCGCCTCACCTACCACGCAGATCATCAGCTCGACTGGAACTCCGTAGCAGACGAATGCAACGCCATGTCGCTGTTTGCGGAGAAACGCCGGATCGAGATTCACCTGCCCACCGGCAAACTCGGCGATGGCCGCAAGGTACTCGAGCAAATCCTGCAGGCCCCGCCTGAAGACGTCATCCTGTTGCTGATCAGCGCCAGGCTGGATGCCGCGGAAACCAAGCGTAAATGGTACAAGGACCTTCAGAAAACCGGCGTACATGTGCCGGTGTGGCCGGTTGAGGCGGACAAATTCGCCAACTGGCTGCAGCAAAGGGCAAGCAATCAGGGGCTGAGCCTGACCCGCGGTGCACTGGGAATGCTAGCTGAACGGCTGGAAGGCAACCTGCTGGCGGCGAGCCAGGAGCTGGATCGCCTGACGCTGCTGACCAACGGCAAAACCATTGACGAGGAAACCGTGGAGCAGGCTGTTCAGGACAGCGCCCGCTTCAACGGCTTTGAACTGGTCACCGAACTGCTCACCGGTAAGGCCGGCCACGCCAGCCGCATCATCGGCGTGCTGCAGCAGGAAGGCGAAAATCCCCTGGGCCTGCTGAGCGTGCTGGTGCGCGACCTGAACATGATTATCGAGCTGAAGACCGCCCTGCCCCCGGGCGATAACCCCTCGGGCTTCCTGAAGAAACGGGGCGTTTTCCAGCCCCGGCGAGCGTCTGCCATCCAACAGGCAGCCCGCCGCCTGACCCTGCCCCGCCTGAACCAGGCCCTGGCCCTGTGCAGCCTGACTGACCGAGCCGCCAAGGGCTTTGATGACCTGACGCCATGGCATTACCTGCGTGACCTCTCAATTCTGCTGGCCGCAACCCGTAACAGCTGACCTGGGTCAAACCCGGGAGAGTACCGGCCCCGGCGGCACTTGACACCATTTTGCAATCGGGCGCATTGTACATTCTCCACTCAATCAGGGAAGGAGAACCTGCCATGAGCCTGCAAGACGAATTCAACAAGCTGTCCGAGAAAGTCAGACAATACCGCGACGAAGCCAAGGTGCAGATGCACCTGGCCAAGGAAGATGTGAAGGACGAATGGGACGACCTGGAGCAGAACTGGGACAAGTTCCGTTCGAAGCTCGACCAGATTTTCCATGACGCAGAAGATGCCAGCCAGGAAGCTCGGGAAACCGCCCGCAAGATGGGTGAAGAGCTTAAATCCGGCTACCAGAACATCCGCAACAAGCTGAAGTAAACGTTAACCTGTTAACAAACAGACACATCAAAACAGGCACAGAGACAAATTTCTCACCGTCTCTGTGCCATACTTCACAGTAACAAATGAATCGTGCGTCATAATTTTGTCGTGCTGTTTATTTTGCCACCAACCTGCCGTCTGGCTGGCCAAGGAATATGGCACATACTGTGAGGTATACCTGTCATATGAAAAAAGTTACTGCGCTCTCTGTCACTCTCGCCCTGTCCCTCTCTGCCGGTCTGGTTACTGGCCAGAACATCCGTTTCAGTGATCCCGAAACCGTTATCAAGAATGAGTTCTGGGGCAACCTGTATGCGGAAGGCGGTTCATCCTTCTTCTGCGAAAAACCGTTTACCAGCAAGGGCTTTGTGCTGACCGACGGTTATATCTACCCGCTGGCGGATGTGCGTTCCGCCCTGGATTGCGGCACTACATCGCAGTGCAAGCGGGATAACCGCTACCGGCAGATTGCCTCGGATTTGCACAATATGGTGCCGGTAACCAGCCGGATAGAGATGCGTCGCCGCAATGCCCGCTATGAAAACATTGGCGCCAGTGCCCAACCGGATGACTGCGGTATTCGTGAAAGCACACAATTTTTCGAGCCGCCCGAGCATGCCAAGGGTGATGTGGCCCGGACCATGGCGTACATGGTCGATACGTACGGTTTGCCGTGGTTGGGGGCTACTACGCTGTTCCAGGGCTGGAACGAGATGGATCCGCCGGATGATGGCGAGTTGGCGCGGCATAGCCGGATTGCCGAGATTCAGGGTAATGAGAATCCCTTTGTGGTTAATCCCGGGCTGATTAGTCGGCTCTGAGGCTTTGATCTCACTTTGGGAGTAAGCACCAGTCAGGGGGTAGCTTTCCAAAACACGCTGTGGATACGTCCGTGTACGCTCTGCTCCGCCATCCCTGGCTCCGCAAGGTTTTGGAAAGCTACCCCCTGACCGGCGCCCGCACTTCTGAGATCAGCTCCGCAAGGTTTCGGAAGGGCCTCCCCGGTCCAATGCCCGGACATTTCAGCTAGCATCAAACAAAAAAGCAGGCCACCTGGGCCTGCTTTTTTGCTTTCTGGAGGAACGAAACCTGTATCAGATTTCGTTAGCCGCCAGAGCCATCATGGCATCGCTCCCACTGCGAATGCCTTCGGCCAGGGACAGGGTCTTTGGCAGCAGGCGGTCGAAGTAGAAGCGGGCTGTTTTCAGCTTGCCGGTGTAGAAGCCGGAGGTGTCAGCCTCTGCCTTCGGAGCGGCGGCTTTGACGGTTTTGGCCCACATGTACGCCAGGGCGGTGTAGCCGAACATGTCGAGGTAATCGACTGCAGCGGCGCCGATGGCGTTGGGGTTGTCGCCGGCTTGTTTGATGACGTGTTCGGTGACGTCGGACAAGCGCTCGACAGCAGCCGCCAGCGGCTCCAGGTAAGGCTTGAGGGCGGCGTCGCCGGTGTTTGCTTCGATGAAGGTAGCTACGTCCTGTACGAACAGTTCGTACAGTTTGCCCTGGCTGCCGACGACTTTACGACCCATCAGGTCCATGGCCTGGATGCCGTTGGTGCCTTCGTAGATCTGGGTGATGCGGCAGTCGCGTACCAGCTGTTCCTGGCCCCATTCGCGGATGAAGCCGTGGCCACCGAAGACCTGCTGGCCGATGATGGTGGTGTCCAGGCCGCGGTCGGTCAGGAACGCCTTGGCGACGGGGGTCAGCAGGGCAACCATGCCTTCGGCGTGTTTGCGCTGTTCGTCGTCCTGGGAGTACTTGGAAATATCCAGCCACTGGGCTACGTAGGTAGAGAAGGCACGTCCGCCTTCCACGTAGCTCTTCATGGTCAGCAGCATGCGGCGTACGTCCGGGTGTACCAGGATTGGGTCAGCGGCTTTTTCAGGCTGCTGGGCACCAGTCGGCGCGCGGCTCTGGATACGCTCGTTAGCGTATTCGCGGGCGCTTTGCAGGGAAGCTTCGGCGGCGCCGATGCCCTGGATGCCCACACCCAGACGCTCGTAGTTCATCATGGTGAACATGGCGGCCAGGCCTTTGTTTTCTTCACCGACCAGCCAGCCCTTGGCGCCGTCGAAGTTCATCACGCAGGTAGCTGAGCCTTTGATACCCATCTTCTTCTCGATGGAACCGCAGCTGAACTAGTTGCGCTCGCCCAGGGAACCGTCGTCATTCACCATGAACTTGGGCACCAGGAACAGGGAAATACCCTTCGGACCTTTGGGCGCGTCAGGCAGCTTGGCCAGCACCAGGTGGATGATGTTCTCCGCCATGTCGTGCTCGCCCCAGGTGATAAAGATCTTGGTGCCAGTCACGTTGAAAGAGCCGTCGTCATTGGGCTCGGCCTTGGTGCGGATAATGCCCAGGTCGGTACCGGCGTGGGGCTCGGTCAGGTCCATGGCACCGGACCATACGCCGGAATACATGTTGGGCAGGTACTTCTCTTTCAGCTCCTGGCTGCCGTGGGCGTCGAGGGCCAGGCAGGCACCGGCGGTGAGCATCGGGGCCAGGCCGAAGGCCATGTTGGCGCCCTGCATCATTTCTTCAAACTGGGCCACCAGGGTTTTCGGCATACCCATGCCGCCGAATTCCGGGTTGCCGCCCAGGCCGTTCCAGCCACCCTCAACGATGGTCTGGTAGGCTTCCTTGAAGCCTTCCGGGCTGGTTACTTCGCCTTCATTCCACTTACAACCCTGCTCGTCCGCTTCGCGGTTCAGGGGCGCCAGTACGCCGCCGGTGATCTTGCCAGCTTCTTCAAGAATCGCGTCGGCAGTGTCCGGGTCTACGTTTTCGGCAATCTTTGGCAGAGAGGCCCAGAGTGCGGGCGCGTCGAACACTTCGTTCAATACAAAACGCATGTCACGAAGGGGTGCCTGATAATCAGCCATGTATAACTCTCCAGAAATTCAGTCAGTCACTTGGGGAACCGGGTAACAACGCCTTCTGTGTAAAGGTCTTCGGGTTCGCCCGCTCGGCTATGTGTCCGAAACAAGGTTGTTATTCTGTGGCCCGCCATTCTACCTCAAACGTGCCACCAAACTCATGAAAAAAGCCCGCCTCCGAGCGGAGAACGGGCTTTTGCTGTGCCTTCAACCAGATAGCAACCCCGCCTTAGATAGCGAAGGCTTCTTCCGGCATGTCCAGCAGGCTGTCTGCACCGGCCAGCATGGTTTCTGCGTGGGTCTTGGTGCGCGGCAGCAGGCGCTTGAAGTAGAAGCGCGCAGACTGAACCTTGGCGTTGTAGAACATCTCCTCGGAGGTGCCGTCCGCCATCTTGTCCAGTGCCACCTTGGCCATGCGGGCCCACAGGTAGGCGAATACCGCGTAACCGGAGTACATCAGGTAGTCCACCGCAGCAGCACCGACTTCTTCACGGTTCTTCATGGCGGTCATACCAACCTTCATGGTCAGATCGCCCCACTCCTTGTTGATCGCAGCCAGCGGCTCGATGAACTCTTTCAGCTGCTCGTTGTCGGCGTTCTCTTTGCAGAAGACGTGAACCTGCTTGGTGAACACTTTCAGAGCTTCGCCCTGGGTCATCAGAACCTTACGGCCCAGCAGGTCCAGCGCCTGGATACCGGTAGTACCCTCGTAGATCATACCGATGCGGGAATCACGAACGTTCTGCTCCATGCCCCACTCAGCGATAAAACCGTGGCCACCGAATACCTGCATACCCAGGTTGGCAGACTCGTAACCGATCTCGGTCAGGAACGCCTTGGCGATCGGGGTCAGGAAGCCCAGCAGTGCGTCGGCGTGCTTGCGCTCTTCTTCGGTCTTGCCGCTGTGAACCACGTCCACTTGCTGGCCAGCCAGGTAGATCAGGGCGCGGGCGCCTTCGGCTACAACCTTCTGGGTCAGCAGCATACGGCGTACGTCCGGGTGCACGATGATCGGGTCAGCGATGCCATCCGGGTTCTTCGGACCACTCAGGGAACGCATGGCCAGACGCTCTTTGGCGTAAGCCAGGGAGCCCTGGAAGCCCAGTTCTGCAGCACCCAGACCCTGGATGGCAGTACCGATACGGGCAGTGTTCATGAAGGTGAACATGCAGTTCAGGCCTTTGTTCTCAGGCCCGATCAGCCAACCCTTGGCGCCGTCGAAGTTCATCACGCAGGTCGCGTTACCGTGGATACCCATCTTGTGCTCCAGGGAGCCACAGGAAACGGCATTACGCTCACCGGCAGAACCGTCTTCGTTCGGCAGGTGCTTGGGCACAATGAACAGGGAGATACCCTTGGTGCCTTCCGGTGCGCCCGGCAGACGGGCCAGTACGATGTGGACGATGTTCTCGGCCATGTCGTGCTCACCGGCAGAGATGAAAATCTTGGTACCGGTAATGCTGTAGGTGCCGTCAGCGTTCGGCTCGGCCTTGGTGCGCAGGGTGCCCAGGTCAGAACCACAGTGCGGCTCGGTCAGACACATGGTACCGGTCCACTCACCGCTGATCAGCTTGGTCAGGTAGGTCTGCTTTTGCTCTTCGGTGCCGTGGGCTTCGATGGTGTTGGTGGCACCGTGGCTCAGGCCCGGGTACATGCCCCAGGACCAGTTGGAGGTGCCAACCATTTCACTGACCACCAGGCCGATGGAATGCGGCAGGCCCTGGCCACCGTAGTTGGGGTCGGCAGTCATGGACGGCCAGCCACCTTCAACGTACTGCTGGTAGGCCTCTTTGAAGCCGGTCGGGGTTTTCACACCGTCTTCGCTCCAGGTACAGCCTTCCTGGTCACCTACCTGGTTCAGCGGAGACAATACCTGCTCACAGAACTTGGCGCCTTCCTGGATGATGGCATCAACCATATCCGGAGTCGCGTCTTCAGCACCTTCCAGATTGGCGTAGTGCTGCTCGCTGTTCAGCAGCTCGTTCATTACGAATTTAATGTCACGCAGGGGCGCTTTGTATTCAGGCATGGAATCCACCTCGGTTTGGTCTCGGCTGAATGCAGTAACAGCCTTCGGCCTTGGGTTTGCTCAGACACCACGATGCGCTGCACCGCGGCCTTAATTAAACACTTGTTTGAAACATACGTTTTGAGGCACGGAATTGTCAATAGCCCTGAGCAAATTTTGTGTGGCCCAGCCTGCAGAACCTGTCAGCCATCAAATAACGGCGAGATATTCAGAAACTCCGCCAGCCGGGCCGGCAGGCGCTCGGTTGGTGTGTCATCAAGGCGGGGCAATATGCCCAGACACGGCGCCGGAATATGGTTCACCAGGTAACCGAGGGTTTCCTGTTCGCAACTCATGGTTTCCGGCTCCGGGTGGTTGGCAACCCAGCCGGCTACCGTCAGGCCGTCATTCTGAATGGCCTCCACCGTGAGCATGGCGTGGTTGATGCAACCGAGTTTGAGAGGGACCACCAGGATCACCGGCAGCTTCAGCTCGCGGGGCACTGCTGCGTAGGTTTCGCGGTCGCTCAGGGGGACCCGCCAGCCGCCGGCGCCTTCCACCAGCATAAGATCGGCCGGGCGAATCTGCATTCCGCGGCAAAAGCCGACCAGCCGCTGGGCACTGAGTTGTTTGCCGGCTTGCTGGGCGGCTACGTGGGGGGCGATGGCGGGTTCCATGGCGACGGGGTTGATGGCGTCGTAGGCCAGTTGTTCGGTTATGGCCGCCTGCAGCATCAATGCGTCTTCATTACGCAGCCCGTCGGGGGTCTGGTCGCAGCCGGAGGCAATGGGTTTCATGGCGAGGGTGCGTTTGCCCTGGGTTTTGGCGGCCTCAAGGATGGCCGCAGCTACGATGGTTTTGCCTACACCGGTGTCGGTGCCTGTTACGAAGTACGTTTTCTTAGCCACTGTCTGGGGTCCTCTTTAATGGAAATCTCGGTGCATATTCCGCCTGTGGCGCTGCTACTCAGGTCTAAGACGAGGGTGTGGGCAGATCTTTCCGGGACACGCTCGAGACGTCCATGTGCGCTTAGCTTTCGCCATCCATGGCGAAAGATAGTCCCGGAAAGACCTGCCCACACCCTCTCCGCAAACGTTTGTGTTTGCCGTCCTGCTGGTGGTCAATTTTTGGATTGCTTGAAAAACGACTCTCAGGTTGCCTTTGTCCAGTACAACCAGCCAGCGTGATAACTGGCGATGATTTCGCCATCACCCGGTTTTGGATAAGCCGCGCACATCGCCTTGAATCTTCCCGGGGCGGTAACGGTTCTGCGGCGTTCTTCGCCTTTGAACACAGCGCCGAGGTGTTTGAGCTCCCGATTCAGGGCCATGGGAGAATCATAGGGCAAGGTGAGGGTTGCCGTCTCGAGGGTGGAACCGGGGAGTTGCCGGCTGGTTAATTGCTGCCAGTCAGCATGGTGGGTAAAACGGTTTACGTGGGGTTGGCCGGGGTCGGCCTCGGCCCAGGCTTGTTTGAGCTCTTCCAGGGTGCCGTGCAGTAGGGTGGAGATGGCGAGGGTGCCGCCGGGTTTGAGGATTCTCTTGCATTCGGCCAGCACGGTTTCCGGGCGGGTGCTCCATTGGATCATCAGGTTGCTGAAGATCAGGTCGGCGCAGTTGTCGGTCAGGGGGAGTTGTTCGGCGTCTGCGTTGAGCCAGCTGATGGTTTCGGGGCTGCGGGCTTGGGCCTGTTGCAGCATGCCGGGGGCCAGGTCTGCGCCGGTGATGGCGGCGTTCGGGTATTGGTTTGCCAGCTTGCGGGTGAACCAGCCAGTGCCGCAGCCAAGGTCCAGGACACTTTCTGGATCGAGGTTATCAGGAATGTGGGCGAGCATGGTGTCGCCCATGGCTTTTTGCAAGCGGGAGGCGCTGTCGTAGGTTCCGCTGGCGCTGCCGAAGCCCCGGGCGATGCAGGCTTTGCTGCCGGTTCCGCCTTCGGAACGGGCTATTGCCGTCAGATCGCTATAGGCACTCATACCGCCACCGACTCCTGAACGGCCTGCTCCGGTAACAGGGAGCTGCACTGGGCCAAGGCTTGCAACAACCGATCAACCTGCGCTTCCGAATGCGCGGCGCTCAGGGTTACCCGCAACCGGGCCTCGCCTTCCGGCACCGTGGGCGGGCGGATGGCGGTGACCAGAATGCCCTGCTCCTCCAGCGCCCGGCTTAATGCCAGAGCTGCATGGTTATCCCCTACCATGATGGGCTGGATGGGCGTGTACGAGGGCATCAACTGATAACCCAATTCCTGCGCACCGGCACGGAACCGGGCAATCAAAGCCTGCAAGTGGGTGCGGCGAGCATCATCCTGCTCGATCAGGTCAATACTGGCGTAAGTCGCTTTCGCCAGCGCCGGCGGCATGGCGGTGGTGTAGATGTAAGTGCGCGCCTTCTGCACCAGGTAATCCATCAACACCTCCGTCCCAGCCACAAAAGCCCCGCTGGTGCCCACGGCCTTGCCAAGGGTGCCAATCAAAACCGGCACATCCGCCTCCGACAATCCCGCCTCCAGCACACTCCCCCGCCCCTGCGGGCCAAGCACGCCGATACCGTGGGCATCGTCCACCACCAACAACGCATCATGGGCCTTACACACCCTGGCAAGCTCCTTCAACGGCGCGATATCACCATCCATACTGAACACGCCATCAGTCACCACCAGCTTATGGCCCGACGTCTGCGCCAGCATCGCCTCCAACGAAGACACATCGCCATGAGCATACCTGCGCACCTTCGCCCGGCTTAGAATGCAGCCATCGATAATCGAAGCATGGTTCAACCGATCCGAAAAAATCGTATCCCCCCGCCCTGCCAACGCTGAAATCACACCCAGGTTGGCCATGTATCCAGTCGAGAAAAACAACGCCGAGCTGCGCTGCGTGAACTCCGCCAGCCGCTGTTCCAACCGGTGGTGAGCTTCGTGATGCCCGCACACCAGATGCGAAGCCGCCCCGCCCAGACCGGCTTCTGGCAACGTATCCCGCAGCGCTGCGATGTTTCCTGCGTGATTCGCCAGCCCCAAATAATCGTTACTACAGAACGACAGCAGCGGCTTCCCGTCAGCGACCAACTCCGGCTGCTGCGGCCCCGTCACCAGGCGCCGGCTCCGGTACAAACCGGCTTGTTTTCGCTGTTCAATCTCAGACCGAAAATCACGCATAAATTCCATCACCCAATACGGAGAAAACCGAACCTACGCACAACGCCTGTCGTGCCAAACCGGGTAGGGGTTCCCGGGACACGCTCAAGACATATATGTAGACCTCTTGT
>NZ_AXBV01000060.1:0-65143 GCF_000475255.1 Marinobacter sp. ES-1
GGTTGGGTGTTGTCGCAGGTGTGGGTCGGTGTTCCAGAAAACGCTCCTTGCGGCACATCCATGTGGCGCTTCTGCTCCGCCATCCATGGCTTCGCAAATTTCTGGAAACCCCCTCTCGCACTGCCGCCCATCATGGGCAGAGCGTCTTGCTGCAATTGTCAGACACGGATCATGTTGGTGACAGCGGAATCTGTCAATGACTGAACCGCCACTGCATCACGTTACAGAAGGCCATTCGCGGTTAACCGCCAATATCTCCCCACAACCACTGGCACAGTGCCATGGCTGCCACCGGCGCCGTTTCGGTGCGCAGAACCCGGGGGCCGAGGGCGACGGGGAGGAAGCCGTTTTGTTCTGCCAGGGCAATCTCGTCGGCGCTCAGGCCGCCTTCGGGGCCGATCATCAGGGCGACGCTGGCGGGTTTCTCGAGTGTGTTGAGGGATTGTTCGGTGCGGTGGTGCAGCACCAGGCGCAGGTCGCAGGTTTGGCTGTATTGCAGCCATTCCGCTACGGTCATCACCGGCAGGATGTTCGGGACCTTTGCACGGCCGCATTGTTCGGCGGCGCTGATGGCGACTTGTTGCCAGTGGCGCAGGCGTTTTTCTTCCCGGTCGCCTTTGAGTTTTACGTCGGAGCGTTCGGTGGTGAGGGGGGCGATGGTGGTTACGCCCATTTCCACGGCTTTCTGCACCGCGTAGTCCATGCGGTCGCCCTTGGACAGGGTCTGGCCCAGGACGATGGTCAGAGGCGATTCGGTGGCGTTGGCCTCGGTGCTTTCGATGGTGACGGTGACGTTCTTTTTGCCGGCTTCGGTGATGGTGGCGGTGTAGTCGTTACCGTCGCCGTTGAACAAACGGAGCTGCTGGCCGGGCTGCATGCGCAGTACCCGGCCTACGTGGTTGGCGGCGTTGTCGTCGAGTTCACACGGGCTGCCGGTGTGCAGGGGGCTGTCGGTGTAGATTCTGGGAATGCGCATGGTCAGCCCTTAACTGCGATTTCGATGCCTTCGGTGGCCACCTGGGCCAGGTGTCGGATCTGGTCTTCGGTGATCACGTAAGGCGGCATGAAGTACACCACGTTGCCCAGCGGGCGCAGCAGGGACTGGCGGGTGAGGGCATGCTGGTACACCTTGATGCCACGGCGTTCCTGCCAGGGGAACGGGGTTTTGCTGGCTTTGTCTTTGACCATTTCGATGGCCAGGGTCATGCCGTGCTGGCGGATGTCACCCACGTTGGGATGGTCGGCCAGGTGAGCGACGGATTCGGCCATGCAGCGGGACAGCTGGCGGTTGTTTTCGATGACGTTTTCGTCCCGGAAGATGTCCAGGGTGGCCAGGGCGACGGCGCAGCCGATGGGGTTGCCGGTGTAGCTGTGGCTGTGCAGGAACGCACGCAGGGTTTCGTAGTCGTCGTAGAAGGCGTTGTAGACGGTGTCGGTGGTGAGCACTACGGACAACGGCAGGTAACCGGCGGTCAGACCCTTGGACAGGCACATGAAATCCGGGGTGATGCCGGATTGTTCGCAGGCGAACATGGTGCCGGTGCGGCCGAAGCCCACGGCGATTTCGTCGGCAATCAGGTGTACGCCATAGCGGTCGCAGGCTTCGCGCAGTTTGGTGTGGTAAACCGGGTGGTGCATGCGCATGCCGCCGGCGCACTGGATCAGGGGCTCCACCACCACGGCACAGATTTCGTGGTGCCGCTCGGCCAGCAGCTTGTCCATGGCTTCGAACTGGCGCAGGGCGTAGTCTTCATCGGTTTCGCCCGGCTCCTTGTTGTAGGCATCCGGCGAGGGCGCCGTCAGTACTTCCATCAGCAGCGGCTGGTAGGTGTCTTTGTAAAGGGCAACATCACCCAGCGCCAGCGCGCCCAGGGTTTCTCCGTGGTAGCTGTTGCTGAGGTTAACGAAGTTCTTCTTGCCCGGGTGGCCCTGGTTTTTCCAATAGTGATAGCTCATTTTCAGGGCGGCTTCGATGGCGGAGGAGCCATTGTCTGCGTAGAAGCATTTGTTCAGCCCTTCCGGCGTCACCTCAATCAGCCGCTCGGACAAGTTCACCACCGGTTCGTGGCTGAAGCCCGCCAGGATCACATGCTCCAGCTGGCCGATTTGTTCCTTGATGGCGGAGTTGATGCGCGGGTTGGCGTGGCCGAACAGGTTCACCCACCAGGAGCTGACCGCATCGATGTAGCGATTGCTCTCGAAATCTTCCAGCCATACGCCTTCGCCCCGCTTGATGGGAATCAGCGGCAGGGTTTCGTGGTCTTTCATCTGGGTACAGGGGTGCCACACGGATTTAAGGTCCCGTGCGACCAGGTCGGCATTGCGCATGGTTGTCTCCTGTCAGGCTGCGGAGGCGGTGAATAAATATCCGGATGCGACATGATACTTGGCTGTCAGCAGCCTTAACAGCTCCTTACTGTGAACCAGTCGGATGACCGGCTTGCCATAGCCCGGCGCCAGACCGGCCAATGTTGGTGCACCAGCCTGCGGCAACAATGGAATAAAAATAACAGGAGTCGAATATGGAGCTGAATCTGAAACACCCCTATGAGGCTGGTGTGGATCATGTGCTCGAACGTTTTTTCAGCGAAAGCCACATTATCGAAAAGAACGAGAAAATCGGGTCCCGCAATGTACAGCTGGCCGAGCTGCGCAAAGACGATGTGTCCGGAAAGTTGGTGATCGAGCGTGAAATGATGGCTTCTGCGCCCGTGCCCGGAGTGCTCTCAGGCTTTCACCGGGAGTGGAATCGCGTGCGGCAGGAGGAACACTGGTTCCGTAAAGACGACGATGAGTGGCACTGCGAGTTTCGGGTGAAAATCGACGGTGTGCCGGCGAAGATCAAGGGCGAAATGCGGCTTCAGGGTAACGGTAACCGCTGCATCAATTATGTGAATCTGTCGGTTCGTTGTGATGTGCCGTTGTTGGGCAAAAAAGTGGCAAGGTTTCTGGCGGATGACTCCCACGCCAAGATTGAACGGGAGTATGAAGTCATCCGCCAGTTGCTTTGACCTGCCGGTTCAGTGCGCCAGCACCCGGGACAGGAACGCCTGGGTGCGCTCGTTCTTAGGGTTGTCGAACACATCTTCAGGCCGGCCTTCTTCGACAATCTGGCCTTCATGGATGTAGATCACCCGGTCTGCCACTTCCCGGGCGAAGCCCATTTCGTGGGTGACGACCATCATGGTCATACCCTCTTTGGCCAGCTCCCGCATCACGTCCAGTACTTCACCGATCATTTCCGGATCCAGTGCCGAGGTGGGTTCATCGAACAGCATCAGCCGGGGTTCCATGGCCAGGGCCCGGGCAATGGCGACCCGCTGCTGCTGGCCGCCGGATAGCTGGTTGGGGTATTTGTCGGCCTGGCTGCCAATGCCTACACGTTCCAACAGTCGCTCGGCGGTAGCGTTGGCGACTACCTGGGAGGTGTTTTTTACCTTCATGGGCGCCAGCATGATGTTCTTTCTTACCGTCAGGTGCGGGAACAGGTTGAACTGCTGGAACACCATGCCGACTTCCTTGCGGATTTCGGCAAGGGCCTGCTGGTTGCCGCCTTTCGGCGCCAGTTTCTGGCCATCCACTTCCAGTGTGCCGGATTCAAATTCTTCCAGGCCGTTAACGCAGCGGATCAGGGTAGATTTGCCGGAGCCACTGGCCCCGATGATCACCACGACTTCGCCCTGTTCTACGGTCAGGTCTATATCTTTCAGGACATGCAGTTTGCCGAAGTACTTGTTCATGCCCTTCATCTTTACGATCTGAGTCATTACCCGGGCTCCTTCAGACAGACGCAACGCCGCGGCGTTCAAGCAGCCGCAGAATCAGGGACAGGGACAAGGTTATGGCCAGGTACATAAGGGCCACTACGAAGTAAACCTCGAAGGCGGTAAAGGTGTTGGCGATATACACCTGGCCCTGGCGGACCAGTTCGCCCACGCCGATCACCGAGAACAGCGAGGTGTCCTTGATGCTTACGATAGCCTGGTTTCCGAGCGGCGGGATCATGCGCCGGAAGGCCTGGGGCCAGATAATCGACCAGAAGGTCTGGGTACGGGAAAGCCCCAGAGACAAGCCGGCCTCGCTCTGGCCTTTGTCGATAGACTGCACGCCACCGCGCACCACTTCGGATATATAGGCGCCGGAGTTCAGGGCGATCGCGGCAATACCGGCTGTCAGCGGGTCGATGGGGCCGCCGACCAGGTCCGGCAGGCCGTAGAAGATAAACAGCACCTGCACCAGGATGGGGGTGCCGCGAAAAATTTCGATATAGGCGGTTGCCGGCCAGCGCAGGAACCATTTTTTGTTGATGCTGAGCAGGCCAAAAACGATGCCGAGTACAAAACCGATGGCCAGGCCACCGAAGGAAATCATCAGGGTGTAGGGAATGCCCTTGGCCAGGTAGGGAATGGAATCAATGGCCGCTTGCCAGTCAAACTGAAACTGGAATTCCACGGTGTGTTTCTCCGTTGGGTTGGGAGGAGGCGCCCGGGGCATTGTGTACCCCGGGCGGGTCAAGTGGAGGTTTACTTGTCTTCAGGCATCGGGCCGAACCATTTTTCGTAAATGGTTTTGTAGGTGCCGTCTTCCTTGATTTCTGCCAGGGCCTCGTTAACCGGGCCAACCCATTCGCTACCTTTTTTCAGGGCGATACCGTACTGCTGGCCTTCATACAGCGGGCCTACGGTTTTCACCTTGCCTGCGCCGCGGGTGCTGGCGAAGTAGCCTACGTTCGGGGCGTCGTAGAACACCGCATCTACCGCGCCGGACATCAGCGCCATATACATGTCGGAGCTGCCGGGGTAGGGGGTTACGCCGTCGTTATCGTCCAGGTTCTTGGTGAGGAAGTCGTAGCTGGTGCTACCAATCTTGGTGCCGACTTTCTTGCCTTCCAGGTCAGACATTTCCTGGGTGCCATCGTCTTCGCGAACCAGGATGCGCAGGCCGGAATCGTAGTAAGGGTCGGAGAAATCGACGATTTGCTTACGCTCATCGGTAATGGTGATGCCGGCAATGGCAATGTCGACGTTGCCGGTTTGCAGGGCCGGGATAATACCGTTGAAATCCATGGTGTTCAGGTCGTAATCAAAGCCCGCACGCTCGGCGACTTCGGCGATGATTTCCATGTCGAAACCGATCATTTCGCCGGTTTCCTGATCCATCATTTCAAACGGGACGAAGCTGGGGTCGGTGACTACGCGCAGGGTCTCTGCGCTTACCGACGTGGCGGCGACAGACAGTGCCAGGCCAGCGCCCAGGGTTTTCAGCCATGTTGTACTCATGCTTGCTCCTTTCTCTTATTGTGGTTCCGTCTGCCCGGTAAGGCAGGCTGCGCTATGACCGGTTTGTTCGGTATTGCACAGGGAACATTGATGGGGATGCATCAGATACAGGTTAGCCCATCTTGAAAGGATTTGCAGGAAATCAGGTGGTTAGAAAACGAAAGAGGGGCCGAAGCCCCTCTTTGTACTGCTTTGAAGAATGCCTCAGAAAGCAATCTTTTCGCGGTCGCTGATGCCCAGGTTCTTCCAGATGGAAATGCTGGGTTCGGCCTGGTTCAGGGTGTAGAAGTGCAACCCCGGAGCCCCGGCTTTCAGCAGTTTTTCACACATTTCGGTGACCACGTCTTCACCGAACTTGCGGATGCTGTCGGTGTCGTCGCCGTAGGCTTCCAGCTGCTTGCGGATCCAGCGGGGGATTTCCGCACCGCACATATCCGAGAAACGCACCAGGCTGGAGAAGTTGACGATGGGCATGATGCCCGGCACCACCGGAATGGTGACGCCCATCTTCTCCAGGCGGTCGATGAAGTAGAAGTAGCTGTCGGCATTGAAGAAGTACTGGGTGATGGCGCTGTTGGCACCGGCCTGTACTTTCCGTGCGAAGTTCTTCAGGTCTTCCTCGGCATTGCGGGCCTGGGGGTGAAATTCCGGGTAGGCGGCCACTTCGAGGTTGAAGTGATCCCCGCTGTGCTCCCGGATGAATTCCACCAACTCGTTGGCGTAACGCAGCTCACCGGAGGCGCCCATGCCCGAGGGCAGGTCGCCGCGCAGGGCGACGATCCGGTTGATGCCGTTCTCTTTATACACGTCCAGCAGCTCGCCGATCTCTGCGCGGGTACCACCCACGCAGGACAGGTGCGGTGCTGTGGAAATACCCTGCTTGTGCAGGTTCAGCACCGTTTCGATCGTGCGATCGCGAGTGGAACCGCCGGCTCCGAAGGTGACCGAGAAAAAGTCCGGGTTTACCTCGGCCAGCTGGTTGCGTACCGCCTGCAGCTTCTCCTTGCCCTGATCGGTCTTGGGCGGGAAAAACTCGAAGCTGAAGCGGCGTTTGAATTGCTTCTGGGATTCCATGATCGTTTCCGCTTAGTACCTGTAGCTTTCCGGCTTGTACGGGCCTTCGACCGGTACGCCGATGTATTTCGCCTGGTCCGGAGTCATCTTGGTGATCACGCCACCAAAGCCTTCCACCATGGCGCGGGCCACTTCTTCGTCCAGCTGCTTGGGCAGAACCTGGACGTAAACGCCCTTGGCCTTGGACTCTTCAGGCAGGTCCGCAAACTTGCGCTCGAACAGGTACATCTGCGCCAGCACCTGGTTGGCGAAGGAGCCGTCCATGATCCGCGACGGGTGACCGGTGGCGTTGCCCAGGTTTACCAGACGGCCTTCGGACAGCAGGATCAGGTGGTCGTTGCTGGCCTTATCGCGGTAAATCACGTGCACCTGCGGCTTGACCTCGTCCCACTCCCAGTTCTTGCGCATGTAGGCGGTGTCGATCTCGTTGTCGAAGTGACCGATGTTGCACACCACAGCGCCGTTCTTCAGGGCTTTCAGCATGTTCGCGTCACACACGTTGACGTTACCGGTGGTGGTCACCAGCAGGTCAGTGGTGCCCAGCAGGTCGGTGTTGATTCCTTGCTCGGTGCCGGTGTTGATGCCGTCGATGTACGGAGACACCACTTCAAAACCGTCCATGCAGGCCTGCATGGCACAGATCGGGTCGGCTTCAGTCACCTTCACGATCATGCCTTCCTGGCGCAGGGACAGGGCAGAGCCCTTGCCCACGTCACCGTAACCGATCACCAATGCTTTCTTGCCGGACAGCAGGTGGTCGGTAGCGCGCTTGATGGCGTCGTTCAGGCTGTGGCGGCAACCGTACTTGTTGTCGTTCTTGGACTTGGTGACCGAGTCGTTAACGTTGATGGCCGGAATCTTCAGGGTGCCGTCACGCAGCATTTCCTGCAGGCGGTGCACGCCGGTGGTGGTTTCTTCAGTCACACCGTGGCACTTGGCAATAATCTGCGGGTATTCCTTGTGCAGCAGCTCGGTCAGGTCGCCGCCGTCGTCCAGGATCATGTTCGGCTCCCAGCCGTCTACGTCTGCGCCCACGGTTTTGTGCAGGCACCATTCGTATTCTTCGTCAGTCTCACCTTTCCACGCGAATACGGGAATGCCCTGAGCTGCGATGGCAGCGGCGGCCTGGTCCTGGGTGGAGAAGATGTTGCACGATGACCAGCGCACATCAGCGCCCAGCTCGACCAGTGTTTCAATCAACACGGCGGTCTGGATGGTCATGTGGATGCAGCCCATGATGTTGGCGCCTTTCAGCGGCTGCTCGGCTCTGTATTTCTCGCGCAGTTTCATCAGGGCGGGCATCTCGCCTTCGGCGATCTTGATTTCCTTACGGCCCCAGTCGGCGAGTTCGATATCGCGGACTTTGTAATCTTCGAAGTTGTTCGGAGTGCTCATGTGGTGCTCCTGTCATGTTTGAAATGGTTAGCCACGGAATCCACGGAAAAACACGGAAGGAAAAGATTTTTTTGCCACTAAATCCACCAAAGGACACGAAAGTAAAAACAACTGCTTTTTTAGTGATCAGTCTTTTTTCGTGTTCTTTAGTGGATTTCGTGGCAAATCATTTCTTCTTTATCTTTTTCCGTGTCCTTCCGTGGATTCCGTGGCCAAAAAGTCTTTTAGATGCCCGCAGCGTCTTTCAGGGCTGCCGCCCGGTCGGTCTTCTCCCACGGGAACGCGGTGAAGGTCTTGCCGCCAACGGTCATCTCGTACGGATCACGGCCGAAGTGGCCGTAGGCTGCTGTGGCCCGGTACATCGGGTGCAGCAGGTCCAGCATGTTGGTGATCGCGTACGGGCGCAGGTCGAAGTGCGCGCGTACAAGGTCGATGATCTTGTCGTCGCTGATCTTGCCGGTGCCGAAGGTGTTCAGGGAAATGGAAGTCGGCTGGGCTACGCCAATGGCGTAGGACACCTGAATCTCACACTTCTCGGCCAGGCCGGCAGCCACGATGTTCTTGGCGACGTAACGGCCAGCGTAGGCGGCGGAGCGGTCAACCTTCGAGGGGTCTTTGCCGGAGAAAGCGCCGCCACCGTGACGGGCCATGCCGCCGTAGGTGTCTACGATAATTTTTCGGCCGGTCAGGCCACAGTCGCCCACCGGGCCGCCAATCACGAACTTGCCGGTCGGGTTGATGTGGAACTCGGTGTCTTTGTGCAGCAGTTCGGCCGGCAGGGTGTGCTTGACGATCA
Source organism: Marinobacter sp. ES-1 (assembly GCF_000475255.1). Classification (NCBI taxonomy): domain Bacteria; kingdom Pseudomonadati; phylum Pseudomonadota; class Gammaproteobacteria; order Pseudomonadales; family Marinobacteraceae; genus Marinobacter; species Marinobacter sp. ES-1. Next base: position 8,545 of record NZ_AXBV01000060.1, read on the forward strand.
GCTCCATCACCGCTTCTTTCAGGTCTTCCTGGGTCACGTCCGGGTCGTGCTGGGTAGACAGAACCACTGCGTCGATGCCCACGACCTTGCCGTTTTCGTAGCGGCAGGTTACCTGGCTCTTGGCGTCCGGGCGCAGCCACGGCAGCAGGCCGCTCTTGCGGGCTTCGGCCTGGCGCTGCACCAGACGGTGCGAGAAGGTGATCGGAGCCGGCATCAGCACGTCGGTTTCGTTGCTGGCGTAGCCGAACATCAGGCCCTGGTCGCCCGCGCCCTGGTCTTCCGGCTTCTGGCGGTCAACGCCCTGGGCGATATCCACGGACTGCTTGCCGATGATGTTGATTACGCCACAGGTGTCGCCGTCGTAGCCCACATCCGAGGAGGTGTAGCCGATGTCTTTGATCACGCCACGCACCAGGTCTTCCAGGTCGACCCATGCGCTGGTGGTGATTTCACCGCCAACGATGGCCACACCGGTTTTCACCATGGTTTCGCATGCTACGCGAGCGTGCGGGTCGTCGGTCAGGATGGCGTCCAGTACCGCGTCGGAGATCTGGTCGGCCAGTTTGTCCGGATGGCCTTCAGAGACCGACTCGGAGGTGAAGATGTTGTAGTCAGACATAGTGGTGCTCCTCTGTGAGCGTTTTCAAAATCGGTGTACGTAATTCTACGTACGTCAATATCAAAGTTTTTTGATGTTCCAGTGTCTGCGCGGGCTTCAGGCCGTTCCAGACGTTTTCCAGAATTCCCGTACCTGCACCTGGAAGCCGTTCCGCAGGCCGATAAACAGTTGCTCGCCCGCTGTCAGGCCGGCATCGGCCGCCCAGGCGGTGAGTTCTTCCGGCTCGAAGCCCAGCCACAGGTCGCCGCAGTTCTCCTTGGCCCAGTCCTGGTCGTGGCTGCACAGGTCGCTGACGATCAAACAGCCACCGCTGTTCATCAGAGCTGCGGCGTCCAGAAAGATGTCCGCCGGGCTGGGTACGTGGTGCAGCACCATGTTGGCGACAATCAGGTCAAAGGCATCGCCCCGGGCCAGTACCGTGTCGGTGACACCTTCAATAAGGTCGACGTTGTTCAGCCGTTCCTCAATACAGGTGCGGGTGGCCTTGGCGAGCATGTCCTTGCTGTTATCCAGCCCCACCACATGATCGAACAGTTGTGATAGCACCGGCAGGAAGCCGCCTTCACCGGGGCCGATTTCCAGCACACTGCGCCAGCCCTGCCGTGCTGCCCGCTTGCGGATCAGTTCGGCGGTGGGCTCCGCATACAGGTCAAAGGCGGCGATCAGTTCCTGCTGCTCCCGGAACTGCTCCGAATGCCGGGAGAAGAAGGCCTGGGACTGTTCCGCCCGCTGCTCGCGGATGGCCTCGATTTTGTCTTCCAGCTGCGGAGGCAAGGGCACCCGGTCTACGGTCTCGAAAATCTGCCGGATGGCCTGGTCTGCCAGCTTGTCGCTGTCCAGGTTCAGGGGGCGGCGGTAGAAAATGGCATTGCCTTCCCGCTGGGGCTCCAGCAACCCGGCTTTGTGCATCACCTTGAGGTGGTGGCTCATGCCGGACTGGCGCATATCAAACATCTGGCTCAGCTCCAGCACACCGAAGGTGTCCCGGCGCAGCACCCGCAGGATCTCCAGGCGCAAGGGATCGCCGCTCGCCTTGAAGATCGGTACCAGGGTGTCCACCGAGGACAATTCGTTCGCATGTGCATTGAGTGAGGTCATGGTTGGCAAGTGTAGGGGGGTTCGATTGATCGATCAATAGCCATATCAAAATTTTTTGATATAGATTTATAGCGTTTGTGAAATCAGTCGCTTTGGTGATTTTGTACCGGCGCCATCGGAAAACCACTACATATGGATTTGCCCCGGCACACAGTAATCGGCGAAAATACGCGCCTTCTTTTTGAGCAGTTTTTGCAGCTTGAAGTCTTTTCCTGAAAAACACTGGAGAATTGTCAATGCCGTCCCGTAAAGATCTCGCCAACGCCATTCGCGCGCTGAGCATGGATGCGGTTCAGAAAGCCAAGTCCGGCCACCCGGGTGCGCCCATGGGTATGGCGGATATCGCCGAGGTACTGTGGAACGATTACCTGAGCCACAACCCGGCCAACCCGCAATGGGCCAACCGTGACCGTTTTGTACTGTCTAACGGCCATGGCTCCATGCTGCAGTACTCCCTGCTGCACCTGAGCGGGTACGACGTTAGCATTGACGACATCAAGAACTTCCGGCAGCTGCACTCCAAGACTCCGGGGCACCCGGAATACGGTTACACACCGGGCATTGAAACCACTACCGGCCCGCTGGGGCAGGGCATTGCCAACGCCGTTGGTTTCGCTCTGGCCGAGAAATCCCTGGCGGCGCAGTTCAACCGCCCGGGCCACGACATTGTGGACCACTACACCTATGCGTTCCTGGGCGACGGCTGCCTGATGGAAGGCATCTCCCACGAAGTGGCTTCCCTGGCCGGTACCCTGGGCCTTGGCAAGCTGGTGTTCTTCTATGACGACAACGGCATTTCCATCGACGGCGAAGTGGAAGGCTGGTTTACCGACAATACTCCGCAGCGTTTTGAATCCTACGGCTGGCAGGTAATTCCGGACGTTGACGGCCACGATGCCGACGCCATCCGCGCGGCTGTTGAACAGGCCCGGGCCAACACCGAGCAGCCGACACTGATCTGCTGCAAGACCATCATCGGCTTTGGTTCCCCCAACAAGCAGGGCAAGGAAGATTGCCACGGTGCCCCGCTGGGTGACGATGAAATTGCCCTGACTCGCGAGGCTCTGGGCTGGCAGCATGGCCCGTTTGAAGTGCCCTCTGAAATCTATGCCGCCTGGGATGCCAAAGAGAAAGGCGCAGCGGCCCAGAAGGCCTGGGAAGACAAGTTCGCCGCCTACGAAAAGGCCGAGCCGGAACTGGCAGCTGAATTCAAGCGCCGTATGGCGGGCGAGCTGCCGGCGGACTTTGCCGAGAAAGCCCAGGCCTACATCCAGGAGTGCCAGGACAAGGGCGACACCATCGCCTCCCGCAAGGCCTCCCAGAACACACTGAATGCCTACGGCCCGCTGCTGCCGGAACTGATGGGTGGCTCTGCCGACCTGGCCGGTTCCAACCTGACCATCTGGTCTGGCTGCAAAGGCGTGAGCAAAGAAGACGCCTCCGGTAACTATATTTACTACGGCGTTCGTGAGTTCGGTATGGCTGCTATCATGAACGGCATCGCCCTGCACGGCGGTTTTGTTCCTTACGGCGCAACCTTCCTGATCTTCATGGAATACTGCCGTAACGCAGTGCGCATGGCCGCGCTGATGAAGCAGCGTTCCATCTATGTGTTCACCCACGACTCCATCGGTCTGGGCGAAGACGGCCCCACCCACCAGCCCATCGAGCAGATGGCCAGCCTGCGTTCCACGCCGAACATGAGCATGTGGCGCCCGGCCGATGCCGTAGAGTCTGCGGTGGCCTGGAAAGCTGCCCTGGAGCGCAATGACGGCCCCACTGCCATGGTGTTCTCCCGTCAGAACCTGCCGCACCAGCAGCGTGATGCAGAACAACTAGCCAACGTCGCCAAGGGCGGCTACGTGCTGTCTGACAGCGAAGGCACCCCGGAACTGATCCTGATCGCCACCGGCTCTGAAGTGGGCCTGGCCCAGGACACTGCCGCCAAGTTGCGAGAGCAGGGCAAGGCCGTGCGTGTGGTTTCCATGCCGTCCACCGACGTGTTCGACGCCCAGAGCGCCGAGTACAAGCAACAGGTACTGCCGCTGGACGTCACCAACCGTATCGCCATCGAAGCCGGCATCGCCGACTACTGGTACAAGTATGTTGGCCTGGACGGCCGCGTTGTGGGCATGACCACCTTCGGTGAATCTGCCCCCGCTGGCGAGCTGTTCAAGGAATTCGGCTTCACCGTCGATAACATTCTTGAAGTGGCTTCGGAGCTGCTGGACGCCTGATGACCAACTCGACGCCGTTTCGCATCGCCATCAACGGGTACGGCCGCATCGGCCAGTGCGTGTTGCGGGCTCTTTATGAAAACGGCTATCGCGACCATCTACAGGTGGTCGCGATCAACGAGTTGTCGGATATCGACACCATTGCCCACCTGACCAAGTACGACTCCACCCACGGGCGGTTTCACGGTGAGGTGGCGGTGGATGGCGACAACCTGGTGGTGAACGGCGACCGCATTCGAGTACTGCGTCACCCGGACCCGGCGGAACTGCCCTGGCGTTTGCTGGACGTGGATCTGGTGCTGGAATGTTCCGGCGCCTATTCCGACCGTGCCACAGCGGAAAAACATATTGAAGCCGGTGCCCAGCGCCTGCTGTTTTCCCAGCCGGGTGACCCGGATGTTGACCGCACCGTGGTCTATGGCATCAACGATGGTGACCTTAACCCGCAGGATGTGATTGTGGCTGCAGGTTCCTGCACCACCAACTGCCTGGTACCGGTGATCAAGGTGCTGGACGACGCCTTCGGCGTAGAACAGGGCAGCACCACCACCATCCATGCCGCCATGAACGACCAGCCGGTGATCGACGCCTACCACCACCAGGACCTGCGCCGCACCCGCAGCGCGCTTCATAATATCGTCCCGGTAGACACAGGACTGGCCCGCGGCATCGAGCGCCTGCTGCCCCACATGGAAGGCCGCTTCAGCTCGGTGGCCATGCGAGTGCCAACGCTCAATGTCTCTGCTATAGACATGGTGGTGAACGTGCGTGCAGCGACCGATGTTGCGGCAGTAAACCTGCTGCTGAAAAACGCCGCTAACGGATCGCTAAAAGGCATTCTCGGCTACACCGACGAACTCCTGGCCAGCTCAGACTTTAACCACGACGCCCATTCCGGCGTGGTCGACGGCGGCCAGACCCGGGTGACCGGCGGCACCATGGTGAAAGTGCTGTGCTGGTTCGATAACGAATGGGGTTTCGCTAATCGCATGCTGGATGTCAGCTGGTGTTGGCTGAGTAAAACTGATTGATTGTTTTGCCACGGAATCCACGGAAGGACACGGAAAGAAAGATAAAGAAGAAATGATTTGCCACGAAATCCACGAAAGAACACGAAAAAAGATTATTGATTAAAAGCCTAAAAAGTCTTTGTCTTTAATTTAGTGTTTTTTCGTGGATTTAGTGGCCAAAAAAATCTTTTAGTCTTTTCTTTCCGTGTCCTTCCGTGGATTCCGTGGCAAAAAACGCTTTTAAACTCGTAAGAAAATGGAATTGAGATTATGGCCATCAAAAAAATGACTGACCTGAACCTCGCCGGCAAGCGGGTTCTGATTCGTGAAGACCTCAACGTACCGGTCAAAGACGGCAAAGTATCCAGCGACGCCCGCATCCGCGCCTCGCTGCCGACCATCAAGGCCGCCAAAGACGCCGGCGCCAAAGTCATGCTGATGTCCCACTTGGGCCGCCCGGAAGAAGGCGTGTACGACGAAGCCTCCTCCATGAAGCCCGTAGCCGAGCACCTGAGCACCCTGCTGGGCCAGGAAGTCCGCCTGATCAAGGATTACCTTGACGGCGTTGAAGTGGCCGACGGCGAAGTGGTGCTGTTCGAAAACGTTCGCTTCAACAAAGGCGAAAAGAAAGACAACGAAGACCTCGCCAAGCAATACGCCGCCCTGTGCGATGTCTACGTGATGGACGCCTTCGGCACCGCCCACCGCGCCCAGGCCTCCACCCACGGTGTGGCGAAGTTCGCTCCCGAAGCCTGCGCCGGCCCTCTGCTGGCAGCCGAACTCGACGCCCTCGGCAAGGCCCTCGACAACCCGACCAAGCCAGTGGTGGCCATCGTTGGCGGTTCCAAAGTCTCCACCAAACTGGACGTCCTCAACGCCCTGGAAAAAGTGTGTGACCAGATCATCGTTGGTGGCGGCATCGCCAACACCTTCCTGGCCGCATCCGGCCACCCGGTAGGCAAGTCCCTGTGCGAACACGACCTGATCGACACTGCCAAAGACATCGCCAGCCGCGTGGAAATCCCGCTGCCGGTTGACGTGGTGGTCGCCAGCGAATTCGCTGAAACCGCCACGGCGACGACCAAAAACATCTCCGACGTCAGCGATGAAGACATGATCCTCGACGTAGGCCCGGAAACCGCCGGCCAGTTCGCTGAACTGCTAAAAAACGCCAAAACCATCCTGTGGAACGGCCCGGTTGGCGTGTTCGAATTCGACCAGTTCGGCAACGGCACCAAGGCACTCGCCCAGGCCATCGCCGAAAGCGACGCCTTCTCCCTTGCCGGTGGCGGCGACACCGTCGCTGCCGTTGACAAATACGGCGTAGCTGACAAGATTTCCTACATCTCCACCGGCGGCGGCGCGTTCCTCGAATTCGTGGAAGGCAAAACCCTGCCGGCAGTAGCCGTGCTGGAAGAGCGTGGTAATTAAGACGCCACTCCAAAATCCAAAACGAACAGAATTCAAACCTCAAAACGTCAACGAAGGAGACAACCCATGGCCCTGATTTCGCTGCGGCAACTTCTGGACCACGCCGCCGAGCATGGTTACGGTGTGCCAGCCTTTAACGTAAACAATCTCGAACAAATGCGCGCCATCATGGAAGCGGCCGACAAAACCGACTCCCCGGTCATTGTTCAGGCCTCCGCCGGTGCCCGCAAATACGCCGGTGCGCCTTTCCTGCGCCACCTGATCCTGGCCGCCATCGAAGAATGGCCGCACATCCCCGTGGTTATGCACCAGGACCACGGCACCAGCCCGGCCGTATGCCAGCGCTCCATCCAGCTTGGCTTCAGCTCCGTGATGATGGATGGCTCCCTGGGTGAAGACGGCAAAACCCCGACCAGCTACGAATACAACGTCGACGTGACCCGTCGCACCGTTGAAATGGCCCACGCCTGTGGTGTCTCCGTAGAAGGTGAGCTGGGCTGCCTGGGCTCCCTCGAAACCGGCCAGGCCGGTGAAGAAGACGGCATTGGCGCCGAAGGCACCCTGGACCACAGCCAGATGCTGACCGATCCCGAAGAAGCCGCTGACTTCGTGCAGAAAACCCAGGTCGACGCACTGGCTATCGCCATCGGCACCAGCCACGGCGCCTACAAGTTCACCCGTCCGCCTACAGGTGACATCCTGGCCATCGACCAGATCAAAGCGATCCACGCCCGCATCCCGGACACCCACCTGGTCATGCACGGCTCCAGCTCCGTACCTCAGGAGTGGCTGAAAGTGATCAACGAATTCGGCGGCGAGATCCCGGAAACCTACGGTGTACCGGTGGAAGAAATCGTCGAAGGTATCAAGCACGGTGTGCGTAAGGTCAACATCGACACCGACCTGCGTCTGGCCTCTACCGGCGCCGTTCGTCGCTTCATGGCCCAGAACCCGGCGGAATTTGACCCGCGCAAATTCCTCAAGGCCACCATGGTTGCCATGACCGACATTTGTGTCGCCCGCTACGAAGCCTTCGGCTGCGCCGGCCAGGCCAGCAAGATCAAGCCGCTGAACCTCGAACAGATGTTCGAACGTTATGCGGCTGGCGAGCTGGACCCCAAGGTCAAGTAAGTCCCGCCTTGAAGCCCCCGACCTCCGGGGGCTTTTTCCTGATGGGTGATCTGAAAACCCTTCCCCCATGTTGATCCCCGCACTTATCGCTGCACCAAAGAACAGGATGCCGACGGCAAGAGTTGTCGCTCCGAAGGTTGGTATTGCTTAACGGCAGTTTTGCGTTTTGGCGTGGATGGCCAATACTTGAAGGCGTGCTTTTCCCGGTATTGGCCAAGGATGCCTTCCAATGAAGCTGTTCCACTGCGGTCGATGTGCCAACCTGCTTTACTTTGAAAACAGTCGCTGTACCCATTGCGGAGCTGACCTGGGCTTTGCCCCGGATGTCATGGATTTGCTGGCGATCGAGCCGGAAGGCGATAACACCTGGGCGACGGTCGCACGTGGTGATCTCTACCGGTTGTGTGACAACTATCAGAATCAGCGAGCCTGTAACTGGCTGATCCCCAAAACCGATCCGCATACCTTCTGTGTTGCCTGTCGCCTCAATCGCACCATTCCGGATCTCAGCATCGAGAAGAACAATGATCTCTGGCGTCGCCTCGAAAAAGAGAAACGGCGGCTTGTGTATTCCGTCTTGCGCCTGGGACTCCCGTGCGAACCCCGGAACGAAGATCAGCTTGGGCTGGCATTCGATTTTCTGGCCGATCAGCCGGCTATGTTTGACGAGCGTAAAAAAGTAACGACAGGCCATGCCAATGGCGTCATTACCATCAACATCGCCGAAGCAGACCCGGTGGAACGCGAGCGGATGCGCAACCAGATGGCCGAGCCGTATCGCACTGTTTTAGGGCATTTTCGCCATGAGTCCGGACACTATTACTGGGATCTGCTTGTCCGGAGTAGCCCGTGGCTGGGCAAATTCCGGGACCTTTTTGGTGATGAGACCAGAGACTACAGGCAAGCGCTGGACCAGCATTACCAATACGGCCCGCCATCTGACTGGCAAAGCCGATACATCAGCGCCTATGCCGGCAGCCATGCCTGGGAGGACTGGGCAGAGACCTGGGCACACTATCTGCATATGGTGGATGCATTGGAAACGGCCTGGCAGTTTGGCCTGCGGCTACACGCCCAACAGAGCCCGACAACAAGCAACGAACCTGGTCCGGCGTTTGATCCCTACCTGGCAGGCGATTTCGATGCGCTGATCAGGCATTGGTTGCCTTTGACGCTTGCGCTCAACAGCCTGAACCGAAGCATGGGGCACGACGACGCCTACCCCTTTGTGCTGGCGCCTGCGGTGGTGGAGAAGCTCCGTCTGGTGCACCAGATCGCTCACGGACGTTAATGAAAGGATCCCGAATGAAAAAGAACAAAGCGATTGACTGGAAAAACTACGATCCCAACGACTTCTACGATGAGCTGATCGCTGCCAAAGGGAAGCCCAGACGAGCCGCGACGGCGATTACCGACTACCTGGGCAATCTCGGGTCCGAGGAGATCCAGGCGCGCCAGCAGGCTGCCGAACTGGCGATACTGGAGATGGGGATCAGTTTCACCATCTACAGCGAGGGCGAGAATATCGACCGGGCCTGGCCTTTCGATATCATTCCCCGGGTGATCTCGCTCCGGGAGTGGGAAAACATTGAACAAGGGCTGGCCCAGCGCCTGACGGCCCTCAACATGTTCATTAACGATATCTACAACGACCAGAATATCGTCAAAGACAAGGTCATTCCCAAGTACGTGTTCGCCAACTCCAAGAACTTCCGCGAGCAGTGCCGTGGTTTTACGCCGCCACTGGGGGTCTGGGCCCACATCTGCGGATCGGATCTGGTGAGAGACAAGGACGGAAAGGTATATGTTCTTGAGGACAACCTGCGGGTTCCTTCCGGTGTTTCCTACATGCTGGAAAATCGCCAACTGACCAAGCGGGTGTTCCCGGAACTGTTCGACAACAACAGTATCCTGCCGGTGGATGACTACACCAACCAGCTGTTCGACATGTTGGCGTCGATTTCTCCAAGGCCCCAGGATCATCCAAGAATTGCGGTACTCACCCCGGGGATTTTCAATTCGGCCTATTTCGAGCACTCGTTCCTGGCGCAGCGCATGGGGGCCGAGCTGGTGGAGGGGGCTGATCTGGTCGTTGGTGAAGACGATTGCGTGTACATGCGCACAGTAGAGGGCCTGGAGCGCGTGGACGTGATCTACCGGCGCATTGATGACGACTTTCTGGACCCGGAAGTCTTTCGGGCAGACTCTACCCTGGGCGTGCCGGGCCTGATGCGAGCCTGGCGCAATGGCAAGGTTGGCCTGGCCAACGCGCCCGGTGCCGGTGTGGCTGATGACAAGGTGATCTACGCCTTTGTGCCAGACATGATCCGCTATTACCTCGATGAGGAGCCGATCATCCCCAACGTGCCCACCTATATGTGCGTGAACAAACAGGACCAGGAGTATGTGCTCGAGCACCTGGACGAGCTGGTGGTCAAACCGGCGAACGAGTCTGGTGGTTACGGCATGCTGGTGGGGCCGCATTCCACCAAGAAGCAGCGCACCGAATTTGCCCGTCTGATCAAGAAGAACCCACGCAACTACATCGCCCAGCCCACGTTGAGTCTGTCGGTCGCTCCCACGCTGTGCGACGAGGGTTTGGCGCCGAGGCACCTGGATCTGCGGCCTTTCGTGCTGCAGGGCGTGCGAACCTACGTTACCGCCGGCGGGCTCACGCGGGTGGCGATGCGCAAGGGCTCCCTGGTGGTGAATTCTTCCCAGGGCGGTGGAAGCAAGGATACCTGGATCGTGGACGAGGAGAATTGATGTGCTGTCACGTGTAGCGGAAAGACTGTACTGGATGGCCCGACACCTTGAACGGGCCGAGAACAGCGCCCGGATGATCATGGCTTTCAATTCCCTGGCGCTGGATATGCCGCGGGAAACCCAGCTGTCCTGGAAGAGCCTGGTAGCGGTTACCGGCATGGAAGCCCTGTTCGATCAGCACCATCAGAAAGCAGATGAGCGCAATTGTGTGAAGTTTCTGATGGCAGACAGCTACAACCCGAGTTCCATTGCTTCCTGCATCAAGGCCGCCCGGGAGAATGTGCGTACCACACGGGATCAGGTGCCGACCGACGCCTGGGAAGTCATCAATGAGCTTTATCGATACATCCAGGAGCACATGGATCAGGGGATAGGTAAACGGGCGAGATACGAATTCCTGAACGAAATCGTTGGCCGCTGCCAGATGCTCAACGGCCTGCTGGCTGGGTGTATGAGTCATGACGAGGGCTACGACTTCATCCGGGTCGGGCGCAACCTTGAGCGGGCAGACATGGCCACGCGACAGATTGAGGTGGGTGCCTTACAGTTCCTCGATGGCTGGGATGGCACCGAAACCTACGGCGGGCTCTTGTGGACCAGCGTTCTGCGCTACCAGAGTGCCTTCCAGATGTACCGTCACAACGTGCGACGCAAGGTCAGTGGGCCTCTGGTGATTCGCTTCCTGTTGCAGAACGAACCCTTCCCGCGCTCGGTGCTGCACAGTCTCAGCGAAGTGGCCGGTGCCCTCAGTCGCCTGCCCAGGAACGAAATTCCGCTGCGCACGGCACTGCAGGCAGTCCGTCATACCCGTGAAGGCGACGTGGATGCGTTAATCCGCAAGGAGGATGTGATCCTGTTTCTGGAGAACCTGCAGCTGGAGATCGGTGAGCTTCACGACGACATTGCAGAGACCTGGTTTCCTGTCTACGAGACAGTCTGAAACTCCCAACACTATTCCCGTGCGAGATAGGTTCCATGTCGATTCACGTTGCCCTGAGTCATACCACCCATTATCGCTACGAGCGCCCGATCACCCTGGGCCCTCAGATTGTTCGTTTGCGACCCTGTCCACATGCGCGAACCCGTATTCTCAGTTACTCGCTGAGGGTTGAGCCCGAAGGTTACTTCCTGAACTGGCAACAGGACCCGCAGGCCAACTATCTGGCCCGGCTGGTGTTTCCGGAAAAAACTGACGAGTTGAAGATCACGGTGGACCTGGTTGCCGAGATGGCCGTGATCAACCCGTTCGATTTCTTTCTGGAACCCCGGGCGGAGACCATTCCCTTCGACTATGAGGAATGGCAGACGGCGGAGCTGGCGCCTTACTTGCAGAAACTGCCGGAAACACCGGAATTCCGGAAGTGGATGGCCGCTATAGACCGCAAGGAAACCCCCAGTGTCGATTTTCTGGTGGGTGTGAATCAGCGTGTTGCTGATCGGATCGATTATCTGATCCGGATGGAGCCGGGTGTCCAGACGCCGGAAGAGACCCTGAAAAAAGGGTCTGGATCCTGTCGGGATTCGACCTGGTTGCTGGTTCAGACGCTTCGGCACCTCGGCCTGGCAGCGCGGTTCGTCTCCGGCTACCTGATTCAGCTCAAGGCGGACCAGAAAGCCCTGGACGGACCCTCGGGCACCGAGGAAGACTTCACCGATCTGCACGCCTGGTGCGAGGTCTTTCTGCCTGGCGCGGGTTGGGTGGGGCTGGACCCCACCTCCGGTCTGTTTGCCGGAGAAGGGCATATTCCCCTGGCCTGTAGCCCTGATCCGTCCTCTGCGGCTCCCATCACCGGCATGGTGGAGGAATGTGACGTAGAGTTCGAGCATCAGATGGGCGTCCAGCGCATCTGGGAGGCGCCGCGGGTGACCAAACCCTACACCGAGGAGCAGTGGCAACGCATTGTGGATCTGGGGCATGAGGTGGACGAACGCCTGACCGAGCTGGATGTGCGCTTGACCCAGGGCGGTGAACCCACCTTCGTGGCCAATCACGACCGTGATGAGCCGGAGTGGAACACCGAGGCCATGGGCCCCACCAAGCGGAAAAAGGCCATCGAGCTCTACCATCGGATGCGGGACCGGTATGGAGCCGGTGGGCTGGTGCACTTTGGCCAGGGCAAGTGGTACCCGGGCGAGCCGCTGCCACGGTGGTCCCTGAACTGTTTCTGGCGCAAGGATGGTGAACCAATCTGGCAGGATGAACGGTGGCTGGCGGACGAGCGTACTGAAGGTAAGGCAAGCCCGGAAGATGCTCACCGGTTTTTGGGGGCCCTGGCGAGGGAACTGGGTGTCGATGAAAAGCACCTGTTCCCTGGGTTCGAGGATGCCTTTTATTACCTGTGGCGGGAACGACGGCTGCCGGTCAACGTCGATCCCTTCGATGCCAGGCTCGACAATGCCCTGGAACGGAAGCAGCTTCAGCAAATTTTCAGCCGGGGGCTGGATAAGCCCGTCGGCTACGTGCTGCCACTGCGTGTTTCCGAAAAGGAGAAGGCCTGGGAGACCGGACCCTGGTTCCTGCGCAGCGAGCGCTGCTATCTGATTCCGGGCGGCTCACCCATGGGCCACCGACTGCCGCTGGACAGCCAGCCCTGGGTGGAAGAAGCGGATTACCCCTGGATACACGAGCAGGACCCGTTTGCCCCCCGTGGTCCGTTGCCCGCCAGTGAGCAGATCCGTCAATGGAACAGCCGAAGCCAGTCTGGCCAGCCGTCCTCTGAGCGGAAGCCGCCGGCAAAAGGCAAGTCGGCCCCCGAGATTGTCCGCACGGCCCTGTGTGTTGAGCCCCGGGAGGGCATCCTTCGCGTTTTCATGCCGCCGCTGGCGGAGCTGGAACCCTATCTTGTGCTGGTCTCTGCCATCGAGAAAACCGCCGCAGAGCTCAAACAACCGGTCTTGCTGGAAGGCTATGAGCCAGCTTCCGACCCACGGTTGAGTCATTTCCGGATTACGCCGGATCCGGGGGTGATCGAAGTGAATGTGCAGCCGGTCAAGACCTGGGACGAATTGGTAGAGCAGACCGAGACGCTCTATGCAGACGCCTACGAATGCCGGCTTACGTCTGAGAAGTTCATGATGGACGGCCGTCATACCGGTACCGGTGGCGGCAACCATTTTGTGCTGGGTTCGCAAAAGGCCGAGGACTCTCCGTTCCTGCGGCGCCCGGATCTGTTGCGCAGCCTGATCAGCTACTGGCACAACCATCCCAGTCTGTCCTACCTGTTCTCCGGCCTGTTCATTGGCCCCAGTTCCCAGGCCCCCAGGATTGACGAGGCCCGCAATGACCACGTGTTCGAAATGGAGCTGGCCTTCAAGGAGATGGAGCGGTTATGCCCGGTGGGCAAGAAAATCGCGCCCTGGATGGTGGACCGCTTGCTCCGGGACCTGCTCACCGATGTCACCGGCAACACCCACCGGGCCGAGTTCTGTATCGACAAGCTCTATTCCCCGGACGGTCCGGGCGGGCGTCACGGTTTGCTGGAGCTGCGTGCCTTCGAGATGCCGCCCCATGCCCGCATGAGCCTGACCCAGCAGCTGCTGTTGCGCGCGCTGGTGGCACGCTTCTGGGAGCAACCCTACAAGCCGCCAGGGCTGGTGCGCTGGGGCACCGAACTGCACGACCGGTTCCTGCTGCCTCACTATGTCTGGCAGGATTTCGAAGATGTGATCGACGATATGAAGGCCCGTGGTTACCCGCTGGAGAGCGAGTGGTTCGCGCCCCATTTCGAGTTCCGGTTCCCCCGGATCGGCGACTACAAGGTCAAGGGCATCACCCTTGAGCTGCGCTCGGCCCTGGAGCCCTGGCACGTCACTGGTGAGCACGGTGCAATCGGCGGCACTGCCCGTTATGTGGATTCCTCCCTGGAGCGTCTGCAGGTGAGGGTGCGCGGTGCTGCGCCGGATCGTTACCAGATCACCTGTAATCAGGTGCCTCTGCCACTTCAGCCTACCGGCATGGTGGGCGAGTCGGTCGCCGGGGTCCGTTACCGGGCCTGGCAGCCGTCGCAGTGCATGCACCCGACCATCGGGGTGGATGGGCCGCTGGTGTTTGATATCGTGGACACCTGGAACGAACGCAGTCTGGGCGGGTGTGAGTATCACGTGACCCATCCCGGTGGCCGGAATTTCGAGACGCTGCCGGTGAATTCGTTCGAGGCTGAAGGCCGCCGTATGGCGCGTTTCTTCCGGATGGGACACAGCTCAGGCCAGCAACCCCTGCGGCCGGTGCCGGAGCACCGGGAGTTCCCGTTCACCCTGGATTTGCGGTATCACAAATAACATGTGTGAACTTACCGTTTGATACTGGCTCAGGGGGCTGGAAAGCGGCTATGCTTCCAGCTCATTGACTAACGGAGCCCGAATTCACGGTGGCGAAGCAGCGCGCAGTAACGGACATCCTCCGCCAGTACCATCCGGTGCCGGATCGGTTTGATGAGCTTGGTTCCCTGGGTTCCGGGCCAAAGCCCCATTGGCGGCCGTTGTTGCAACAGTTGAACCTTGAGTCGGTCGCCGGTCTCAATCTCAGGGCTCAGGCGGTTTCCAGCGCGATTGCCGAAGACGGGGTAACCTACAACGTCTACGAAGATCCCCGTGGCGATACCCGGCCCTGGGAAGTCGATCTGCTGCCGCTGGTTCTGGGCGCGGATGAGTGGCAATGGCTCTCGAAAGCGGTCGCCCAGCGAGCTGAACTGCTGGACAGCGTTCTGGGCGATCTGTATGGCGATCAGGCGTTGCTCAAAGAGGGCTTGATGCCGCCGGCCCTGGTTTACGGTCAGGCTGGTTTTCAATGGCCCTGCCAGGGCATACAGCCGGTGAGTGGCCGCTTCCTTCACCTTTATGCGGTGGATCTGGCGCGGGCGCCGGATGGCGGCTGGTGGGTGATGGCGGACAGGACCCAGGCCCCTTCGGGGGCGGGTTACGCCCTGCAAAACCGGTTGGTCATCTCCCGGGCGTTCCCCGCGCCCTTCCACAACCTGCCAGTGACCAACCTGGCGGAATTCTTCCAGGGGTTCCAGAACAGTCTTGCGAGCATGTCTCCGGCGCGAAATGAGACCGCGTTGTGTGTGCTTCTGACACCGGGCCGTTTTAACGAAACCTATTTCGAACATGTATTTCTTGCCCGCTACCTCGGTTTACCTCTGGTGGAAGGTCAGGATCTCACCGTGCGCGATGACACGGTCTACCTGAAAACACTTCAGGGCCTGCGTCGTGTGCATGCCATCTATCGCCGGCTCGATGATGGCTTTTGTGATCCGCTGGAACTCCGTGCCGATTCCGTGTTGGGTATCCCCGGCTTGCTGGGTGCTGTGCGAGCCGGCAAAGTGCTGATGGCAAACGCCCTGGGTTCCGGCGTTCTTGAAAGTGCGGCGCTGTTCGGTTTTCTGCCGGAGATTTCAAAAAAACTGCTGGGTTCACCTCTGGCTATGCCATCCGTGGCCTCTTGGTGGTGTGGTGAAAAACCCGCGTTGGACTATGTCATTGAGCACCTCGATGAACTGGTCATCAAACCGGCATTTGCGAGTATGCGCATGGAGCCGGTGTTCGGTTATCAGATGAAGGGGGCAGAACGGACCGCACTCATCAAGAAGATGAGTGCCCACCCCCATGCTTTTGTCGGGCAGGAGTTGGTTCACCTTTCTCAGGCCCCGGTCTGGAAGGGTGATCAGAACCAGCCGCTGGCAACCCGGTCTATTGGCCTGCGCCTGTTCGCGGCGGCCACGCCCTCCGGCTGGCGGGTGATGCCCGGTGGATTGACCCGTGTCGCCATGGATGAGGGCGTGGAGGTCATCTCCATGCAGCGGGGCGGGTTGTCGAAGGATACCTGGGTACAGTCGCGTTACACTGCGCCATCCAAATCGCTGATCAAGAAACGGTTGCAGGTTTCCGACCTGCTGGATGGCGAGCGGGACACGCCGTCCCGTGTGGGCGAAAATCTGTTCTGGATGGGCCGACATTCTGAGCGGGCGGAAGGCACGGCTCGCTTGCTGAGGGCGGCGTTCAACCGGTTGTCGGGGCATGATCAGGCCAGTGAGGAGGCACTGCTTGGGCTCCAGCAGGCGGCCGAGCAGTTCGGTACCCTTCCTGAGCCGGAAAAAGATGCCGTACCCGAGCCCCTCCCCGAGGCTTTGCTGAGAGCAGTAAGTGACCAGGAATCCCCGGGGTCGATTGCGTCGATCATCCAGGCCTTGCTGTTCAATGCCAGCCAGGTCCGGGATCGGTTATCCACAGACAACTGGCACACACTCAACCGGGTCGGGAAACCTCTCAGTCCGGCGCCGGCGACGCCAGAACAATCAATCCGGGCGTTGAATCTGGTGTTGCTGGATTGCATATCGCTGGCTGGATTTGCCATGGATGACATTACGCGGGACGCCAGTTGGGTTTTTCTGGTGATCGGGCGGCGCCTGGAGCGGTTGGCCAATCTGTGCACCCTGATTTGTGTGCCGCTGTTCAGTGACCGTTTCAGTCGCAACGCCATGCTGGAGTGGCTGCTGGAAGTGGCAAACTCGGAAGTGACCTACCGGACCCGATATCGCCGGACACCAGAGCTTCTGGGGGTGCTTCACACCATTGTGATCGACGCGAGCAACCCCCATTCTGTGATGTTCCAGTTGCGCCAGTTGCAGAAGGATTTACCCGAAATGGGTCAGAAAACCGGACAGCTGTTTTCCCCGGATCTGAACGACTCCCTGCGTCGTTTACAAGGGTTGGATCTGCACCCGTTTGAGCGCAAGCATCCGGATCAGGCCTGCGGAGCTCTGGCAGAGCTCTTGTGTGATATCCGGTCAGAAGCCTATCGTGTATCGGGTGAAATCCAACGGCAGTGTTTTATTCACACCCGGTATTCCGACCGGCCGGTGAAAGCGGATTAAGGCG
The DNA here is from genome assembly GCF_000475255.1 of Marinobacter sp. ES-1. Taxonomy (NCBI): domain Bacteria; kingdom Pseudomonadati; phylum Pseudomonadota; class Gammaproteobacteria; order Pseudomonadales; family Marinobacteraceae; genus Marinobacter; species Marinobacter sp. ES-1. The sequence continues at coordinate 25,713 of NZ_AXBV01000060.1, forward strand.
CCTGTCATGACATTTGTCCGTTACCATGTGCGTCATGAGACCCTCTACCACTACGACCAGGTGGTGGGTGAGTCTCATCACCTGCTCAGGCTGACTCCGCGGGCGCTGCCCTGGCAGAGGAATCTTGAGCATCACCTGGCGATCTCACCGGATCCATCGGCACGTCGTTCCTTCCTGGACTGCTTTGGCAACCGGATTACCAAGATTCATTTCACTGGTGATCACGACTATCTGGAGATCATCAGCGAGTTCTGGGTGGAGCTGCGCGATCGACCGAAGCCGTCGGCAACTGCGGCAAAAGTACCCTGGGAAAGCGTGCGTGACAGCCTGCGGTATCGGGCGGACAGGACGTTTTCGCCGGAACATCTCGAAGCCACGGCGTTCCGGTTTGTGTCCACCAACGTACCCATCGATTCCCAGTACGCCGCTTATGCACGCGAGGCATTTTTCCCCGGACGCCCCCTGGTGGAAGCAGCGGATGCCCTGATGCGGATGATCCATCGCGACTTCCGCTTCGATGCGACGGCGACCGAAACCTTCACCCCTGTGGAGCAGGCGTTCAAGGCCCGTCGTGGGGTCTGCCAGGATTTCTCCCATATTATGATCGCCTGCCTGCGTTCGGTGGGACTGGCGGCCCGTTACATGAGTGGTTATATCCTGACTCACCCGCCCGAAGGAAAGGAGCGGCTGGTCGGTGCCGATGCCACCCATGCCTGGGTAGCGGTGTTCGTGCCGGATTTCGGTTGGCTGGAGTTGGACCCCACCAACGCGCTGAGGCCCGACCTGGAGCACATTACCCTCGGCTGGGGGCGAGACTTCTCCGATATAACGCCGATGCGGGGCGTGTTGCTGGGCGGTGGTGACCATGAACCGGAGATTGCCGTGACCGTTGTTCCGGAGGAGGAGTTTGCCTCGCTATACGGGGATGGAGAAACCTACCTGGAAGAACTCTCTCCCTGAGTTGAGGCCGTCATTGCCAGGGCTGGAACAAAAGCGTTTCTAGCCCTTTCTCGCCAGCCGCTCCAACGTCAACAACGTATCGGTGTAGCGAGCAAATCGTGCCAGATACTCCGGTGACAACGTCTGCATCTCAGCAATAGCCCGGCTTACCAACCGATGCGCGTTCATCGGTCCCGCTTCTTTCGGTGTGCTTTCAATGGCGTGTCGAATTCGCTCGGCAATAACGTGATGGCCCTGGTTCGCCTGGGCTCTGATCATGGCTTTCAGGGGGCGCGGGTTATTGGGTGCTGAGGCTGGATGGGCCTTTGGCGGGTCTTGTGGCGACTGCCCGAACACCCGTTGTTCCAGAACCGACTGTGGCGCTTCAACCGATGCCTCTGGGGTTTCATTCAGCTGGTTCAGCAACCCGGAAAGAGGCGAATTGCCGCCGACATCGGGTGTGGGCTCATCGCGCTGCCCGGCACTGTCCAGCCCAGCCTGATAGTCCGATATCGCCTGTTCCAGCTTCCGCCAGTGCGTCGTTCCCTTATGCAGCCCCTTTGCGCGCAGTCTCTGCTCGAAAGACTCCAGATAGCGGAACCGAACCGGGTCATTCTGATCGGCGCCGTTTTGCCTCAAGCTTTCCAGCAAGGAGGGGCCGGGGGCTTCGCTCATGGTCAATCACCTTCCCCGGTTTCAGTATCCTCAGCCGACGAAGGCGCCCGTGGCACGGTACTGATTTCCACCCGCCGGTTCTGGGCCCGGGATTCGGCATCGACGTTGGGTACTGCCGGGTGGTGAGGACCAAAGGCGGCAGCGAATACCCGGTCATTGGGCAAACCCAGCTCTGTGAGGGTTCGGGTAACCGTCAGGGCCCGCTGATGCCGATACGGCCATCGTGGAACGTCACCAGACCTTTGGTGAGCGGATCTTCGAGAGCTTGCTCCAGAGCCATCCGGCGCTGTTCTTCGGCTTCCCGCTTCTCAATCTCCTCGGCCAGGGATTGGCTGAGTTCCAGCTGAATGCCGATCACCCACACAAGAATCAGCGCCAGAATACCCACCAGCGCCGCCATCAGGTCCGAGAAAATAGCCCAGACCGGTGCCGATTGCTGTTCGCCGCCTTCCAGCTGTTCCATCACCCGGCCTCGCTGGGTTCAGCCCGGCGCAGCGCCGCAGCGGCATCAATCACATCTTTCTGGGCACTGACGCTGAGATCAATCACCTCGCGGGCCTGGGCGACGTAGTAGGCCAGTTGCTCATCGTGCCGATTGCCGGCCTTGTCAAGCGCTGCCTGGATATCCGCCAGGCCGGCGATGACCTGCTGGTTGGACTGGCTGAACAGCTCAATGGCCTGCATGAACGCATCGCTCAGGGCGCCCACTTCCTGGCTGCTGCCGGTAATGTCGTCGCCCAGTTTGCCCAGTTGCTGGCTCTGTTCCTGGATCAGGGTGTTGAAGCGTTCGCTGATGCCGGTCAGGGTTTCGCCAGCGCCGGTGATCAGGGTATCCACCGCCTCCCGCTGACTGTCAGCGGTGCTGCGCTGGTTCTCCAGCAGGGTGTCCAGTTTCTGAACCAGTCGCTGGCGTTCCTCCAGCAGCTCGTTTTCCCGCTCGCTGTTGCGGGCGATTTCCGACTGCAGCTGTCGGATCACCTCGGCGGCGGCCTTCGGTGTTTCCGAGGCGGTCTCAATCAGGCGGGTCATGGGCGCTTCCAGTGCAGTGCCCAGCTCACTCAGGTGGCGTGCTGCTGTGGCTTCCAGTTGTTCCATTCGCTCGTCTGCAGCCCGGGCTCGTTCGTTTTCCTGTTCCCGAAGCTGATCGAGCTGAGCGGCAACGGTGCTGACCAGTTCCGCCAGCCCGGCCTGTTGCTGCTCAATCAACCCGGTGCTGCTGGTCTGGAAATGGCTTTGGTATTGAGTCAGCGCCTCATTGAATGCTGACAGCATGTCGTCACTTTGAACTTGCTGTCGGGCCAGACCGGCCTGCCAGTGTTGCGTTACCTCAGCTCCTGCATTGTTCAGGCGTTCACAGCTCTGTACCAGTTGTTGCTGCTGTTCCTTGAGCCAGGTTTGGTGCTGGTCGTTGATGGCGCCAAGCCAGGTGTGGAGCTGTTCCTGCAACTGGCTTTGATTTTGTTCGCTCTGCTTTGAGAGGGCCGCTAACGTCTCGTGGTTCTGGGCCTGCTGTGCAATCAGATTCTGCTGCCAGCGCTCGCCCGCCTCCGTGGTAACTGTCTGAAACCCGGAGATCAACTCGGTGAGTTGTTCACGGGCATTATCTGCCCAGCTTTGTTGCAGGCCGTGAGCATCCTTCTGAAGTTGCTCCAGGGCCTGGACAACTATGGGCTCAATCCGCTCTGACGCCTGCTTTGCAGTGTTGTCTAATGCCGTTGTCAGGGAGTTGGCTACGGAGTCGGCCAGGGTCTGATAGTGGCGGCCGACCGTGCTGTGGAATTCCTGCTGGTTGTGAGTCAGGGACTGTTCCAGTTGCTGGCCAAGTTGCTCTATGCGCGCCGTCATGCGTTCCATGGCCGAGGCCATTTCGGGCAGGGCTTTGGCCTGGCTTTCCAGTGCCTGAAACGCCTGGTGGCGTTGATGATCTGTAGATAGATGATGCAGCTTGTCGCGCAGAGCACTATCCAGTGCGCGGGAAGCCTGCAACCGGTCCCGGCGGCTCAGGGTGGAGGCCAGCCCCAGCATGGCGGAGGCGGCCACGCCGGCAATGGAGGTGCCGAAGGCGAGACTCAAACCGGCAATCGGTGCGGCCAGTGCGCTGCGAATAGCGCTCAGTTCGGTACTGTTATCCAGCGCCGAGGCGGCGCCGCCCAGGGTCACAATCATGCCCGCAAAGGTGCCCAGCAGGCCCAGCATCACCAGCAGGCCGGTCAGGTAGGGTGTCAGTTGCGGGCCGGGTAATGCGGCGGCATGGCCCTCGATTCGCCGTTGCACCGGGAACTGCATCGGGGCGGGCAGTGTGCCAAGCCAGTGGTTAACCTGCTCCTGGCTTTCAGGTAACTGATGAACCTGTGCGTTCAGTTCGCGGGTTTGTCGGCGGAAATTCACCAGTTCGCCAAAGCCGAGACAGTAAACGGCGCCAATCAGGCCGGTAAACGCCAGCGCCAGCAGGTCGGAACCGACAAATCCGGCACCAATCCAGGCTACCACGGCCAGGCCGATGGCAAACGCCAGGGTAAAGAACAGTTTACTCATGGGGTGTTGTTAACCTCTTTGTGGCAAGCCTCCAGCAAACCCAGAACCGGTTCCAGCCGAACATCCAGTTCAGCGAGTAACAAAGACTGCGCTTCCTCGCAGTAGCGGTGGAACCAGTCGGCCGTTGTGGCCGGGGTGGGGCTTTGCTCCGGGGTGGTCGATCGGTGCTCGAATCGTTGTTCAAGAACCTTGGGAATATGGGAAAAACACTGTGCGGTATACCCGGCCATTGTTTGATCAAACACGGCGTCCAATTCGGCCAGGTGGGCCAGCTTCGGGCCCTGATCTTTCATCGATTTTCGAACCTTGTCCCGCAACTGACGGCTGTTGGCCGCCACTTTGCGTTGCAGCGCCAGCCAGGCATTGAGAGCGGCTTCAAGCTCGGGTTCACCGTCAAACTCCAGATCGGCGCCAAACCCGCGAATACGCTGAACCAGTGCCCTGCGTATTGTCGCCAGCTCCTCGGTTAACCGCTCTACCGTGGCGCCCTGAGGCGTGCCTGGCTGTTTCGCCCGATAACCAATGCCCGCATCCAGAGTCATGGTGTCGCCCAGGCCAAACAGCCGGCTCAGGCGCTCTGCAAAGCAGGGCAACTGGGTGCCATCCAGCGTTGTCGCTGAATCATCCAGTTGGCGCAATAGCCTGGCTCTGGGACCAGTATTTGCCAGAGGTTGCGAGGGCATTGGCTGGGGTTTCACTCCGGTTTCCGCGCAGGTAACGTTCAAAGCTCGCTATTCTACTGGCTAAGCGGAGTGAATGATAATGACTGTAGCGTGAGAAATGAGCGCCTAGCTGGCCTCTGGCACCGGCTCAGGCCGGCGCCAGGCAACCAGGAAAATCATCAGCCCGGCCACGGCGGTGGCAGCCCCTACGTAGCCAGTGGACTGCCAGCCGAAGCCGGCGGTAATGGCCAGCCCGCCCAGCCATGGGCCGAGGGCGTTGGCGAGATTGAACGCGGCGTGATGGGAGGCAGCGGCCAGAGTCTGGGCGCCGGTTGCCACGTCCATCAGGTGGGTTTGCAGAGCCGGGCCCAGGGCTACCATTAATGCGGTCAGGAAGCAGACTACGAGTAACACGGGCAATGAGCCTGTGGCAGACGGAAAGACGCTCAGAATCATGGCGCTGAACACCAGGATCACGCCAACGGCCCGGAATTGCAGACGGTCAAACAGCCAGCCACCAAGCAGGTTGCCCACAAAACCGCCCATCCCGAACACCACCAGGGCCACGGGAATCCAGACCGCATCCACTCGGGTGACTTCCAGCAGTGTCGGGGCAAGGTAACTGAACACCGCGAACATGCCTGCGAAGCCGATGGCACCAATGGCCAGCGCAAACCAGATTTGTGGTTTGTTAAAGGCGCGGACTTCGCTTAACGGGCTGTGCCTTTGTTCCTGGGGGTTTTTGGGCAGGAACAGCGTAATCAGCACCACGGTTAGTAACGACACCAGGCCAACAAAACCAAAGGCATAGCGCCAGTCCATGGATTGCCCCATCACCGTGGCCAGGGGGTTGCCGATCAGTAGTGCAAGGGTCAGCCCCATCATGATCTGGCTCACCGCCTTGGCCCGCTTGTGTACCGGCACCAGTGAGGCTGCCACCAGGGCCGCAACACCAAAGTAGGCGCCATGGGGCAGTCCGGCGATAAACCGGAAAACCAGCAGGGATTCGTAATTGCTGGCCAGGGCACTGGCCAGGTTGCCCAGCGCGTAGAAGGACATCAGAAGAATGAGCAGCTGCCGCCGGAACAGTTGCGCACCGAGAATGGCCAGAATGGGTGCGCCGACTACTACGCCCAGCGCATAGGTGGAGATAAGGTGGCCTACCTGTGGCTCAGAAACGCCGAGATCCTGGGCGACATTGGGCATCAACCCCATGATGGCGAATTCACCGGTACCGATACCAAAGCCGCCCATCGCCAGCGCAAAGACGATCAGCCAGGTTGGAAGGCCGGACTCAGAATTGTGGTTGGCGGCGCTCAATCTGATCTCCTTGATCCAATCAGGGAAGAGAAAGCCCGCCATTGTCAGGGTTGGGTGTGCTAACGGCAATAAGCGATTATGAGGATGGACGTTAGCTTGCTAATTCAAGCCGTAGCGGCGTTCGCGCTCAAACCTGAAAAAGCCCTCTTCCTCTTCCCGTTCGATGGTCGGAGCAGAAAACCCGAAATGTTCCTGGCGAAGATCCGTTAACGCGGCCTCCAGTTGGTCGCCGTTGAGGCGGTTCTCCAAAGCGCGCCTTTCGGCCATGTAGGCTTTGCCTTTCTGCCATTTTTCCTCCCGGCGCTGGTCTTCCTCGGCCAACTGGCGAACGGTTTCTTCGGAGTAGCCTATCTGGCGGCGCAGAGCGTTGATGGTTTGCTGGCGCTTGTCTGCTGGCAGGCTGGCGAGCTGCTGTTGAACGCTGTCCATGGCAAACAGGGCGTGGCCGGTCGCGCCGGAACCCGCCAGTTGCCGGGCCAGATCGGCACCATAGAGTTCGTCGGCAGTGGTCTGAAGTTGGTGAGCCAGTTCGGTCAGTGGCATCTGGTTGGCCTGGTCCAGCCGCGCCAGAGTTTGCTGGAACTGGTCCGATTTCGCTTCCACCGGGTTTTGTTCCTCGGCCCAGATCTGGCTTGCCAGCGGGCCGAAAATCGCTTCGCGTTGCTGCCAGAGTTCGGCGTAGCGTTCCATGTCTGGCAGCCCCTGCAAACGAAGCTCGTGATTGTCGAGCCACCGGTTGTAGCGGTCCAGCTTGGCCATTAACGCGAAAATGCTGTCGGCCAGCTCCGGAAAAGCCGTGGTGATGGCGGACTGGAAAAGCTCGTTACCGGAATCCGGATAACGCGCCAACAGGTTTCGGCGTTCGTTATACAGACGTGCCTGGGTGGCCGGCTCGGTGATGGTGTCGCCGTACAGTTCCAGGTACTTAACGGCCAGTTCAACAACGCGTTGGTCGCCGCTTTGGGTTAGCTCGGCGGTGGGCGTCGCGGCCGCATGTGAAGGCGCGGAGCTGTCGGGCACCTGCCTGGTCGTTGTCTTTGATAACTCGGGCCAGTAATGCGTACCGCCGGCAACCAGTAAGGCCAGGGCACCGAGCGCCAATACGGAGTTGAGTACTTTCATTGCAGCGGTCCTGCGATTGGTCTTGCCGAATACGGTCCCGGCCGTTTTCCGGCCGGGACACGGGGGCCTCAGAGAAGCGGTTGCAGTTTCGGCCAGATCAGATCAGCGATCTTTTTCGATCCACTATCCGCCGGGTGGATACCATCAAAGATGATGTCCCGGTCGTTGATCACCCAGCGCGGATCCACAAACGTGCAGTCCAGTACCGAGTTCTCGCAGGCCCGGGCCAGTGTGGCATTACCGTAGTCGACCGCCTCTTTCATGTCGTCCAGCCGGAACAGGCCGTTCTTGGTGTAGTAGTAGCCGGTCAGAATGCCATTCTGGACGTCGGCTTCGGCCATCTCGTTCAGAAAGTCGACAGCATCTACGTAGATATCATCGATGAAATCCCGACACTGTTTGCTCAGCCGGCCGAAGCGCCACCAGGGTGTTTTGCAGTTATTGGAGTTCAGGGCGATGGCCGGAATCAGGATGTCATTGCCGCCGGCGTCGCCCACCACGGTTTCGATGTCCGGGTTATCAGCAACCGCATCCCGGAACTGCTGGGGAATAGACGGGGCAATCAGCTCGCCTGACAGCTCCGCACCGGAAACTGTGTAGCGGCGGAAGGTTTCACCGGCCCTGGCTTCCAGCTGGTTCTGGATCTCACCAGACAGGGCAAAAATGGAATCGCCCACAAAGACTACCTGGTCGTTGTCGGCATCGGTCACTTTGTCGTTGCTCAGCAGGTATCCGAGCTCACTGCAGCCGGAGAACAGCAGGATGGCAGCCAGTGCCAGAACCGGTTTAATGCATTGGCCGGCAGGCTGCGGGCGGTAATTTGCTTGCTTTGTCATTGTTATAGCTCCTTGAGTAAGGGATAGACGGATCGTCTATAGGTACAGCCTCAGAACTATCGACCAGATTTCCCGGGTTCGCGTAGGGTGAAGGGGCTGATTGGCTTGTCAGATCCGGCCATTGCCTGTCCGGTGTGACCGGGGTCTCACTGGTTGATCTGCGGCAAGTAAACCGGAGCCCAGCTTGTAATTTCTCTGCCAGCGACAAATATAAAGAGTCAGAGATCACGTTTTGATCAGGTGCGAGGAGTTACATGGACTTCAAAGACTATTACGCCGTTCTGGGGGTGAGCGAGTCGGCTACGCCCGAGGACATCAAGAAGGCCTACCGCAAGCTGGCGCGCAAATATCATCCGGATGTGAGCAAGGAAGAGAACGCCAGCGACAAGTTCAAGGACGTGGGCGAGGCCTACGAAGTGCTCAAAGACCCGGAAAAGCGGGCCGAGTACGACCAGCTGCGCAAATACGGCGCCCGGGCCGATGGTTCCTTCCAGCCACCACCGGGCTGGCAGAGTGCGTCCGGCTTTGGTGGCGGCGGATATACCGAAGCCGATGCCCGGCAGTTCAGTGAGTTTTTCGAGGAGATTTTTGGCGGCGGCAGGCGCAGTGGTTTCTCTGGCGCTGACTTTGGTGGCGGGTTTCGCCAGAGCGTGAGAATGCGCGGCGAAGATGTTCATGCCCGGTTGGCCCTGTTTCTGGAAGAAGCCTTCAACGGCTGCGAAAAACAGGTGTCGTTCACAGTGCACGAAGTCGACGACCATGGCCGCATGATGCCGCGGCAGAAAACCCTGAAGGTCAAGATTCCCGCTGGTATGCGTGAAGGCCAGCACATTCGCCTGAAAGGCCAGGGCGCGCCCGGTGTAGGCGGTGGCGAGCCGGGCGATCTGTTCATTGAGATTGAACTGGCACCTCATCCCCATTTCTCCATCGAGGGTCGGGATGTGCTGGTGACGGTACCGGTTGCACCCTGGGAGGCGGCACTTGGCGCTACGGTGACGGTGCCGACGGTCAGCGGAAAGGTAAATGTGAAAGTACCCAAGGGCTCCACCAGCGGGCGCAAGCTCCGGCTTAAGGGCAAGGGGTTCCCGGGCAAGCATCCCGGGGACCAGATTGTGGTATTGCAAGTGGCCATGCCCGAGCAGCACACGGCGGAAGCCGAGAAACTCTACGAGAAGCTGGCTGAGCTGGAGAAAGGGTTTGATCCGCGCAGCAAGCTGCACGTGTGAGGGAGGCGAACATGACGAGTAAAGACCGGATTCTGACCGTGGAAGTCACCGATGCAGATGGCACCACCTTTACCCTGCGCGAGATCTGCGAACGGGGAGACTGCCATGCCGAGTTTGTGATCAAGCTGGTGAACTACGGCGTTATTACTCCGCTGGAGGAAGGGCCGGAGGTCCGCCAGTGGCAGTTCGATGTGGCCGCACTGAGCCGCCTCCAGAAAGCCCGTCGCCTGCAGCGCGACCTGAAACTCAACCTGCCAGGGCTGGCAATGTCGCTGGAGCTTCTGGACGAAGTGCAGGATATGCGCCGGGAGGTCAACCGGCTCAATCAGCGGATTCGCCAGCTAATGGGCGAATAATCAACCGGCCGGGGGCTGAGCGTTGCTGTCAGCCCCCAGCTTTTTCCAGCTTCTGAATTTCCGCGTAGATCTTTTCAGCTTCCTCCATCAAGGTGCCGTGGCTGCGTAGATCGCCGTTGCGTTGCGCGTGCAAAGCCTTGGCCAGCTTTTCCTCATAGGCCTTTTGCAGTTTCTTCTTCGGATCGCTTTTCAAGAACCCCAGCATAACCAGTCTCCAGGTTTGTGTTTCTTCTGCTGTATACGTTCGTTGCCCGGTCAGGTTCAAAAAAAGTTCATGAACAAAAACTGGACAATCTCAAAAATTGGGATATTTTTCCCATTTCACGGTTTGGGAAAAATATCCCAAACTGGCGGCGCGCAGTGAGCATGCGCCGGATTGAGTGAAATCAGCCTGGAGATGGAACATGAAACGTAACGGACTTTCGAAAGCGATCAAGTTGGCGGTGGCCGGAGCTTTGGTGGGTGGCCTGGCGGCCTGTGGCGGTGGTGGCTCCGGCTCTTCCGGTTCCGCTGACACCAGTGCCAGCAGCCAGGGTACCAGCGTGGGTGCGATTACCGGTTTTGGCAGTGTGTATGTGAACGGCACTCGCTTTACCACCGATGGCAGGGTGGACAGCGATGACGGGCTCGAGCGGGAAGACCAGCTGGACAAGGGCATGATCCTGAAAGTGAAAGGCAGTTGGGACGACCGGGGTGAAGGCCGGGCCGATGACATTTCCTACGACGACACCCTGCGTGGCCCGTTGACCGCGGCAAGCTGGGACGCCTCGGCCAATACCGGCCAGCTTGAAATGCTGGGCCAGTTGATTGGCCTGACCAATGAAACCGTCTTCCGTGGCGCAACCCCGGAGCAACTGGCGGCCAGCCCAGCGAGCTACCGGGTGCGGGTGAGCGGCTGGCGGCTGGACGATGGCAGCTTCCGGGCCAGTTATGTGGGCGCCAGGGTTAGCGGACTGGATTTTGACGATGACAATGAGGCTGAGCTGGAAGGCGTGGTACAAAACCTGGATGCCATAGCCCGAACTTTCACCATTAACGATTTCTCCGTCAATTACGAGTTGGCCAGTGGTGATGACGACTTCGACCTGGATGACCTGAGCGACGGCATGGCGGTAGAAGTGGAAGGCTATCTGCAGGCTGGCATCCTGATGGCCAAAGAAATTGACGATGAAGACGACCTGTTTGATGACGACGATGACGTCGAAATCTCCGGTGATCTCTACGACTACGACAGCAGTACCCGAACCTTCCGCATCAATGGTGTGCCGGTGCAGATCGACAGCGACACTGATTTCGATGACATCAGCGCCAGCAGCCTGCAGGACGGTGTATTTGTGAAGGTAGAGGGCGACTTCCGCAACGGTGTCTTGCTGGCCGAGGAAATTGAAGGCCGGGAAGGCGATGACGAGGTGGAAGGCCGGATCGAGCAGATCGACCTGGCCAGTGAAGTGCTGATTGTCAGCGGCGTTCGGGTTCAACTCACGGCCAGCACCCTGATTGATGATGACGACGATGACGGTGGCCGCCGTAGCCGGGTAGACGATATCAACGCCTTCATGGTCGGTGACTATGTAGAAGTGGAGGGTCGCCGCCGGGACGGATACCTGGAAGCCTTCACCATCGAGCGTGAAGACGAGGACGATGATGACGGTGACGACGACTGACCGGTAATCCCGAAACGGGCCGCAGTGCTGGCGGCCCGTTCTGGCTTTTACAATCGCTATGGGAATACAATCCCAAACATGACTGATGCCAATGCCAACCCCCTCCACAAAGCACTGTTCCGCATTTTGCGGCCCCTGGCCCGTTTGCTGTTGCGCAACGGTGTGCCTTTCGGCGAATTCTCCGAACTGGTCAAACGCGCCTATGTGGAAGCGGCATTGGAAGATTTCAGTGATGGCCGGCGCAAACCCACGGACTCCCGGGCAGCGGTTATGACCGGCCTGACCCGCAAGGAAGTCAAACGCCAGCGGGAAATCCTGGCGGGCCAGAACCCTGTGCGGGAATCCCGGTCTAACGCCAACCGGGCCTCCCGTGTGGTGTCTGGCTGGGTGCACGATCCGGCTTATCAGGCTGACGACAAACAGCCCGCCATGCTGGATTTTGAAGGTGCCGGCAGCTTTACTGAACTGGTACGCAAGTACAGTGGAGACATGACGCCGCGGGCTGTGCTGGATGAGCTGATGCGGGTGGGCGTGGCTGTGGTAGAGCCGGACTCCGGCAGGCTCCAGCTAAAACAACGAGCTTACGTACCGGCCGGTGACAGTGAGGATATGCTCCAAATCTTCGGTGAAGACGTATCTGATCTTGTAGCCACCATCGATCACAACCTGATCAGCCGTTCGGCAGGACATCCGCCGCTGTTCCAGCGGACCCTGACCTACGACAACATTCCGGCAGACGTGATTGAACGGTGGCGGGAGATTTCGGCGGAACGGTCCCAGGCGCTGCTGGAACAACTGGACGACTGGCTGGGGCCCCATGACCGGCAAGGGTCTGGAAACCAGGGTGAAAGCGCCAAAAAAGTGCGTACCGGCGTTGGCATTTTCTATTTCGAAGAACCGGTACAACCGGACACCAGCGGAGATAAACGCTCATGAGCCCGAAGATCACAACGGTGGAGCCAGCCCGATGGCAGCCGACCGGGCTGGTGACCACCTTGCTGTCACCCGGAGCCCGGCAGGTGATCAACTGCTGGTTGGGAACCGGTGACTTCCTGGATGAGCAGCACCAGCCCAGAATACTGCTGGCCCTGGCCGAAGGGGATGACGCCTTTACCGACCTGGTGCGTTGCGCCAACCCCGAACTGGTGTCTGCCGTTGTGCTGAACGAACTCCTGCGCAAGGGCATTGTCGAGGCCCTGGAAAGCGGTCATGTTCTGTTAAGACGCAGCGCCTATGCTCCTGCGGGGCAGCCTGAACCGGAATCGGTACTGGCTGAGCCTGAAGACTTGTTCAGCAACGGCATTCCACGCCGCCGCTTCAACGATACCTGATAACCATTGCCGGCCCGGATGGCTGGCGGGAGAGCACAATGACGTCTGACCAACTCCGTAAACGCCTTTCTCTGGCAATCGCACCTGTGGCCTTCGGTATTTTCAGCGTTCAGCGCCTGTGGCGGTGGTGGAGGCGGCGGTATCGGTATAGCCGACGGCGGCATTCGCGGCACCGGCTCCAGTGTTGGGCCGGTTTCCGGGTTTGGTAGTGTGTTTGTGAATGGGGTGAAGTTTGAGACCAGCAACATTCTGAATCGGCGTGTTGAAAATAACGACGGCCTGTCCAGCGAAGATGATCTTGAAAAAGGCATGATTCTTCGTGTTGCGGGGGAATGGAGCCCGGACGGCACGGGTACAGCCGAATCCCTCGAATACGATGACACTTTCCGTGGTACCGCGGCTAATGTCTCGGTAACGACAGTCGACTCCTCCGGATCGCCGGAGGCAGGTACCTTCTCCGTTCTGGGCCAGACTATTTCGTTCGACCGACGCACCGTTATCCGGCTGGATAACGAGTTTGCAGATGCAAGCGCTCTCGAAGGCAAGCGGGTTCGAATCAGTGCATGGCCATCCGGGAATAGTTATCGGGCGAGCTATATCGGTGAGCTGGACACTTTGCCCGAGAACCTGGTCGAGCTGGAGGGCCTTGGGCGTTACGATTCTGGCGACCTGCTGATCGGGACACAAAGAATCATCGTTCCTGGCGACAGCGTTTTCGCTGATGGTTTGACTGCTGATGCGATAGGGCAGGCTGGCCAGCGTATTGAAGTTGAAGGTGAGTATGACGGTGCAATCATAACCGCAAGGACCATTCGCCCGGCCGATGATCGCCGTTACGAGGGGCAAGAGGGCGAGGATATTGAAATTACCGGTACGGTTTCTGATTACACGCCTCGTGCAACAAGCTTCTTCGTTAACGGCGTTGCCGTCTCGATCACGTCAGACACAGAATTTGACGATCTTGATCGAGACCAGCTGACGGACAATATGCTCGTCAGAGTGGAGGGTGACTTCCGTGATGGCACTATAGTGGCGGAAGAGGTTGAGCTGTTTGAAGGGAATGCGGAGGTTGAGGCTTCTGTTATAAAAGCGGGCCGCCTGCCTGACAGTTGGGATATCGGCGGTGTTATCGTTGTTTTGACAAATTCCACCGTGATTGAGTTCGATGATGGCTTATCCTCCATTTCTCCGGGTGTTTCGGCTGAAGTGGAGGGTATAGAGCGCACCGGCAATGATGGAAACGTCTTCCTGGAAGCGCTCACGGTGGAGGTAGAAAGCGATAGCAGCCCAGATTATGAGCTTACCGGCAGGATTGATAGAACTTACACTGGCTCAGGCTCTATAAAGGTGTTGGGCTTGGTGCTGAATAACACCCAGCCCGTCCCGGACTGCGATATTGTCGAGGTAGAATATTTGGAGGGCGGCAGCACCGGCTACGTTGTTGATGAGCTGGAATGCGCAGAAGACGATGATGACTAAGGCCCAAGCATGAACCACCTCGCCCACACCTTCCTCGCCCCAGACTCCCCCGAGGCACGTGTGGGCAGCATCCTCGGAGATTTCTCCCGGGGTGTGGACTGGTCGGCCTTGCCTCCCCCGGTACTGGAAGGCGTTCGCCACCACCTGGCCGTTGATGTATTCACCGACAAACATCCGGAAGTCCTCGCCAGCAAGCAGCTGTTCTCCAAAGAACGTCGCCGCTTTGCCGGCGTGGCTCTGGACATTCTCTACGACCACTTCCTGTTGCGGCACTGGTGCCGGTTTGCTGACTGCGAGAGTGGGGAGTTTGTGCAGACGGTCTATCAAGAGCTGCAACGCCACGAACAGGTCATGCCGCCTGCCATGGTCAAAGTCACCCGCCGTATGGTGGAGCACGACTGGTTTGGCGCCTACCAGGACCTCGGCAATATTGGCTTCGCCCTGGACCGGGTCGCCGGCCGCATCCGCTTCCCCAACCAATTCACTGGAATAATTGACGAAATTCGGGACAATGAGCCGGAACTCGAGGCGAATTTCCTGACGTTCTTCCCGGAACTCCAAACCTTCGCCCGCCAGTTTCCGAACGTATAACAAGGAGTCCCAGATGGGTGAAGCCAAACGACGCAAACAAACCGGCGCCCCCTCGCCAGCCAGGAAAAACAACAAAAAGCCCCTGCTGATTGCAGGTGCATTGGTGGTTGTTGCGGCTGTGGCCGCCGCCCTGTACTTCCTCACAACCCCGCCGACCCCGACCTCCGACGAACTGCCGGTGGCCGCCGCGAACGCCGAACCTTTCCCGGCCTTCCTTGACCAGTACGGCACCTCCGTTGGCCCCGAAAACGCCAGAGTTGTCGTGCGTGAATTTGCCGACTACCAGTGCCCCGCCTGCGCCCGCTTCGCCGAAGCCAGCCAGCGTTTGAAGCAGGAATACGTCGAAACCGGCAAAGTCCGCTTCGTTTACTTCGACCTCCCCCTGCGCCAACACCAGAACGCCATGCCCGCCGCCCAGGCTGCCCGCTGCGCCGGTGACCAGGGCCAATACTGGGCCATGCACGACAAACTCTACGACGCTCAGGGCGAATGGAGCGGCTCCAACGACCCGGTAGCCACCTTCACCCGCTACGCCAACGGCCTTGGCCTTGAAGAACGCCGCTTCCGCCGGTGCCTGGAAACCGAACTGCACAAAGAAGCGGTAGAACAGAGTTTGCAGGTTGCCGTTCAAATGCGTGTTTCCAGCACTCCGACAGTGATGGTGGACAACATCCAGCTGACCCGCCCCGGCTGGGGGCAACTGTCTGCAGTTGTTGAGCGCGAACTCAACAGCTCCGGTGACTAATTCCGTTTTGCGATACTGGCCTGACGGCAAACTGAAGAGTTAGCCGGTGGCTGGGAGGCCTTTCCAAAAGCCTGCGTAGCCATGGATGGCGGAGCGGAGCGTACAGGGACGTATTCACAGCGTCTTTTGGAAAGGCCTCCCAGCCATCGGCGGGCCCCAAGGCAGAAAATTACGTAAACCCCCAACTTGCACCCAACACCCAGTTGGTTAAACTCTGCCCCCTTCCGTGAACACCACAAACCATGCTCCGGATTTACGATCCGGCCCGCAGGAGAAAACCATGAGCAACAACATCGTTGTCTGCGCACTGTACAAGTTCGCAGTATTGAATGATTACAAAGACCTACGCCAGCCCCTACTGAACCTCATGCTGGAAAAAGACGTCCACGGCACCCTGCTGCTGGCCCGCGAAGGCATCAACGGCACCATCGCCGGCAGCCGTGAAGGCATCGACGCCGTCAAAGCCTGGATCGCCAGCGACGACCGCTTTGATGGCGTGGACTACAAAGAATCCTTCGTCGAATTCCAGCCGTTCAAGCGCACCAAGGTCAAACTCAAGAAAGAAATCGTCACCATGGGCGTGCAAGGTATCGACCCGAAACGCGTCGTGGGTACCTACGTAGACCCCAAAGAATGGAACGACCTGATTTCAGACCCGGAAGTGCTGCTGGTCGACACCCGTAACCAGTATGAAGTGGAGATTGGTACCTTCAAAAACGCCGTCAATCCGGCCACTGACACCTTCCGGGAATTTCCCGAGTATGTGAAACAGAATCTGGACCCGCAAAAACACAAGAAAGTCGCCATGTTCTGTACCGGCGGCATTCGTTGCGAAAAGTCCACCGCTTACCTGAAAGAACAGGGGTTTGACGAGGTGTATCACCTCAAGGGCGGCATTCTGAAGTACCTGGAAGAGGTGCCTCAGGAGCAGAGCCTGTGGCAGGGCGAGTGTTTTGTATTTGATGACCGGGTTACCGTCAACCACAACCTCGAGCGTGGTGATTACGACCAGTGCCACGCCTGCCGCCGGCCCATTACCGTAGAAGACAAACAGCGCCCGGAATACGAGCAGGGTGTGAGCTGCCACCAGTGCATCGACTCCCTGACCGAGGAGCAGAAAGCCCGGTTCAAGGAGCGTGAGCGCCAGATGCGCCTTGCCGAAGAGCGTGGTGAAGCCCACGTGGGTGGCGAAGCGGCCCGCATTATTGCCGAGCGCAAGGCCCGCAAGAAGGCCGAACGGGAGCAACAGGCCCGCAGAAGTCTGGAGGGGGAAAACGCACGTAAGTCTGCGTCGAATTGAAGAAAAACCCAACCAAGGAGAAACTATGTTGATCAGGAAACCGCTGGTAGTCGCCTGTATGGCACTGGCCCCGATGGTTCATGCCCAGGAAAGTGAAAACTGGAAAGGCGAAGCCGAACTGGGTGTGTTGGTGACCTCCGGTAACAGTGAGGAAACCAAGGTGAACGGCCGGCTGGGGCTGATTCACGAAACCGACACCTGGCGTAACAGCGGCGATTTCAGCTCCAAGTACACCGAGGCTGAAGACCAAACCACCGCCGAGGAATACAAGGCCGCACTGGAAGCCGACTACAAGTTCGACGACCAGCAGTACTGGTTTGTTCGCGGGTCCTGGGAAGATGACCGTTTCTCCGGCTACGACTTTGAATCCACCCTGACCACCGGTTATGGCAACCGGGTGTGGCAGTCTGGCGACCGTTCCTTCCTGGACCTGTCTGCCGGCGCCGGTTATCGCTACAACAAGCTCAAGCAGATGGACGTGGACACCGGTCGTGACGTGGAAGAAGAAGCCGTCGCGCGGCTGGCAGGCCAGTTCGATTACGGTTTGTCTGAAACCTCCCTGTTCCGGCAGAAACTGAGCACGGAAATCGGCCTGGATGACAACAACACCATCACCCAGTCTGAGACCTCCTTGCAGAGCACCATCGTGAACAGGCTGTCCATGAAAGTGGCATTCCGGGTGAAGCATGTGTCGGATGCGCCGGAAGGCTCAGACAAGACTGATACCGAAACGTCGCTGTCTCTGCTCTACGGTTTCTGAGCAGCGTCGGTTAAAAAAACGGGGCAGGTGGTTCAACCATCTGCCCCGTTTTTGTTTGCGGAAACCGGTTATACGTTGTTTCGCAGCCCCAGCTCGTCCGGGTAGGGGGTCAGGTATTTCTGGGTGTGCAGGTAGTCTACCGGCTCCTTGCGCTGGGCCAGGCGCAGCAGTGTCATTGGCACCACCAGCGGGATCTCGCCGCGCCGGTAGGCTTCAATCTGCTCCAGCAGCACCGTTTTCTCTTCGGCGGACATGCCGTCTTTCAGGTAGCCCAGCAAATGCTGCATGGCATTCACGTGGGAGCCCCGGCTCACTTTCTGGGTCATGGCTTCCATAAAGCCGTGAATATAGCGCTCGGCAATCTGCGCCAGCGGCTCGGACTTCAAATCGGCCAGCATCGGCCCCAACTGGCGGTAGATCTTTTCAGAATGGGCCAGCAGGGTGAACTTGTGGCGCTGGTGGAACTCCAGCAGTGACTGCTTGGTGAGCTGGTCGCCGGCCACGTTCTGCATCCAGTCGTCGTAGGCGAACACACGCTCGATAAAGTTTTCCCGCAGCATGTCGTCATGCAGGCGGCCCTCTTCTTCCACCGGCATCAGCGGGTAGGCTTTCATCAGGGCATCCGCGAACATGCCCCGGCCATCGCGATGCATGAAGGCGCCCTCGGCGTTATGGATCTTGATGCGCTCCATGCCGCAGCTGGGGGATTTCGCCATCAGGATATAGCCGCGCAGGTTCTCCAGGGAGGGCAAAACCTGCTGGATGAAGTCCTGCATGGGTTGTGTGTGGTCTTTGGTGCCTTTGCTTTCAACCAGGTGCAGGCCGTCTTCGTGCTCGCGCAGGTGAATGGCCGGGCGGGGCACGCCAAGGCCCGCTTCCAGCTCCGGGCAGATAGAACGGAACTCGAAATGCTTTGACAGCACCTGGGTGCAGTAACGGGAATGTTTATGGCCGCCATCGTGGCGAACTTCCTTGCCGAGCAGGCAGGTGCTGATGCCAACAGGTATACCGCTCACAGGCTTCTCCAGTCTTGAAAGTGACGTTGCTGATACCGCTTACGCGCTTTCAGTGTAAACCGATCAGGCGGCTGTGCCCAACACCGGGGTGGGCGGGTCAGTGTCGCTTTTGCCTGGCCGCCAGGCTGGTGGCGTAAATGCCCCGGACATCCCGGGCAAACTGTTCGATGGAGTAGTCAGCGGCAAAGTTGCGGGCCTTGTCGGACAGTTCCGCACGCAGTGCGTCATCTTCCAGCAGTTGCCGGGCCTTCTCGAGCCAGCGAGCCTGGTTCTCCGGTGTCTTGTAGCCATTCAGGCCGTCGCGCACCACGTCTTCAATGCCACTGGCGCGAACAGCCACCACCGGCAAGCCGGCAGACATGGCCTCCAGGATGACCATGCCCTGGGTTTCGGATTTGGAGGCGAACAGAAAGGCATCCCCCAGGTTATACCAGAGCGACATCTCCTCCGGTTGCACGGCACCGGCCAGGGTGAAATGGCTTGCCAGGCCCAGGCTTTCAATTTTTTTCTGAAGGCGGTCCCGCTGGTGCCCGTCGCCGATCATCAGGAAGCGGAACGGTATGCTGGTTTCTTTCCTCAGCCGGTCGATGGCTTCAATCATGAAGTCGATGTTTTTCTCGTTAGACAACCGCGCCACGCTGATGAAAACCTTCTCGTTGGTCAGCCCCAGTTTGTTGCGCAGGGCGTCAACGTCGGCTTTTTCTACCGACTGAAAGCGCTGGTACTCGATGCCGGTGGGCTGCACAAAGGTGGGCGTGGTTACCCCGATCATGCGCAGGTATTCCTCGGTGGAGTAGGTGGGCACAATCACCCCATCGCAGCGGTTAGCGAAACGCTTGATCAACGCGTGAGAAATCAGGTTGCGGAACAGCATGCCGGGCAGGGGCACGAAGTGGGCATAGTGCTCCAGCCGGGTGTGGTAGGTGTAGATGGCCGGAACGCCGAGCTGGCGGGCCATAAACAGCCCCAGGCTGCCGAGCCAGAACGGATGATGCAGGTGAATCACATCAGGCCGGAACGCCCGAACCTGTTTGCGAATGCGGGCCAGGAAGATATTGGCCAGCCGGAACTCCCGTTTCTCGCCCATGGCCAGAAGCGAGGGCACTCGAACCACCGCATCTTCCTGGTCAGACTGGTCGCGGTATTTTGGCGCGACAACCAGGGTGCTGTCGCCCAGTTGCTCCAGCCCGTTGCGCAATCGTTCGATGGAAATCGGCACACCGCCAATGAACGGCAGGTAGTTGTTGGTAAACATGGCCACCCGTAACGGTTTCTCCAGCCAGGGCGTAGGGTCCAGGTCGTAGTCCGGATAGTAGTCTTTGCCGATGAAGATCACCTGGTACAGCTTGATGGTGATGGCCACAAACACGGACACAATCAGGATGAAGTTCAAAAAGCCGGTATAGAACAGGGAGTAGATAAAGAACCAGAAACCTTCCAGCCGTTTCCAGAGGGGGTGCTGGCCCACCTCGAGGCGCTGCATCTGGTGCTGCACCTCGCCGTTCGGCGAGACCGACACCTCAACGTAGTGGTAGAAGCTTTCTTCGGTGTTGAGTACCAGGCCTCCGGCGCCGCCGGTCGTGATGTAGGGAGTGCCGTCGATCTCCTGTTCGTCATACAGGGACAGGTTGGCGGAAAGCACCAGGGCGATTTCCTGCTCCTTCACCAGCTGCATCAACGCCTGGCGAAAGGCTTCCGGCTGCAAGTAGTCTTCTTCTCCGTCAAACAGGGTCGGGGTTTGCGGTTGCAACAGCGGGTGGCCAACAAACAGGATCTGGGCGTTACTGGTGTCGTGGGCCAGCAGGTCCCGCAGCCAGCGTATTTGCCAGCGCCAGGGTGTTTTGCCGGTGCTGTCGAGAAAAATCAGCCGGGTGTTGCCGGTGCGGATGCTGTAGAAGTGCGGGCCGAAGTGGTCGTAGAACCGGAAGCTGCCGAAGTCCTCGTATTCGTGGGCCCCGAAGGTGAGTAAGTAGGGAATCTCCAGGTGGCTCAGGGTGCCGTATAGCGCCCGGTACTTGTCTTCGCCACCGCCGCTGACCGCGTTGCCGGCGGAAACCAGAAAATCCAGGCCGGCCTGGTTCAGTTCCGGAATAAAGCGCCGCTCGAAAATGCCGACCGAATTGTTGATGTTGCCGACTACCGCAAAGCGGATACCTTCGCCGGGTGGTGTGCGCTGGTGGATTCGCTCCACCTGCTCGCTGTGCAGGGCTTCGAAATCCTGCTTGAAGAAATTCAGGTACACCTTGTAGCCGATCAAGGCCACGACAATTACCAGGCACAGGTAAAACAGGAGTTTCAGCGGGTTTCGTCGGGTCATGACACGCTCCGGTGGCTTTTGATCAGTTCCCTTTGCATCACCAGCAGGCCGATCAGCATACCCAGGTAGATCGTCAGAAAGCGCCAGGCAATGGTGACCAGCACCAGGTGGTTACCCGATAGGATATCCCGGAAGAAACTGCCGAACACCCCTTCGGAAATGCCGGAAGCGCCCGGGGTGGGTGAGAAGTACATGATGAAGGTTGTCACCACCAGCAGCCCCAGAGTGACTAGGTAATTCACCTCATAGCCCAGGCCATGGATCAGCAGCGCCGGAAAGCTGAACAGGCTGAGCAGGAACAGCGCGGTAAAGCCCACCGAGAGCAGGATGTCGCGGGGGTTACCTTGCAGGTAATCGCTGAAGCACTGGGCAAACCGGAGCATTTCCCGGCGCAGTTTGAACTGCCACCGGTCGTGGCGGCAGGCGTTGATCAGGTGGGCCTTGCGAAGCCCGGCGATCAGGGCGCTCAGAGGGGCAATCAGCCAGCGGGTGCGGAGCAGCAGCACCGCAAAAAATCCCAGATACAGGGTTACGAACACGGCCAGGGCCGTGCTGACACCAGACGATAAGACCCCGCCATCGAGTGCATCCAGCGTGAGCAGAAAGACCGGAGTCAGGGAGAAAATGAAGATCACCGCCAGTACCGTGCGAATCGTGGTGGCGGCAGTGGCGCGGGCAACCGGCACACCGTGGCGGGTCAGGTACCAGATCTGGGCAAAGCCACCACCCGTGGCCATGGGCGTGACGTTGGAGAAGAACAGGTTGATAAACACCAGCCGGAATACTTTGCGCAAGGGCAGCCGGTGGCCGAGCGCCCGGAGGGTGTAGTGCAGGCGCAGGCCATCGGCCAGGTAATACACCAGTAACAGGGCCGCGGCCGGGATCAATAGTGTAGGGGAGAGCAGGCGGTTATCAAACTCGAAACTGCGGCCGGCAAAGCGATCGTATACAGCATAGAGGCCCGCGCCGGTCATCAGCAGGAAGACCAGGCTGAACAGTGTCAGCCTGCGCCAGGAGGTCCGTTTCTGGTAGTCGCCGTCAGTCTCGCTTGCCATTGCTTGCCCGCCGTATCATGGCGAGCAGTTTACCCTGACCGGCGTGGGCGTTGTCCAGTGCACTGTGCAGGACTAGGTTCTGGTCAGTGGCCGTACACCATCATGGTGGTGTCGGTAATGGCGAAATCGGTGAACTGAACCGAACCGATGCTGGTGCCACCAATCTTGAATACCGGCATGTCGATGTCAGCCCGGAACTCTACATTGTGAATGGACAGCCCGTCTTTGCCGGAGCCCGCGCTGGTGCCTTTCGCAAGGCGGGCGGTGGCATGGGCCATACCGAAGTGGCCAAGGGTATCGTCGCCCCTGCGGTTGTGGATCTGCAGGCCTTCAATGCCGACGGCGGCGAAATTGAACAGCAGGATAACGTCTGCCGCTTCCCAGTCCAGGCTGCCGTTGGTGATCTCAAAATGGGTATCCAGCTGAAGCTCCGAGCCGGAGACGCTGTTGCCGTTAGCCAGGGTGCGGGTAGAGGTGCCACCGTTACGAATCACCAGGTCCGTCGGGCCGACATAGCCTTGCAGAAAGATATTGGAAAACAGGTTGGCACTGCCTTCCGAGCCGGTGGTGGTCACGCTGTCGATGGCCAGTTCGAAGTCCACTGCCTGCAGGTAGTCGGCCAGGCTGGTCGGGTCGCCGTAATCGGTGGCGCCCAGGTGGATAACCAGGTCGCCGCTGTTGAATTTCTTGCCGTAACCGCCGGAGAGTGCGTAGCGGGCCAGGGCATCGGCAACATCGGGATCAGAGCTGTCCAGCAGGCCGGCGTCTGCCCGGCGGGCGATTTCAGAGAAGCCGTGGGTCAGTACTTCGCCCTCACCGGCAATATCGACCGTCAGTTTCAGGTTATCGAGCACGGAATCGTTGTGGCCGGACAGGCGGATGCCGTTCACACCGAGCGTGCCCTCGTCGGTCCAGGTCAGGCTGTCGATGTTCAGCTTGGTTTCCAGCTCGATGGTGACCCCGGCCTGGCCGGTAACCGACGACATGGCTGAATCATTCAGCGGCTGGAAGTCAGCAACGGCAGGCACGGGCAGCAAGCTGGCTGCGGCCAGTAACGTGCCGGTCAGTGGCAATTTGGAATAGGTGCGGTACATGTTGGCCCCGGGTTTCATTCGACAATTTGTTGTTGTTTTGACAAGCCCGCAGGGACAACACAACCAAGGCTGCGGTGGTTATTTGTTGTACAGGTGTACTTTAGGCGGGGAGGGCGCGGGTATCTGTGCGCTGTTTCACAAACCGGCTGGTCGCATGGGAGCGGTCTATGACCTTGAAATCCGCGCCAGCAGCACGCAGGTATAGAGATTGAATCCTTAAAATCACCCTCTAAACCAAAGGGGAAACCAAGATGCCCAAGCATTTCGAGCAGGCGCCCGGTCTTTACGACGCTCCGGTACCGGAAACCGAAGGTTATGTGTTCAACCAGACCATGATGCGCATCAAAGAGCCTGAGCGCTCCCTGGACTTCTACACCCGGGTAATGGGGATGCGGCTGGTGCGTAAACTGGATTTCCCGGAAATGAAGTTCACGCTCTACTTCCTCGGCTATCTGGATGACAAACAGGCCCAATCTGTACCGGCAGACGATGCCCATCGCACAACCTACACCTTCGGGCGCGAAGCCATGCTGGAACTCACCCACAACTGGGGTACCGAAGACGATGCAGACTTCGCTTACCACAATGGCAACGACCAGCCCCAGGGCTTTGGCCACATCGGTGTTGCAGTGCCGGATGTTTACGCCGCGTGCGAGCGTTTCGAAAAACTGGGCGTGGAGTTTGTGAAGAAGCCGGACGACGGAAAGATGAAAGGCCTGGCCTTTATCAAAGACCCGGACGGCTACTGGATTGAAATCCTGCAGCCGAACATGCTGGAAAAACAGCGCAAAGACAGCTGATCTCTGCGCGTGTTAACCAGCGGTAGCCCCGGTATCAGTGCTCGGCACTGGTATCCGGGGATTTGCCATAGCGGGAGGCCACGATCACCGCTATGGTCAGAATCAGTGCTCCGGCAATACCGACAGGCCCCAACACTTCCCCCAGAATCACCCAGGCCAGTAGCGCCACAAACAGCGGCTCCAGCGTTACGATAATGCTGGACAAGGTTGCTGGTGTGGTTTTCATACCGCTAAAAAAGCTCACATAGCCGATGCAGGTGGGCACCACGCCGATGTAGACAATCATCAGCCAGTGCTTCAGCCCCAGAGTGTCCAGCCCTTCAAAACCTCCACTGAATGCAACCACCGGCAACAGCAGTAACGCTGCCGTGGCAAAGCAGATAAACGCTGTTGTGAATACCGGTGTGCCGGCAGAGTTGTAGCGGCTGGTCAGTGTGAAGCCGGTATAGACGGCGGCAGCCAGCAACGCCATCAGAATACCTGCAAGGCGCAGTGAACCGGCGGTATCCATATCGCTGACCACCAGCATGCCGGTGCCGGCAATGGCGGCGAGTGCTGCGATGACCGTCAGCAGGTTCGGTTTTTCCCCGAGCAGCGGCGCGGCCAGAATGGCCACCAGGACGGGCGGCAGGCACAGGGAAATCAGGGTGGCAATGCCAGCGCCGGTCAGGTCGACGGCCAGCAGGTAGCTGCCCTGGTAAAACGCCTGGAACAGGCCAAGGGCGGCCAATGGCAAAAAGGCTTTCAGGCCCAGCGAACGGAGCGAGCTGCCGGCAACCTGCTGGCCGGGGTGGGCGGCAACCAGTTGCTTCTGCTCCCGGCGCATCAGCAGCCAGAAGAAGGGCAGGGCAACCACCAGCCGAAGAAAACCGAGGGTGATGGCCTCAAGCTCTGTGCCGGTAAACAGAAACTTGGCAACAATGCCTGTGGTGGCCCAGAGCAGCGCGGCCAGGGCAATCAAAAGGGCGCCTTGAATCATCTGAATCTGCCGGATTGGTGTTGGTTGGCCGGCAAGGGTAGCAGCGGCAGCATGGCTGCGCCAGAGGGGCAGGGAAGGGCAGCGGGGGCTGCCCGACAGGGTCTTACTCTACGGCGAGCCGCTCGGCATTCTTCTCAACCGTACGGGCACCAATACCTTTCACCTTGGCAAGCTCTTCGGTGGCGGAAAACGGGCCGTTTTCTTCGCGGTAACTGATGATCGCCTGTGCCTTGGCTTCGCCAATACCGTTCAGCGAGGCCAGGGTAGCTACATCGGCTGTATTGATATTGATGGTTTCAGCTTCGTTGGCGTAGGCAAAGCCGGTGGCCAGGCTGAACAGCAAAACGAGGGTTGCCAGAAGGGCGTTGTGTTTCATCGGAGAACTCCTGAGTGTCGATAATGTTGTTATGAACAGTCAGGCATGACAGCGAGTGGTTGCTGGTAGGGCGGTAGGTAGGTGTTGGAGCCTGAGTGCACGGAATGGGACTACGATCCGTGTAGTCCCGACATTCCGTGGCTGACCCCTGCCTGATCCGTCAGGCGCGCATCATCCTGAGCACTTCGTCCTTGCGTTCATCCTTGCAGCCCTGTCCTTCGGGCAACTCCTGAATCCGTGGAGTTTCCATCCCTGAGCCAACGTCCGTGCTGGCTTATCATCCCTGACAACCGCCATTTTACTGAACATGAGTGGGGGAAATACCGGACATCGGCTCGTTGGTGTGTGCGAGATGTCTTACATCGTTGTGAGTATTTCGGTGAATTTGGGTTCATGGTTTGGGTGCTGCGAGCGTCGTGCACACAAACAGCGCGCTTGGTTGCCCAGTGCACTGAATTGAAGCAAAGGTTAGTGCGCTATCTTGTGGCGCGATTACGAAATGCGCGCTGAACAATATATAACATAATGTTTTTAAAGTATTTTCTGTGGTGTTGGAACAGCTGATGCTATGGGGTTCAGGCGTTGACGACTCATAACCCAACGAAAAGGACGCACAACATGAGCATCAAAAAACACGTGAAACTGGGCCTCTCTGCATTGGCGCTGTCTGTCTCCCTCGGTTCCATCAATACCGCGTTTGCCGCCGAAGACCCCATCAAAGTGGGTATTCTCCATTCCCTGTCCGGCACCATGGCCATCAGTGAGACCGCACTGAAAGACACCATGATGATGCTGATTGAAAAGCAGAACGAAGCCGGTGGCGTGCTTGGTCGCCAACTGGAGCCGGTGGTGGTTGACCCTGCTTCCAACTGGCCATTGTTCGCGGAGAAAGCCCGTGAGTTGCTGGAAAAAGAAAAAGTCGACGTGATCTTCGGTAACTGGACCTCGGTGTCCCGTAAATCCGTCCTGCCGGTGGTAGAGGAACTGAACGGCCTGCTGTTCTACCCGGTTCAGTACGAGGGCGAGGAATCGTCTGAAAACGTGTTCTACACCGGTGCAGCGCCCAACCAGCAGGCGATTCCAGCGGTGGATTACCTGATGAACGATCTGGGTGTTGAGCGCTGGGTGCTGGCGGGCACGGATTACGTTTACCCGCGCACCACCAACAAGATTCTGGAAACCTACCTGAAAGACAAAGGTGTGGCCGCCGGCGACATCATGATCAACTACACGCCTTTCGGCCACTCGGACTGGCAGACCATCGTGTCTGACATCAAGAAATTCGGCAGCGCCGGCAAGAAGACCGCCGTGGTCTCCACCATCAACGGCGACGCCAACGTGCCCTTCTACCGTGAACTGGGTAACCAGGGCATTTCTGCCACCGATATTCCCGTGGTTGCGTTCTCCGTGGGTGAACAGGAACTCTCCGGCATCGACACCGCTCCGCTGGTTGGCCACCTGGCTGCCTGGAACTACTTCATGAGCGTGGATAACGACGCCAACTACGACTTCATCGACGCCTGGGTTGCCTACAAGGGCGACGATGCCGCCGTCACCAACGACCCGATGGAAGCCCACTACATCGGTTTCAACATGTACGTTGAAGCGGTGAAGAAAGCCGGCACCGCCGACGTGGATGAAGTGAAAGACGCCATCATCGGGGTGAGCGTGCCCAACCTCACCGGCGGCTACGCCACCATGATGCCGAACCACCACATCACCAAGCCGGTGCTGATTGGCGAGATCCAGGACAACGGCCAGTTCTCCGTGGTCTGGGAGACCCCGTCTACCGTGGCTGGCGATGCCTGGTCTGACTTCCTGCCAGGTTCCAAGGACCTGATCAGTGACTGGCGAGCGCCTCTGCGCTGCGGCAACTTCAACGTGGTCACTGGCAAGTGCGGTGGTGGCTCGGCTGACGTCGCCTCCAACTAAGCTCCAACCGGGCACAGCCGGGCAGGCCTGAGCCTGCCCGGCACCGCTCCCGAATTCCCAAGCCAACAGGAATGAATCATGAGCATTCACCGATTGCTCGCCAGGATGGTATTGGCTGTCTGTCTGGCCCTAGGGGCCACACTGGCGAATGCCCAGGCGCAGACCGATGCGCCCGAAGCGCTGCTGAAACGGCTCGTAGAAGCCGGGCAAGCTGAAAAAACCGACTTACTCAAAGCCCTCTCCGAAACCGGCGACGAACGCGCCCGGGGCTGGCTGGAAGCCGTTCGCGACGGCAAACTCGCGATGATTGAAGACACCGGTGCCCTGGTGATTGTGGTTAACAACCGGGGCCGTAACTGGCAGATCGCCGACGCCCTGACCGGCGAAGACCTGGGTGAAATGTCGCGCCGGGATCTGCAAAGCCTGCGCGTGAACAACGCCCTGCGGGCCGACATCGAGGGCATCCTCTCGGTTATCGACCTGACCGTAGCCGACCCAGGCCAACGCCTTGATGCCGCGCGCAATCTGCTGGGCGACGTGAATGAAGCGCTGGCCACCCAGCTGCAGGCCCGTTTGCAGGTGGAAGACAACGGCCAGGTGCGTGACATGCTCACCAATGCCCTGGCCATTTACCAGGTGGAGCAGGGCGATGTTGAGGCGGTGGCCACTTTGTCTGGCAGCCTGAACCCGACTGTGCGTGCCGCCCTGAATAATGCCGTTAACAGCGATGACCCTGCGCTGGCGGCTGCGGCCGAAAAAGCCCTGGCCAGCATTGAACAGAAACTGAAACTCAACCGCGCTGCCGAGACCCTCTATTTTGGCCTGTCCCTCGGCTCGGTACTGGTGCTGGCCGCCATTGGCCTGGCCATCACGTTTGGGGTGATGGGCGTGATCAACATGGCCCATGGCGAGCTGATCATGCTCGGTGCCTACACCACCTGGGGCATGCAGCAACTGTTCCCGGGCCAGCCTGGCCTGGCCCTGATCCTGTCCATCCCGGCCGGATTCCTGGTGGCGGCGCTGGCGGGCATCGCCATTGAGCGCAGCGTTATCCAGTACCTGAAGGGCCGCCCGCTGGAAACCCTGTTGGCCACCTTCGGCATCAGCCTGATCCTGCAGCAGCTGGTGCGCACCGTGATTTCCCCGCTCAACCGCACGGTGGTCACGCCTGAGTGGATGAGCGGCTCGATCATGGTAAACGAAGCGCTGTCGCTCACCCTGAACCGCCTGTACGTGATTGGCTTTGCCCTGGTGGTATTCGCCGGGCTGATGCTGATCATGCGCAAGACTCGCCTGGGGCTGGAAGTCCGTGCTGTTACCCAGAACCGGGCCATGGCCCGCTCCATGGGCATTAAAGCCACCAAAGTGGACATTATGACCTTCGCCCTGGGCTCCGGTGTGGCCGGGCTGGCGGGCGTGGCCCTGTCGCAGATCACCAACGTTGGCCCCAACCTGGGCCAGAACTACATCATCGACTCGTTCATGGTGGTGGTGTTCGGTGGTGTGGGCAATCTCTGGGGCACCCTCATTGCCGGGCTTTCCCTGGGCACCATCAACCAGCTTCTGGAACCCTGGGCGGGTGCGGTCCTCGCCAAAATCATGGTGCTGGTGCTGATCATTCTGTTCATTCAAAAGCGGCCACGCGGGCTATTCCCGCAGAAAGGCCGGGCGGCGGAGGGCTGAGTTATGGCGACATCACAAACCTGGCTGCTCCGGCCCTTCCAGGAGCGTTCCACCCAAGTTTTCCTTGGTGTGCTGTTCGCCGCCCTGGTGCTGGTTACCTTCCTGCATCTGTTTATGCCGGAAGACAGTGCCCTGCACGTAAGCGCTTACACCGTCACCCTGCTGGGCAAATACCTGTGCTACGCCTTGTTGGCGGTGGCGGTGGACCTGGTGTGGGGTTATCTGGGCATTCTCAGTCTGGGCCACGGCGCCTTCTTTGCCCTCGGCGGCTACGCCATGGGCATGTACCTGATGCGCCAGATCGGTGATCGCGGCGTGTATGGCGATCCTGTGTTGCCGGACTTCATGGTGTTCCTGAACTGGCAGGAGCTGCCCTGGTACTGGCAAGGGTTCGATATGGCCTGGTTCGCCTTCATCATGGTGCTGCTGGCCCCGGGCCTGCTGGCGCTGGTGTTCGGCTTCCTGGCCTTCCGCTCCCGGGTAACCGGCGTGTACCTCTCCATCATCACCCAGGCACTCACCTTTGCGTTGATGCTGGCGTTCTTCCGCAACGAGATGGGCTTCGGTGGCAACAACGGCCTGACCGATTTCAAAGACATCCTCGGCTTCAACCTGCGCAGCGACGCCACCCGGCTTGGCCTTTTCCTGGCGACCGGCATCGCGCTGGCGGTGGGCTATGTCGTGTGCCGTGCCATTGTGACCAGCAAACTGGGCCGGGTCAGCGTGGCCTGCCGCGATGCCGAAGCCCGTACCCGGTTCCTGGGTTACCGGGTGGAGCGGGTGCAGCTGTTTGTGTTCGTGGTCTCCGCCATGCTGGCGGGTGTGGCCGGCGCGTTGTATGTGCCACAGGTGGGCATCATCAACCCCAGCGAATTCTCGCCGCTGTTCTCTATTGAAATCGTGGTGTGGGTGGCCCTGGGTGGTCGCGCAACGCTTTACGGGGCGGTGATCGGCGCCATCCTGGTGAACTACGCCAAAACCGTGTTCACCGGCGTCATGCCAGACGCCTGGCTGTTCGCCCTGGGGGCGCTGTTTGTGCTGGTGACCGTGTTCCTGCCCAAGGGCATTGCCGGCCTGCTACAGAAACGCCGCCAGAAGGACGATGACCAGCCCGGCGCTCAGGAGGCCACCGCATGAGCATCTTTGAACAACTCACTAACCGGGACCAGGTGTTCGATTTTCTCACCCCCGTGGCGTCGCCGGTCGACGTGCGCCACGGGCCGATCCTGTACATGGAAGGCGTGAGTGTGAGTTTCGATGGCTTCAAGGCCATCAACAACCTCAACCTCACCATCGACGACGGCGAACTGCGTTGCATCATCGGCCCCAACGGGGCGGGTAAAACCACCATGATGGACATCATCACCGGTAAAACCCGGCCCGATACCGGCTCGGTGTGGTTCGGCAGCCGCCACAACCTGCTGCGCATGAACGAGCCGGACATTGCCACCCTGGGCATTGGCCGCAAGTTCCAGAAGCCCACCGTGTTCGAGGCCCTGACCGTATTCGAAAACCTCGAACTGGCCATGGCCGCCGACAAACGCATCCTGCCCACCCTGACCGCCATCATGACCGCGGAATACCGGGACCGGATTGACGAAATCCTGGAAATGATCGGTTTGCAGGCGCTGCGCGACAAGCCCGCCGGCATCCTCTCCCACGGCCAGAAACAGTGGCTGGAGATCGGCATGCTGCTGATGCAGAAACCCCGGCTGCTGCTGGTGGACGAGCCCGTGGCCGGCATGACCGAACAGGAAATGGAACGCACCGCCGAGTTGCTCACCAGTCTCGCGGGCAAACAGTCCGTGGTGGTGGTGGAACACGACATGGGCTTCGTGCGCTCCATCGCCCGTAAAGTCACCGTACTGCACCAGGGCAGCGTGCTGGCCGAAGGCACCATGGACCAGGTCTCCAACGACCCGGACGTGATCAAGGTGTATCTCGGGGAGGAGGCCTGATGCTCAAGATTGAAAAGCTCAACCAATTCTACGGCGAAAGCCACACCCTCTGGGACCTGGAGCTGGACGTGCCTCAGGGCCAGTGCACCTGTGTGATGGGCCGCAACGGCGTGGGCAAGACCACGCTGATGAAATGCATCATGGGCGAGGAAACCGTGAAAAGCGGTTCCATCGAGTTTGCCCGGGATGTGGAACTCACCAAAAAGAAAATCGAAGACCGCTCCCGCCTGGGCATCGGCTACGTGCCCCAGGGCCGGCAGATCTTCCCGCTGCTGACCGTGGAGGAAAACCTGCGCACTGGCCTGGCGGTGCGGGCCGATGGCAGCAAGCAAATCCCCGAGCGCATTTACGAGCTGTTCCCGGTGCTGAAAGAAATGAAACACCGCCGGGGCGGCGACCTCTCCGGCGGTCAGCAGCAACAGCTGGCCATTGGCCGCGCGCTGGTGATTGAGCCGAGACTGCTCATCCTCGATGAGCCGGGGGAGGGCATCCAGCCCAACATCGTGGCCCAGATTGGCGAGGTGATTCGCCGGTTGATTGAAGAAGACGGCCTGACCGTGCTGCTGGTGGAGCAGAAACTGCCGTTCGCCCGCAAATACGCCGACCGTTTCGCCATCCTCGACCGGGGCCGGCGCGTGGCCGAAGGCGATATTGCCGGGCTGACCGATGAACTCATCAAACAGCACCTGACCGTATGACCGCCTACCAAGCCATCGACCGCCACGCCTCCGGCCACCGTTTCGACACCGAACGGCGCTGGGCGGCGGCCCTGGAACTGGGATTTGAAGCCCGCGCCGAGAGCGAACCTGCGCCGGTAACCCGGTTGGTGCGCCGGCGCCACCATGGCCCCCTGCGGGTGCAGCGCCCCTTCTACCCGGAGGGCAAAACCGGCTGCTGCCACGTGTACCTGCTGCATCCGCCGGGCGGCCTGGTGAGCGGCGACGAACTGCGCATCGAAGCCTCTGTCGCCGAAGGTGGTCACGCGCTTCTGACCACCCCGGCCGCGGCGAAACTGTACAAGGCCGACAGCCATGGCGTGGCCTGGGGCCAGCACACCCGGTTGCAGGTAGCCAAAGACGCGATCCTGGAATACCTGCCCCAGGAAACCATCGCCTTCGACGGCTCCCGTGGTTTGCAAACCACCACCATTGAACTGGAAACCGGCGCCCGAACCCTGGGCTGGGAAGTGCTCGCGCTGGGCCGCCCGGCCAGCGACCTGCCGTTTGCCACCGGCGAACTGGAACAGCGTTTCCATTTAAGCCTGAACGGCCAGCCGCTGTGGCTGGAGCGCCAGCTGCTGAACCCGAAACACCGCCGGTTCAACGGCCCCTGGGGCCAGGGTGGCGCCACTGTGCAGGCCACGCTCTGGGCGGTCGGGCTGGACGACGAAGCCGCCGCCATCGACGTGCTGAGAGCACAGTTACCAGACCACAACCGCTGGGCCGTCACCCGGCGCCGGGGCGTGCTGCTCCTGCGCTACCTAGGCACCGAACGCAACGAAGCCTGGGCCCTGTGTGAACAGGCCTGGCACCTGCTGCGCCCTCTGCTCGCCGGCGTACCGGCCCACACACCCAGAATCTGGCTTACCTGACGCATAAGAGACAACGGAGTCATCCATGGAACTCACCCCCAGAGACAAAGACAAGCTGATGCTGTTCACCGCCGCCCTGCTGGCCGAACGCCGCAAAGCCAAAGGCCTGAAACTGAACTACCCCGAAGCCGTGGCCCTGATCAGCGCCGAAATCATGGAAGGCGCCCGCGAAGGCCGCACCGTGGCCGAACTGATGAGCGCGGGCACCGAAATCCTCACCCGCGAAGACGTGATGGACGGCGTGGCTGACATGGTGCACGAAGTCCAGGTGGAAGCCACCTTCCCGGACGGCACCAAGCTGGTCACCGTCCACAACCCGATTGTTTGAGGAACGCGCCATGATCCCCGGTGAATACCAACTCAAAGACGGCGACATCGAACTCTGCGCCGGCCGCGAACGCGTCCAGCTGGACGTCGCCAACACCGGCGACCGCCCGGTACAGATCGGCTCCCACTACCACTTCGCCGAAGCCAACCCGGCTCTGGATTTCGACCGCGCCAAAGCCCGCGGCTTCCGACTGGACGTGGCCGCCGGCACCGCTATTCGTTTTGAGCCCGGCCAGACCCGATCCGTGACACTGATTCCGTTTGCCGGAAATCGCGAAATCTATGGCTTCCGAGCGGAAGTGATGGGGAGTTTGGACTCCAAGAACTAAGTCTGAGGTCCGGCGGGGGTTGCCCTTCCGGGAATGTGCGGAGGCATGGATGCCGGAGAACAAGCGCCACAGGGATGTGCCGCAAGGAGCGTTTCCCGGAAGGGCAACCCCCGCCGGGCCAGGCACCAAGGTTAAAGCGAGAAAAAACATGAAAATCAGCAGACAAGCCTACGCCGACATGTACGGCCCTACAGTCGGGGACCGGGTCCGCCTGGGCGACACCGAACTGTGGATAGAAGTGGAAGAAGACCACACCCACTACGGCGATGAAGTAAAATTCGGCGGCGGTAAAGTCATCCGCGACGGCATGGGCCAGAGCCAGCGCTGCGACGACGCCGTGATGGACACCGTCATCACCAACGCCCTCATCCTCGACTGGTGGGGCATCGTCAAAGCCGACGTGGGCATCCAGAAAGGCCGCATCGCCGCCATCGGCAAAGCCGGCAACCCGGACACCCAGCCAGACGTCACCATCGTCATCGGCCCCGGCACCGAAATCATCGCTGGCGAAGGCAAAATCCTCACCGCTGGCGGCATCGACCCCCACATCCACTTCATCTGCCCCCAACAGGTGGAAGAAGCCCTGATGAGCGGCGTGACCACCATGCTCGGCGGTGGCACCGGCCCGGCCACCGGCACCAACGCCACCACCTGTACCCCGGGCCCCTGGCACATCGGCAAGATGCTGCAGGCCGTGGACAGCCTGCCCATGAACATCGGCTTCCTGGGCAAAGGCAACGCCAGCCTGCCGGAAGCGCTGGAGCTGCAGGTAAAAGCCGGCGTGATCGGCCTCAAACTGCACGAAGACTGGGGCACCACCCCGGCCAGCATCGACAACTGCCTGACCGTGGCCGACCAGTACGACATCCAGGTGGCCATCCACACCGACACCCTGAACGAATCCGGCTTTGTGGAAGACACCCTGGCCGCCTTCAAGGGTCGTTGCATTCACACCTTTCATACCGAAGGTGCCGGCGGTGGCCACGCTCCGGACATCATCACCGCCTGCTCCAAGGACTATGTACTGCCGTCGTCCACTAACCCCACGCGGCCCTACACGGTGAACACCGTGGATGAGCACCTGGACATGCTGATGGTATGCCACCACCTGGACCCGAACATCCCGGAAGACGTGGCCTTTGCCGATTCCCGGATCCGCCGGGAAACCATCGCGGCGGAAGACATCCTGCACGACATGGGCGTGATCTCCATGATCTCCTCCGATTCCCAGGCCATGGGCCGGGTGGGCGAGGTGATCTGCCGCACCTGGCAAACCGCCCACAAGATGAAAGTGCAGCGGGGCCTGTTGCCGGAAGACCAGGAGCGCGGCGCCGATAACTTCCGCGCCAAACGCTACATCGCCAAGTACACCATCAATTCCGCCATCACCCACGGCATTGCCCATGATGTGGGCTCGGTGGAAGTGGGCAAACTGGCAGACCTGGTGCTGTGGAGCCCCGCGTTCTTTGGTGTGAAGCCCGCCTGCATCCTCAAGGGCGGCATGATTGCCGCCGCCCCGATGGGCGACCCGAATGCCTCCATCCCCACGCCGCAGCCGGTGCACTATCGCCCCATGTTTGGCGCTTTCGGCAAAGCCGCCAGTGCCACGCGCCTGAGTTTTGTCAGCCAGGCTGCGCTGGACGCCAATATT
Organism: Marinobacter sp. ES-1; assembly: GCF_000475255.1. Taxonomy (NCBI): domain Bacteria; kingdom Pseudomonadati; phylum Pseudomonadota; class Gammaproteobacteria; order Pseudomonadales; family Marinobacteraceae; genus Marinobacter; species Marinobacter sp. ES-1. The sequence goes on from NZ_AXBV01000060.1 coordinate 60,362, forward strand.
GGTAAAGAGCTGGGCCTGGACAGCCCGCTCTCCGCCTGCAAAGGCGTGCGGAGTGTGCGCAAGCAAGACATGAAACTGAACGACGCCTGCCCGCACATTACCGTAGACCCGCAAACCTACGAAGTGCACGCCGACGGCGAACTGCTCACCTGCGAGCCGGCCATTGAACTGCCCCTGGCCCAGCGCTATCACCTTTTTTAATCAGTACAGCCCAAGACTATTCAATGAATAGCTCAGGGCTGTTGTGAGAGGAACGAACGGATGTTGGAACTGATAAAACGCATCACCCACGTAGATGCCAGCGAAATCCACGACAACCTGGTGCTGCCCTACGAACTGCGCATTCGCGGCCGCCTGCGGGCCACCACCGAAACCAACCTGGACGTGGGCCTGTTTCTGGACCGGGGCCCGGTGCTGAGAGATGGCGACCTGCTGGAAGCGAAATCCGGCGAGATCATCCGCATTCGCGCTGCCGAGGAGCGTGTGGTCACCGCCCGCGTAGAAACCGGCCTGCCGCTGGCCCGCTTGTGTTACCACCTGGGCAACCGCCACGTCACCCTGGCGATCGGTGAAGACGAGCAGGGCGCCTTCGTGCGCTTTCCGCCCGATCACGTATTGGAAGAGCTGGCCGAACGCCTGGGCGCCACCGTAGTGCACCACACCGCCACCTTCGACCCGGAACCCGGAGCCTACAACCAGGCCGGCCAGGGCCATTCGCACGGTCATAGCCATGGCCATTCCCACGCGGACTCTCATGAGCACTTGCACGGTAAAAGCCATGACCACACTCACGCTGCTGGACATACCCATGCTCACGGCCACAAGCACACCCACTGAGCCAGCGGCCATGGCGGGTGAGAGCGAGCCCGGCGGCGACCTGGCTTTGCTGGGGCTGATGCAGCTGGTCAGCCCGGCTTTGCCCATCGGCACCTTTGCCTGGTCCCAGGGCCTGGAAAGTGCCTTTGAGCTGGGTTGGGTGAACAACGAAGCGGAACTGGCCCGGTGGATTGAAGGCGTACTGGAAGACGGCCTGAGCCGGTGTGAGTTGCCATTGCTGGCCCGGGTGCAAACCGCCTGGGCGAACGACGACGGCGCCACCATTGCGCACTGGAACCAGTGGCTGCACGCCACCCGGGAAACCGCCGAACTGAGCGACGAAGACACCCGCCTGGGCGGTGCCCTGAAAACCCTGCTGGGCAACCTCAACCTGCTGCCGGAGGGAGCCCTGATTCCGGCCGAGCCTGGCTACATCACCCTGTTTGCCTGGGCCGCCCAGATGCGCCGGGTGCCGGTGCGGCAAACCCTGCTGGGCTTTGCCTGGGCCTGGCTGGAAAACCAGCTGGCGGTGGCCTGCAAAGCCTTGCCCCTGGGCCACACCGCCGCCCAACGGATTATCGAACAACTGCGCCCGGCCCTGGTGATTGCCACCGACCAGGCGCTGGCACGGCAAGACCACGAACTCGGGCCCATCCTGCCGGGCCTCGCGCTCGGCAGTGCCCTGCATGAAACCCAGTATTCACGGCTTTTCAGAAGCTGAATAAAAACATCAAGGAGATACAGCCATGACACATTGTCTGAGAGTAGGCGTCGGCGGCCCGGTCGGGTCTGGTAAAACCGCATTGCTACGCCAGCTATGCACCGCCCTGCGGGACCACTACGACATCGCCGTGGTCACCAACGACATCTACACCCGGGAAGACGCCGACTTCCTGCTGCGCCACGAAGCCCTGGCCGCAGACCGCATCCTGGGCGTGGAAACTGGCGGTTGCCCGCACACGGCCATTCGCGAGGATGCCTCTATGAACCTGGCGGCCATTGACGACCTCCAGCGCCGCCATCCGGATCTGGAGTTGGTGCTGGTGGAATCCGGCGGCGACAACCTATCCGCCACCTTCAGTCCGGAGCTGAGCGACCTCACCCTGTACGTGATCGACGTGTCCGCCGGCGACAAGATCCCCCGTAAAGGTGGCCCCGGAATCACCAAATCCGACCTGCTGATCATCAACAAGATCGACATTGCCGAACAGGTACACGCCTCCCTGGAGGTAATGGAACGGGACAGCAAAAAAATGCGTGGCGAACGCCCCTTCGTGTTCACCAACCTGTACGACGGAGTAGGGCTGGACACCATCATCAGCTTCATTCTGGAGCGCGGCATGCTGCCGGAAAGGCGTCCCGAAAAACTGGCCGAAATGGCCTGAGCAAACGAACCAATACGATTACAGAACCACCAGGAGCAACACCATGAAACTGACTTCAAAACTTCTCGCCACCGCCGCGCTGCTGACCGCCTCCGCCACCGCCATGGCCCATCCCGGCCATACCGAAGGCGGCTTCACCAGCGGCCTGCTGCACCCCATGCTGGGCCTGGACCACCTGCTGGCCATGGCCGCCATCGGCTTCTGGAGCGTGCGCCAGAGCAAACTCATGAAAAACGCTACCCCCGCCTTTGTGATCGGTGGCATGGTACTCGGCGCCGCCCTGGCCTGGGGCGGCCTGACCCTGCCGGGCGTGGAAACCGGCATCACCTTCTCGGTACTGGTGGCGGGCATCCTCATCGCCACCCTGGCTAAACTGCCCACCGCCGTGGGTGGCACCTTGGTTGGTGCGTTTATGCTGTTTCATGGCTTCGCCCATGGCGCGGAAATGCCCGAAGGCGCCACGCTGGCGGCCTACCTGGCGGGCTTCTCCATCGCCACGCTTGCCATCACGCTGGTTGGCCGTGGGCTGGGTAGCCTGATGCTGAGGGCGGATTGCCGGTTTAGTCGGGGGATTGGGGGTGTGTTGGCTGTGGCGGGGGCGTACCTGGCTGCTGCCTGATTCCGTAGTCCCTAGAGGAATGCAATAAGCCGCTCGGGAAACCGCGCGGCTTTTTCAGTATATGGTTTACAAAATTTGACCTTGACGGTATGGGAAGTTTCCTGAAGAGTAGGTTAGTGTGTAGTTATAAGAAACGGATTGGCAGCTGTTAAGGAAAACCGATGGACTTCGGCCAGCTATTCAACACCCTCCTGAACTCTCTACCGAATCAAGTCTGGTATTTCGTACCACTGTCTATCCTGTTGCCAATTCTGAGAACACCCTGGTTCAAAGGCAAAGCCGGCGAAGCCATGGTCAACCTCGCCGCGAAGCTGTTTTTCGATAAAGCCCGCTACCACCTCATAAAAAACGTCACCTTGCCCACGGAAGACGGCACCACTCAGATCGACCACATCATTGTCTCCCGGTATGGCGTGTTTGTGGTGGAAACCAAGAACATGAAGGGCTGGATCTTCGGTAACGCAAAACAGCGGTATTGGACGCAGAAGATCTTCAAGCACTCGCAGAAATTCCAGAACCCGCTGCACCAGAACTACAAACACGTGAAGACACTACAAAGCCTGTTGGGCCTGAGTGATGAGCAGGTTGTTTCGGTAGTGGTCTTTGTGGGTGATTCCACTTTTAAAACTCCCATGCCTGAGAACGTGACCCACGGTGGTGGGTATGTCCGCTTTATCAAAGCTCAAACCGAGCCGCGACTGTCGAATGCTGAGGTTCAGAAGGTGATCGACGCTATTGAATCCGGACGGCTGGCTGCTACTTTCGGTAATCACCGGAAGCATGTGGCGCATGTGAAGGAGATCGTGGCCAAGAAAGAAAGTGTGCCACGGTGCCCGAAGTGCCAGGGTGAGATGGTAAAGCGCAAAGTGAAGCGCGGAGAGAATATTGGGAGGAAGTTTTTTGGTTGCAAGGCATTTCCCAAGTGCCGGGGGATGGTTGGTGCTTCGTTATTGTAGTAACAGCTGTCAAATGATTACGGCGTAACCAGAGTGTTAATGTGGCGTACTGAATTGATTTAAAACGTTAGATTGGCGAAATTTGAGTGTTGGTTCCGAGCTGTTATTGACACTCAAATGATTGCAATAACGAAGCGCGCAATCTAGTTACTTTTAGCACTGCCAGAGGTTTTGTCTTAAACTCATTATGAATGAAATAAATAGGTTTGAGCTTTATGAAAAGTTGTATTTTCACGAAGTGGAGGCAAGAGAAAAGCTTGCTGCACGCCTACAAATCCCCTTGGCGCTGATACTTTCTATAATTAGCGTTTACTCAGTTATGATTAAAGGGACAGATTTTCTGAAGTCTAATTTTTGGAACCTTCTCTATCTTCTGTTTCTTGGATTAAGCATGCTTACGTTTCTGGCAACGCTTTCCTATTTCGTTAGGGGCTTCTACGGGCACACATACGAGATGATTCCCTCAGCATCCGATTCAGAGGATTATCACAAAAAGCTGATAGATACATATCAGAATTATGGTGATTACGAAAATTTGGTACGCGACGCTTTCAGGAAATATCTGTTTGAGTATTATGCAAGCTGCTCATCTAACAATACTAAGGTAAATGATGCAAGATCAACTTATTTGCATAAATGCAACACTTATCTGATTATTACGGCCATCCCCCTGGCTGTTTCATTTTTGATATTTTCCATGGCGGGTATAAACAAAAATTCTGATGAAAAAGAATATATGGTGAAAATTGCCAGCCCCATAAGCCTAGAATATACCGGCAATATACCTGATGTTGATAAGGTCTCAGAAACAAAAATTCCACAGTTAGAAATTTCCGATAAGAAAAAGGAGATAGTTAATGAGCAAAGACAAGAAGGGCGGAAATCCACCACCTCCTCCACCACCACCGCCGATAAGAGTGATTAAAGAAGATGTTGAAATAGGAAAATCCAATAGAAAAGATAGGTGAAGCATTTATGTCCGCAGATACTAAGGAGTTCAAAAGTA
>NZ_AXBV01000061.1:0-14075 GCF_000475255.1 Marinobacter sp. ES-1
GCGCTTCGCGATTCGTGAAGGTGGCCGTACCGTTGGTGCCGGCGTGGTATCCAAGATCATCGAGTAATATGCTCGATTGATCAGGAAAAAGGGGCTGAATCATTCAGCCCCTTTTTCCGTTTAAGTCGCAAAAGCGTACCTGGCGGTGTCGATTGCAGTGGCAGTTGACACGGTTGGGTATTATGCATACAATGCGGCTCCTTTTTTTGAAGGTCGGCTAACTAGTAGCTGCTACGAGTGGAGTTTGGTGCATCATGCAAAGCCAAAAAATTCGAATCCGGTTGAAGGCGTTTGATTATCGCCTGATCGACCAGTCCACGCAGGAGATCGTCGATACCGCTAAGCGGACCGGCGCTCAGGTGCGTGGTCCAATCCCTCTGCCGACGCGGAAGGAAAAGTACACGGTATTGATCTCTCCGCACGTCAACAAAGACGCGCGTGATCAGTATGAAATTCGTACGCACAAGCGTCTGCTCGACATTGTTGAGCCGACGGAAAAGACAGTGGATGCTCTGATGAAACTGGACCTGGCAGCAGGTGTAGACGTTCAGATCAGCCTCGGCTAATACCGCCCGGTATTAGTCTGTGTAACTGTCATAGGCCATAGAGGGTGCGAGCCCCGTACACTTAAGAGGTGAAACATGGCAATTGGTGTTGTCGGTCGTAAGGCCGGTATGACCCGTATTTTTACGGACGAAGGACAGGCCCTGCCTGTCACGGTAATTGAGGTTGAGCCCAACCGCATTACCCAACTCAAAACTCTCGAAAGCGACGGCTACCGTGCAGTACAGGTAACCGTAGGTTCTCGTCGTTCCTCCCGTGTAAACAAGGCGGCTGCTGGTCACTTCGCGAAAGCGGGTGTCGAGGCTGGTCGTGGCGTGTGGGAATTCCGTCTGGCTGACGGCGAAGGCGAAGAGCTGGCTGCGGGTGGCGAGCTCACTGTCTCTGTATTCGAAGACGGTCAGGTGGTTGATGCCATCGGTCAGTCCAAGGGTAAGGGTTTCCAGGGCGGCGTAAAGCGCTGGAACTTCTCTATGCAGGACGCTACTCACGGTAACTCTCTGTCCCACCGTGCTCCGGGTTCCATTGGTCAGAACCAGACTCCGGGCAAGGTATTCAAGGGCAAGAAAATGGCCGGTCAGCTGGGTAATGCGCAGGTTACTGTGCAAAACCTGAAGATTGTCCGTGTCGATGCCGAGCGCAACCTGCTGCTGGTAAGTGGTGCCGTACCTGGCGCAACTGGCGGCGATGTTGTCATCAAGCCTGCAGTTAAAGCCTGAGGAGCGGTGCGATGGAATTAACAATTACTGGTAGCGGCAAGGGAATCTCTGTTTCCGACGCTGCATTTGCCAAAGATTTTAATGAGGCTCTGGTTCACCAGGTGGTAACTGCCTACATGGCAGCTGGCCGTCAGGGTACCAAGGCTCAGAAAACACGTTCCGAAGTTAGTGGCGGCGGCAAGAAGCCGTGGCGCCAGAAGGGTACTGGCCGTGCACGTGCCGGCACCATCCGTAGCCCGATCTGGCGCTCCGGTGGTGTAACCTTCGCTGCCAAGCCTCGCGACTTCGAGCAGAAGGTTAACCGCAAGATGTACCGTGCGGCTATGTGTTCCATTCTCTCCGAGCTGGTTCGTCAGGAGCGTCTGGTTGTGGTAGACGACATCAATGTCGACTCCCCCAAGACCAAGGCCTTTACTGCCAAGCTGAAGGACCTGGGTGTTTCCAATGCCCTGATCCTGTCCGAGAACGTTGAGCAGAACCTGCACCTGGCTTCCCGCAACATTCCCCACGTGGATGTTCGCGACGTAGCGGGTCTGGATCCGGTCAGCCTGGTTGCCTTCGAGAAAGTCGTGGTGACTGTTCCCGCTCTGAAGAAGATCGAGGAGATGCTGGGATGAATCAGGAACGTATTTACAAGGTCCTGCTTGGGCCGCACGTATCAGAAAAAGCGTCTCTGGCGGCAGAGCGTGGTCAGGTGGTGTTTCGTGTAGCCCCTGATGCAACCAAGCCGGAGATCAAAAAAGCCGTTGAGCAGCTGTTCAACGTCACCGTCGAAGGTGTTCAGGTTCTGAACCGTAAGGGTAAGCTCAAGCGCACTATCCGCGGGTTCGGCAAGCGTAATGACATTCGTAAGGCTTACGTCAAGCTGGCAGAAGGTCAGGACATCGATTTTCTGGATGTGGAATAAGGTAAAGGGGTCGTAATATGCCGATCGTCAAAACCAAGCCAACATCTGCCGGACGCCGTCACGTTGTAAAACTTTACAACCCGGATCTGCACAAAGGACGTCCTTACGAGCCGTTGGTAGAAACTAAGAGTAAGTCTGGTGGCCGTAACAATGCTGGCCGCATTACTACTCGTCACATTGGTGGTGGTCATAAGCAACACTACCGTGTTATCGATTTCAAGCGGACCAAAGATGGTATCCCGGCGATCATTGAGCGCCTGGAATATGATCCTAACCGCTCTGCGCACATCGCACTGCTGAAGTACTCCGATGGCGAGCGTCGCTACATCATCGCTCCCAAGGGTATGAAAGCTGGCGATCCAGTGCGTTCCGGCGTCGACGCGCCGATCAAGGTGGGCTCCACTCTGCCGCTCCGGAACATTCCGGTCGGTTCTGTGATCCACTGCGTCGAACTGAAGCCTGGCAAAGGTGCCCAGCTGGCTCGCTCCGCGGGCGCATCCGTACAGCTGGTAGCTCGGGAAGGGGCATATGCCACTATCCGCCTGCGTTCAGGTGAAATGCGTAAGGTGCTTGTAGATTGCCGTGCAACGCTGGGTGAAGTATCCAACAGCGAGCACAGCCTCAAGCAGCTTGGTAAAGCGGGTGCATCACGTTGGCGCGGTAAACGTCCAACAGTACGTGGTGTTGCTATGAACCCAGTTGACCACCCGCATGGTGGTGGTGAAGGGCGTACCTCTGGCGGACGTCACCCGGTTACTCCGTGGGGTGTTCCGACCAAAGGGCATAAGACTCGTAAGAACAAGCGTACTGACAAGATGATAGTACGTCGTCGTTCAGCCAAGTAAACGACTACATAGAGGTAATTGCTGTGCCACGTTCTTTAAAGAAAGGTCCTTTTATAGACCTGCATCTGTTGAAGAAGGTCGAGGCAGCTCTGGAAGGAAATGACAAGCGGCCCATTAAAACCTGGTCCCGCCGGTCAACAGTTTTTCCGGAGATGGTAGGCCTGACCATTGCAGTCCACAACGGCAAGCAGCACGTGCCGGTTTATGTCACCGAAGATATGGTCGGTCATAAACTGGGTGAGTTCGCGGCAACGCGTACTTATCGTGGCCATGCGGCCGACAAGAAAGCTAAACGCTGATTGTGAGGTAATAGAAATGGAAGTAGCAGCCAAGTATAAGGGCGCTCGCCTCTCAGCTCAGAAAGCACGTCTTGTCGCCGACCAGGTACGCGGCAAGGCTGTTGAGGACGCCCTGAACATTCTGACTTTCAGCCCGAAGAAGGCAGCGGTAGTAATCAAGAAGGCTCTTGAGTCTGCCATTGCCAACGCTGAGCATAACGAAGGTCTGGACGTAGATGATCTGAGGGTTTCCACCGTTATGGTGGATGAGGGCCCAACGCTCAAGCGAATCAAAGCTCGAGCCAAGGGGCGCGCTGATCGTATTTTCAAGCGCACCTGTCATATCACCGTCAAGGTCGCCGACAAGTAGGAGATGCTCAGATGGGTCATAAAGTAAATCCAACCGGCATTCGCCTGGGTGTGATCAAAGAGCACAACTCAGTGTGGTATGCCGACAAGAAGGACTACGCGAAGAATCTGCTGAATGATATTCAGGTTCGCGAGTTCCTCGACAAGCGTCTGGTTAAGGCGTCTGTCAGCAAGATCGTGATCGAGCGCCCTGCTCAGAACGCCCGGATCACGATCCATACCGCCCGCCCCGGTATTGTTATCGGTAAGAAGGGTGAAGATGTTGATCGTCTGCGTCGCGAAGTTAGCGACATGATGGGTGTGCCCGTGCACATCAACATCGAAGAAGTCCGCAAACCGGACCTGGATGCCCGCCTGGTAGCGCAAAACGTTGCCGGCCAGCTGGAGCGTCGTGTGATGTTCCGTCGCGCTATGAAGCGTGCGGTACAGAACGCCATGCGCCAGGGTGCCAAGGGTATCAAGATTCAGGTTGGTGGTCGTCTTGGGGGTGCTGAGATCGCACGTTCCGAGTGGTATCGCGAAGGTCGTGTACCTCTGCACACACTGCGTGCAGATATTGATTATGCAACCTACGAAGCGAAGACCACTTACGGCATTATCGGCGTAAAGGTATGGATCTTCAAAGGTGAGATTCTTGGTGGTATGGAGCAGGTCCGTGCTGACAAGAAAGCCTCTGGGAAGAAAGGTTCTAAGTAAAGGGGCACTCTTATGCTGCAACCAAAACGCACCAAATTCCGCAAGGTAATGAAAGGCCGTAACACCGGTCTTGCTCACCGCGCCAATAAGGTGAGCTTCGGTGAATACGGATTGAAGGCGACTAGCCGTGGGCGTATAACTGCGCGCCAGATTGAGGCAGCGCGTCGTACCATGACTCGCCGCATCAAGCGGGGCGGTAAGATCTGGATCCGGGTATTCCCGGACAAGCCGATCACCGGTAAGCCGCTTGAAGTACGTATGGGTAAAGGTAAAGGTTCTGTCGAGTATTGGGTGGCTGAGATTCAGCCAGGCCGTATGCTTTACGAGATGGAAGGCGTAGCGGAAGAAATCGCCCGCGAAGCTTTCACTCTGGCTGCTGCCAAACTGCCGGTACAGACCACCTTTGTTAAGAGGACGGTGATGTGATGAAAGCAACAGAGCTGCGTGAAAAGTCAGTCGAGGAGCTGAACAAAGAGCTGATCGACCTCCTGAAGGAGCAGTTCAACCTGCGCATGCGCAAGGCGACAGGTCAGCTGAATCAGTCTCACCTTCTCGGCAAGGTGAAGCGCGATATCGCTCGCGTGAAAACAGTATTGAATGAAAAGGCAGGACAGTGACATGACCGAAGCTACCCAAACTGCCAGAACTCTGAGCGGCAAGGTCGTGAGCAACAAGATGGACAAGTCCATCGTGGTCCTGGTTGAGCGTCAGGTGAAACACCCTCTGTACGGTAAGTACATGAAGCGTTCAACCAAGATCCATGCACACGATGAAAGCAATCAGTGCAACATTGGTGACACCGTTACCATCCAGGAAACCCGTCCGGTCTCCAAGACCAAGACCTGGGCCCTGGTGGAAGTCACCGAACGCGCTGCCAAGGTGTAATTCGCCCGGAGAACAACCATGATTCAGACTCAAACAATGCTTGAAGTCGCGGATAACAGTGGTGCACGTCAGGTTATGTGCATCAAGGTCCTGGGCGGATCTCACCGGCGTTATGCAACCGTTGGGGATATCATCAAGGTAACCGTTAAGGAAGCCATCCCCCGCGGCAAGGTGAAAAAAGGCCAGGTCCTGAAGGCTGTTGTAGTACGTACCCGTAAGGGTGTGCGTCGTCCGGACGGTTCTCTGATCCGTTTTGACGGTAACGCGGCGGTACTTCTGAACAATCAGGACGCTCCCATTGGTACCCGTATCTTCGGACCGGTTACCCGTGAACTGCGTAACGAGAAGTTCATGAAGATTATCTCACTGGCACCCGAAGTACTTTAAAGGACCAGAGGCCGGTTATGAAAAAGATCAAACGAGATGACGAAGTAATCGTCACCACGGGGAAAGACAAAGGCAAACGTGGTAAAGTCCTGAAGGTTCAGGACGACGGTCGCGTGATTGTTTCTGGCATCAACATGATGAAGAAGCACACAAAACCGAACCCGATGCTCGGCACCCCGGGTGGTATCGTCGAGAAAGAAGCGCCTATCCAGGCTTCCAACGTGGCTATTTTTAATCCGCAGACCGGCAAAGCCGATCGTGTTGGCTTCCAGATCAAGGAAGACGGCAGCAAAGTGCGGATCTTCAAGTCCACGAACGAAGCTGTCGATAACCAGTAAGCGGTGGTGGTTACGATGCTTAACATGAAAGAGCAGTACACTAAGGAAGTGGTACCCGCCCTGCAGAAAGAGTTCGGTTACAAGAACATTATGCAGGTGCCGCGTATCGAGAAAATCACCCTGAACATGGGTGTTGGCGAAGCGGTTGGTGACAAAAAGCTGATTGAGAATGCCGTGGCGGATCTTGAGCGCCTGGCAGGCCAGAAAGCGGTTGTCACCAAGGCACGCAAATCCGTAGCGGGTTTCAAAATTCGTGAAGGTTGGCCGATTGGCTGTAAAGTGACCCTGCGCGGTGAGCGCATGTGGGATTTCTTTGATCGTCTGGTGCACATTGCGGTTCCCCGCATTCGTGACTTCCGCGGTCTGAACCCGAAATCCTTCGATGGTCGCGGTAACTACAGCATGGGTGTTCGTGAGCAGATCATCTTCCCTGAGATCGAGTACGACAAAGTCGACAAGATCCGCGGGCTGGATATCACCATCACCACCACTGCCGGTACCGACGACGAAGGTCGCGAACTGTTGAAAGCCTTTGGCTTTCCGTTCAAGAAATAAGGAACGAGTGACATGGCGAAGGTTTCAATGAAGAACCGCGAGCAAAAGCGCGAGCAACTGGTAGCGAAATACGCTGCCAAGCGCGCTGAGCTCAAGGCGATTATCAAAAACCCGAATACCAGCGACGATGACCGTTGGGATGCACAAATGAAGCTCCAGCAGCTTCCGCGTGATTCATCTCCTTCGCGTCTTCGGAATCGTTGCCAGGTGACTGGTCGTCCCCACGGCGTTCTGCGCAAGTTCGAGCTTTCACGGATTAAACTCCGTGAATACGGCATGCGCGGTGACGTTCCGGGCCTGACCAAGGCAAGCTGGTAAGATAGGCAACCTGACTTCGGTCAGGTGCCTGTTGGTAAGCGGTGCGGCACGCCGCTGCACAACTAAAAAGATCAGGAGCCTCATACTAATGAGTATGCAAGACACGCTTGCGGATATGTTTACCCGTATCCGTAATGCCCAGATGGCGTCAAAAGCTGACGTAACGATGCCATCTTCCAAAATGAAGGTCTCCGTAGCCCAGGTCCTGAAGGACGAAGGTTACGTTGAGGATTTCTCTGTTTCAGCTGACGCGAAGCCCGAGCTGACCATTACTCTGAAATATTTCGGCGGCAAGCCGGTTATTGAAGAGATCAAGCGGGTTAGCCGTCCGAGTCTGCGCCAGTACAAAGGCGCCGGGAAACTGCCGAAAGTATCCGGTGGTCTGGGAGTCGCGATTGTCTCAACGTCCAAGGGCGTTATGACAGACCGCGCCGCACGAGCTGCAGGCGTGGGTGGCGAAGTCATCTGCACCGTATTCTAGGAGATACACATGTCCAGGGTTGCCAATAATCCTGTCGTGCTGCCTTCCGGTGTTGAGGTCAAGCTGAACGGACAGGAAATTAACGTGAAGGGCTCCAAGGGAGCACTTCAATTCACCATTCACCAAGCGGTAGAAGTAAAGCAGGAAGAGGGTACTCTTCGCTTTGCTGCACGCGATGGTGCCAAACAGTCCCGCGCTCTTGCTGGTACTACTCGTGCGCTGGTTAACAACATGGTTGCCGGCGTATCCACAGGCTGGGAGCGCAAGCTGCAGCTGACGGGCGTAGGTTACCGTGCGCAGGCGCAAGGTAAGAAGCTTAACCTGACCCTGGGTTTTTCCCATCCGGTCGAGTATGAGCTGCCCGAGGGTGTTACCGCTGAAACTCCGTCCAATACGGAAGTTGTAATTCGCGGTATCGACAAGCAACAGGTTGGCCAGGTCGCTGCTGAAATTCGCGCGTTCCGTCCGCCCGAGCCTTATAAGGGCAAGGGTGTTCGTTATGCGGATGAGCAGGTCAGACGCAAAGAAGCCAAGAAGAAATAAGGCGGGACTATGAGCGCGAATATCGAAAGACTGCGTCGCGCACGTAAAGTGCGCATGAAGATTCGTGAGCTGGGTACTGACCGTCTGTGCGTTCACCGCACTCCGCGTCATATGTACGCCCAGGTTACAACTGCAGATGGCAGCAAAGTGCTGGCCACTGCCTCCACGTTGGATAAGGAACTGCGCCAGGGTGCAACCGGTAACGTGGACGCTGCCAAGAAGGTCGGTCAGCTGATTGCTGAGCGTGCCAAGGCAGCAGGCATTGAGAAGGTCGCTTTTGACCGCTCAGGTTACCGTTATCACGGTCGCGTCCAGGCTCTGGCCGACGCAGCCCGTGAAGCTGGCTTGCAATTCTAAGAGGTGGAGAAGATGAGCGTTAACGAACAGAAGGCGCCTGAGCTCCAGGAAAGGCTGGTTCAGGTAAACCGCGTCGCCAAGGTTGTTAAAGGCGGCCGGATTTTTGCCTTCACCGCACTGACTGTAGTGGGTGATGGTAAAGGACGCGTTGGTTTCGGTCGTGGTAAGGCCCGGGAAGTTCCGGTAGCCATCCAGAAGGCGATGGAAGCTGCTCGCAAGAACATGGTAGATGTGGCGCTTGACGGCAACACTCTGCAGTACCCGGTTCGCGCCCAGCACGGCGGTTCCAAGGTGTACATGCAGCCGGCATCTGAAGGTACCGGTGTTATCGCCGGTGGTGCGATGCGTGCGGTACTGGAAGTGGCAGGCGTTCAGAACGTTCTGTCCAAGTGCTACGGCTCTACCAACCCGGTGAACGTGGTACGTTCCACCATCAAGGGTCTGCAGGCCATGAAGGCGCCTGAAGATATTGCAGCCAAGCGCGGTAAATCCGTCGAAGATATTCTGGGTTGAAGTCATGGCGAACGCAAAAACGATCAAAGTAACTCTGACCCGCAGCCCGATCGGCTGTCAGCCCAAGCACAAGCTGTGTGTAAAGGGTCTGGGTCTTCGTAAAATCGGTCACACCGTTGAAGTGGAAGATACTCCTTCCATTCGCGGCATGATCAACCGGGTTAACTACCTGGTTCAGGTTGAGGAGAACTAAGATGCGTCTGAACGAACTTGCTCCGGAACCTGGTTCACGTCCTAGCGCCAAGCGCGTTGGTCGTGGTATCGGTAGCGGTCTGGGTAAAACCGGCGGTCGCGGTCACAAAGGTCTGAAATCCCGTTCCGGTGGCTCTGTAGCCCCTGGTTTCGAGGGTGGTCAGCAGCCTCTGGCCCGTCGTCTGCCGAAGTTTGGTTTCACCTCCCGCCAGCAGCGTTACGTTGCTGAGATTCGCCTGAACGAACTGGCGAAGGTAGAAGGCGATGTAGTCGACCTGGCTGCACTGAAAAAGGCTGACATCATTCGTGAAGAAATTCGCGAAGCCAAGGTTATGCTGTCTGGCGAGCTGGACCGCGCAGTAACCGTTAAAGGGCTACGTGTCACCAAAGGCGCACGCGAGGCAATCATTGCCGCGGGTGGGAAAGTCGAAGACTAAGACGAGTCGAGGACTAAATGGCCAAGACAGCATCATTGCCTGCGGGCGCCGGAAAAGGATTTGCAGAGCTGCGTTCGCGGCTCTGGTTTGTCTTCCTGGCGTTGTTGGTGTACCGGATCGGTGCCCACATCCCGGTTCCAGGCATCAACCCGGACCGGTTGGCGGCACTGTTTGACCAGAATCAGGGTACTATCCTGAGTCTGTTCAACATGTTTTCCGGTGGTGCGCTTGAGCGCATGAGTATCTTCGCACTCGGTATCATGCCGTACATTTCTGCTTCTATTATCATGCAGCTCATGACTGCGGTTAGCCCGCAGCTTGAGCAGCTGAAGAAAGAAGGCGAAGCTGGTCGTCGCAAGATCAGTCAGTACACCCGGTATGGTACGGTTATCCTGGCCCTGGTTCAGGGCTTTGGTATTTCTGTGGGGCTGGCCTCTCAGGGCGTTACCTTTAACGACAGCTTCAGCTTCCACTTTGTGGCGGTTGTTTCCTTCGTGTGTGGTGCCGTCTTCATGATGTGGCTTGGCGAGCAGATCACCGAGCGTGGTATCGGTAACGGTATTTCCCTGCTGATTTTTGCAGGGATTGTTGCCGGTCTCCCGGGGGCTATTGGTCAGACCCTGGAGCAGGCCCGTAACGGTGAAATGAGCCTATTGGTAGTGCTCGGTATTGGTGTCCTGGCAATCGCGGTTGTCGGCTTCGTGGTCTTCATGGAGCGGGGCCAGCGCCGGCTTACCATCAACTATGCCAAGCGGCAGCAAGGGCGCCGGGTATTTGCCCAGCAGTCCAGCCACCTGCCGCTGAAGGTGAACATGGCCGGTGTTATTCCGCCGATCTTTGCCTCTTCCATCCTGCTGTTCCCGGCTTCGCTCGGTCAGTGGTTTGGCCAGGGTGAAGGCATGGAATGGCTGAGCGATGTGTCCCAGGCATTGGCGCCGAGCCAGCCTTTGTATATCATTCTGTTCGCAGCAGCAGTAGTCTTCTTCTGCTTCTTCTACACAGCGCTGATGTACAACCCCAAAGAAGTTGCGGATAACCTCAAGCGTTCCGGCGCGTTTATCCCGGGTATTCGTCCGGGAGAACAGACCTCCAAGTACATCGATGGTGTGCTTACCCGTCTGACGTTGTTCGGGGCTATGTATATTGCAGCAGTATCCCTGTTCCCTCAGTTCCTGATGGTTGCGGGTAACGTGCCTTTCTATCTTGGTGGTACGTCTCTGCTGATTGTTGTAGTCGTGGTGATGGATTTCATGGCGCAGGTTCAGTCGCACCTGATGTCCCATCAGTATGAATCACTGATGAAGAAATCCAATCTCAAGGGCTATGGTCGGAACGGCTGATTAAGCCGTTCCCCTTGAAAACTGGAGTCGACAATGAAAGTACGCGCTTCGGTAAAGAAAATTTGCCGTAACTGCAAAGTAATTCGACGCAATGGCTCAGTACGAGTCATCTGCTCGGAGCCTCGCCACAAGCAGCGCCAGGGCTGATTCTTCGGAATCGCACTGACATTGCAGAAGGGGTTCGGAATAGTGGCGCTTGACTCGACCACGGGTCAGGCGCTATTATTTCGCGCCCTTTTTGTGGCGGAAAATTCACACAGCAAAGCTTTGAACGCGGAGTAATTTGGATGGCACGTATAGCCGGTGTCAATATACCCGATCACAAACATGCTGTTATCTCGCTGACCTACATCTTTGGTGTTGGCAAGACAACAGCCCAGAAGCTTTGCGATGCAACCGGCGTTAAGCCGGACGCCAAGGTCAAAGACCTGAGCGACGAGCAGCTTGAAGCACTTCGTACTGAAGTGGGCAAGTTTACCGTCGAAGGCGATCTGCGTCGTGAAGTACAGATGAACATTAAGCGTTTGAAGGATCTCGGTTGCTTCCGTGGTCTGCGCCATCGTCACGGCCTTCCGGTCCGTGGTCAGCGCACCAAGACCAACGCCCGCACCCGTAAAGGTCCTCGCAAACCTATTCGTAAGTAACAGGTAGGCAAACATGGCAAAGCCAGGTACACGTACCCGTAAAAAGGTGAAAAAGACGGTTGTTGATGGCGTCGCGCACATTCACGCGTCCTTCAACAACACCATCGTGACCATTTCGGACCGTCAGGGCAACGTCCTGTCCTGGGCCACCTCAGGTGGTTCCGGTTTCCGCGGCTCACGTAAGAGTACACCTTTTGCTGCGCAGGTAGCAGCTGAAAGAGCCGGTAATGCGGCTGCTGAATACGGCCTTAAAAACCTGGACGTAGAGGTTAAGGGTCCTGGGCCCGGACGTGAATCCGCTGTACGCGCGCTTAACGGCTGCGGGTACAAGATCACCAACATCACTGATGTGACGCCGATTCCCCACAACGGCTGTCGTCCGCCCAAGAAGCGCCGCGTCTAACACAGGAGACAGTGAAATATGGCTCGTTATATAGGCCCGAAGTGCAAGCTGTCTCGTCGTGAAGGGACAGATCTTTTTCTGAAGAGCGGCGTACGCGCGCTCGATTCCAAGTGCAACATCGAGACTCCGCCGGGTATGCACGGCGCGCGTCGCGGTCGTCTGTCCGAATACGGCTTGCAGCTTCGCGAGAAGCAAAAAGTTCGTCGTATCTACGGTGTGCTTGAGAAGCAGTTCCGTAGCTACTACAAAGAGGCTGCCCGTCGGAAGGGCGCAACCGGTGAAAACCTGCTGCAACTTCTGGAAGGCCGTCTGGATAACGTTGTATATCGCATGGGCTTTGGTTCTACCCGTGCGGAAGCTCGTCAGCTCGTCTCTCACAAGGCGATCCTGGTGAATGATAAGTCGGTGAACATTCCGTCTTACCAGGTTAAGCCGGGTGACGTTGTGAGTGTGCGCGAAAAGTCCAAGAACCAGTTGCGTGTTAAAGGCGCTCTGGAACTCTCTGGTAGCCGCGCACCGGTAAGCTGGGTAGAGGTTGACGCCAACAAGATGTCCGGCGTTTACAAGTCAGTACCTGAGCGTACTGAACTGCCGGCCGACATCAACGAGAACCTCATCGTCGAGCTTTACTCCAAGTAAAGCCCAGTTAGCAACGATAGCAGATAGGGGCGTCTATGCAGCGTTCAGTACATGAGTTATTGACACCTCGTACCATTGACGTGAAAGAATCCAGCGCCACGCGCGCCAAGGTGACCCTGGAGCCGCTTGAACGCGGTTTCGGTCACACCCTGGGTAGCGCGCTGCGTCGTATTCTTCTGTCTTCAATGCCGGGCTGCGCCGTGACTGAAGCACAGATCGACGGTGTCCTGCACGAGTACAGTGCCATTGAAGGTGTCCAGGAAGACGTCATCGAGATTCTACTGAATCTCAAGGGCGTCGCCGTAAAGATGCACGGCCGTGACGATGCTGAGCTTACGCTCAGCAAGAAAGGCCCGGGCGTAGTGACTGCCGGCGATATCAAGCTGGACCACGATGTGGAAATCGCTAACCCGGAGCACGTGATCTGTCACCTGAGCGAGAACGGCGAAGTGAACATGCGTTTGCGTGTTGCACGTGGCCGCGGCTATGAGCCGGCTGATCAGCGTGGTCTGGACGAGGACGAAACTCGTGCCATCGGACGCTTGCAGCTTGATGCTACGTTCAGCCCGGTTCGTCGTGTGGCTTATGCCGTCGAGAGCGCTCGGGTTGAGCAGCGTACAGACCTGGACAAGCTGGTTATTGACCTGGAGACCAACGGTACTATCGATCCGGAAGAAGCAATTCGCCGGGCGGCTACCATTCTCCAGCAGCAACTGGCGGTGTTCGTAGATTTCGATCATGAGAAAGAGCCAGAGCGCGTAGAAGAAGAGGAAGAAATTGATCCGATTCTGCTGCGTCCGGTTGATGATCTGGAATTGACTGTGCGTTCAGCTAACTGCTTGAAGGCTGAAAACATTTACTATATCGGCGATCTTATCCAGCGCACCGAAGTGGAGCTGCTGAAGACGCCTAACCTTGGCAAAAAGTCGCTTACCGAGATCAAGGACGTTCTTGCGTCCCGTGGTTTGTCTCTGGGTATGCGTCTTGATAACTGGCCGCCGGCAAGCCTTCGTGGTGATGACCGGGTTCTGGGCGGTTGATCGCCGATTAGTTTAAGGTAAGGAATCAGAGCAATGCGTCATCGTAAGAGTGGTCGTAAGTTCAACAGGACCAGTGCGCATCGCAAGGCCATGTTCCGTAACATGACTGCGTCACTGGTTGAGCACGAGCTGATCAAAACGACGCTCCCGAAAGCTAAAGAGCTGCGTCGGGTAGCTGAGCCGTTGATCACGCTCGCAAAGAATGATTCGGTAGCAAATCGTCGTCTGGCGTTCTCACGCCTGCGTAGCGATGCTGCGGTAGCCAAGCTGTTTGATGAGCTGGGCCCCCGTTACAGCGAGCGTCCGGGTGGTTACCTTCGTATCCTGAAGTGCGGTTTCCGTGCTGGCGACAATGCCCCTATGGCATTCGTAGAGCTGGTCGGTCGTCCTCTGGACATCGAAGCTGAAGAGATGGACGACGACGCGGAGTAAAATCTTCGTTGTAGTCCTTAAAGAACCGGATTCCGAAAGGGGTCCGGTTTTTTTGTGCCTGGAGTTTGGCTTGGGTCTGCAGCCTGCGGGGTTCGGGGCTGGCCAGGGGGTGGGGGTAAAGTTTCTTTGGAAAAACAACTCGCTTCGCTCAGACATCTTTTTCCGGCAGAAACTTTGTAAGCGTCCGCCCATCACA
>NZ_AXBV01000062.1:0-21624 GCF_000475255.1 Marinobacter sp. ES-1
GCAAATCTTGCCGACTTTCCACCGTTCTCGTCAGCGGTGTCCGTCAGATACGAAAAGCGTACCCCGTTTGTATAGCCGCGATCGGTTCCGGTAAGCAGGTCGTTATCCCAGGACAGGTTCACGACTTCTGCCTTCAGGCTGGTTGGGAAAACACTAATAACGAAAATCAGCAGGAAGGCACATTCGCAGCGACGACTCAAATCCAGTCTCTCCGGTTGATACAAGAGTTAACGAGCATGGCCTATGTCGAGTCATACCGTTACAACGGCCATTCAATCAGATGTGCAGACTAAGTCGCTTTCCCTCGCTTTTCTAGTTCCCTCCCATCGACGCGGTCAGCTTTTCCGGATTAACGTGCCGCCAGACTGAGGTAAGAACACCCAATTACTTTAAAAGTTCAGCTGTAGTCAATCGACTTTACAGGTACCGGTTCTTTGTGTCAGGTAAGCCTGAGTTACTACACTTTATTCTAATCGCCCCAAGTGTCAGCCAGGTGGTTAGCCGAAACCATCCCCCGTTATTCACGATAACCTCTGATGCGGCCAACCCTTGACTATTAACGAGTGCCGATGGGTGATACTCTCTCGCAAAATATAGCTTTCTACAGGCGGACTTTCGGACTACCCCGCTCGACTACTGTCCAATTTCGGACAGTTAAAACCAGACATTTTTTCTGAGCTTGAAGTTCGCATAGTAAACTGCAAAACTAGAAATTAAGCAGTTGGGGCAGTGGTCATTCTGTCCAGTTAGAGCCATCTCTAACCTGACAAATGTGTGCCCAAACTTGGGATAAAACGTGTAACTAGCGGTGTTAAAAGAACTTTTTTGAACTTCCGCCCGACCTGCAAGTTACTGACGAACAACGATTTAGACCCACCGACCTCACTCCAAACCGCCCCCAATCGGCGCCCTCCGGAGGCAGAGGTCAGAGGTTCGAATCCTCTCGGGCGCGCCATGAATATCAAGGACTTGCGTGAAAACGCAGGTCCTTTTTTTGGCTTGCGCCCAAATGGTGCCCTGGCAGTGCCCTGATATTCAGGCACCCGTACTATCCTTACTGCAATAACCAACTACTCCTGCAACTCATCCATCAACCAGTTCCTGAATGCTTCCATGCCTTTGGTGAGCGGGCGGTGTTTCCGGTAAACCAGGTAAAATGCTTTCTTGGTATCGAGCGGGAGATCAAAAGGCACCACCAGTTTGCCGGATTCGATTTCCCGGGAGATCAGGGTCTGGTCTGCCAGGGCCACGCCGAGATTCTCCTGGGCTGCGGCAGTAGTCAGCTGGCTGCTGGACAGCTGCATGGAGCCTTTGGGGGTAATAAATTCAACCCCGGCCTTCTTCAGCCAGTTATCCCACTCCCAGGTTCGCTTGCTCACGTAGATTAACGTGTGATTAGCCAGGTCTGAGGGTTTCTCAAGCGGTGGCCCGGTCTGCAAGAGGCCAGGGCCGCACACGGGCACCAGCATCACTTTGCGCAGAAACTCCACTTCAATGTCGTCCCACTCGCCATTCCCGTAGTAGACCGCCATGTCTGTGCTGCTTCGATTGAAATCCAGCAACCCCATAGACGCATTGATCTGCAATTCGACATCCGGAAATAACGCACGAAACCGGGACATCCTCGGCATCAACCACCGGATGAGGAAATTGGGGGCCACGCTGATCTGAACCACGCTGGCACCCTGGGTCACCGAGAGCCGTTGCGTCGCCATTTCGATCTCATCGAATGCGTGCTTTACAGACGCCAGGTACTGCTCCCCCTGAGGAGTCAGGGTCACTTTCCGGTTACTGCGATGGAACAGCTCTACGCCTAAAAAATTCTCAAGCGTTTTAACCTGGTGACTGACCGCTGAAGGGGTAACGAACAATTCCTCCGAAGCCCCTGAAAAACTTAGGTTTCTTGCTGACGCCTCGAACATCTTCAAGGCATTTAAAGGTGGAAGTCGACGCATAGGGGCAAACCCTTATTATGAATTTTTCTCAGCATTGCGCTTAGAATTTATCGCTTTTTGATCGGCCTGGAAGCTCGTAGCATAAGCACCATACAAATTGCCAGTTACCCTCAGGAGGCACCATTATGAATCAGCAAGACAGCAACATCGTTACCCAGGCAGAAGTCGACCACTATATCGCCCTGGCGACCGAATACCGCAACCAGTACATCAAAGAGCAGTTCAGCCAACTGGCAAAAAACATTAAAGAGCGCTTTCATGGCATGGCGGCTCGGGTATCTACCAGCCACTGATATCCTGGGCACATCCGAGTAGCCTCCCGGTGTGTCCTGTGCAGCGGGCGGCCAGTACGCTAGGCAATCTTGTGCCGGCGCACCCAGGCCGCCCGAAGCACTTCCGCGATCATCCCCGCAAGAAGCCCGAACACCGGGTCAGCCCATACGGTCACCAGCGCGGTTACGCCTATCACGGGCCAGCACGACGGCCTGGCTGTCCACAAACGTTTCGACGACGCCAGCTCTACAGCAGCGACCAGTAACAGGGCCCCCAGGCCTGCCGCGGGAATGGCCGCAATCACCGAAAGCCCTCCCGGCACCAAAGCCACCAGCAACAGCCCTGCTCCCAGCAAGACGGGTGCCACACCGGTTCTGGCACCGAAGCGATAGTGCGCCGCCAGCCCCCCCGGCTCCGTGGCACATAGGCAAGGCACCAAAGGGCACCAGGCAGAGGTTGGCCAGGCCGGTGCTTATCGACAGGCGCGCCGGCGAAGCCCGATGAGCCTGTTCTCCGAAATAGTCTCCCGCCAGTAATGCGGTTAGCAGGATGGCGTTGGTTAATGTCAGGGCTAACTGTGGCAGTGCCAATACCGAAAACCCTTGCTGCCAGTCACTCAGGCCCGGCAGCTCCGGCCAGTTGAATGCAACGGAATCTGGCATGGCCAGCGAAAGCCCTGGCGAACCCGTTACCGCGCCAACCGCCAAAGATACACCCAACCCGATCAGCGTTGCCGGCCAGGCAGGTAACCGCCACAGAATAAAGACCAGCACCAACAAAGTGGCCAGCCCCGCCAGCCAGGACGTCGCCATCAAGCCCAGGCTCATGCCTGCCAGCAAAAGCCCCAGCCCCAGCTGAAGGCCGCTCAGTATCGACCCCGGAACCAGCCGAGCCACCCGGTTGATCCATCCGGTCACCCCTAACAACAACATGATGGCACCGATCAGAATACCACTGGCCACCAGGCTTTCGTGGCTTACCTGGGTGGTCAGTAATAAGGCGGCAACCGCTTTCATCGGCTGTACCGGGATCGGCAGGCGATAATATAATCCGGTCGCAATGTAAAACACCGCAAAACCCAGCAGCACAGGCACCGGCGCAAGCCCGGCGACCGCAATCACGCCAAGGCTCAGGGGCAACAGCGTGCCGATATCGCCCAGCGCGCCACTGACCTCTCTTGCCCATTCTTTTCGGGTTGTAAGCATGCTGGCTCCTGTTCCACCCGTCTCCCTAACCTGGCAACTCGTCAGGCGTTATAAACCACTCGCCCCAATTCACGGATATCATAGCCACCCAGTGCATCGGCCCGTTGTGCAAAACGCTCACTGCCGGCAAAGGCCAGCAGCTGCTGCATGGCCGGCTCAAAATAGTGGCGCCGGCGCATGGCCAGGTCGAAATGTTCCTGTTGCAGCGGAATAAACGCCAGCCCCTGCCGGCGCGCCGCCGCTTCAATGCCAATGCCGATATCCGCCTCACCCTGTCGGATGGCTAACGCAAGATCATCCTCACTGAGTGACGGGTGCGAAGCCCAGCCGAGTTGCTCTGCATCGATTCGATGGCGGGCAAGCAGGCTCTGCAATAAATGGCTGACACCGGCATCGGGCTGGCGGTGGGCAACCCGAATACCAGGGCGGGCGATATCTTCCAACCGTGCAAGTTTATGGGGATTATCGGCAGCCAGGAGCAGCCCCTGTTGTCGTTTCGCCCACCGGATCAGCACCAGGTCACGCATGCCGCCCAGCCCTAGTGTAGCCGGGTCGTTGTACCGCTGGCTTTCGGCATGCCAGATATGCATACCGGCAAGCAGCGCCCGCCCGTTAATCAGCCGCTGCACACCATCGCCACTGCCCTGGCACAACAACGCCAGTTCCGCTCCGCTTTCCTTCACGGCCCACTCCAGTAGCGGATCCTGGCTACCGGCCAGAACCGGCGGCGTGGGCGCGCTGACAGCGTCGTCCCCCTCCAGGTGGTTCATTAACCACAGATCAATACGCTGGCGCGGAAACAGCAGTTTTCCAGTCACCCGCACACAGGGAATAACGCCCTGACTGACCAGGTCGTAGATTTTGCGCTCCTTCAGGCGCAGATACTCGGCAGCCTCTGCAGTGGTGAGGTAGGTGGGAAGGGACATTGCTCTCTCCTGCTGTCCGGCAAAGCATACTGCTGTTTTTGACTGCATATATTTCAGCAGGCTGTGCAAAGCGTAGTTAGAAACGCCACGATGCTCAAATAATAAGGAGACGCAGCTTTGGAAAACAATGCGTTCTATGTAGCACTCTCGCTACTGGTCAACCTGGATACAGCCCTGTTCCAGATTGTGATGCTGTCGCTACAGGTGTCGCTACTGGCAGTCCTGATCGCCGCTGTGCTGGGCTTTCCCCTTGGCGCAGCGGTCGCGCTTTGGCGCTTCCCCGGGCGGGGCGGGGTCATTGTCATGCTCAACGCCCTGATGGGGTTACCACCGGTGGTTGCAGGGCTGATGGTTTATTTACTGCTTTCCCGCGCCGGCCCGCTGGGCGAACTGGGGCTTCTGTTTACGCCGGGGGCCATGGTCATTGCCCAGGTAGTGCTGGTGTTACCCATCCTGGCCGCCCTTTCGCGCCAGAAGGTCGAAGAGATGCTGGGCGAATACCGGGAGCAGTTTGTTTCTCTGGGCATGTCACGGGCACGCATGATGCCCACGTTATTGTGGGATGCCCGGTTTGCCCTGCTAACCGTGCTGCTGGCCGGCTTTGGCCGGGCCAGTGCGGAAGTCGGCGCGGTAATGATGGTGGGGGGCAACATTGATGGGGTTACCCGGGTAATGACCACCGCTATCGTACTGGAAACCGGCAAGGGCAACCTGCCGCTGGCACTTGGGCTTGGCATTGTGCTGCTGACCCTGGTGATGCTGATTAACGCCGGCGCCTACATGGTCGGTGAACTGACCCGGAGGCGGACAGGATGACCTCATTGAGCGCCTCACATCGGGTTTCCTTAACCATTGCCCCTCCGCCGGCACTGCGGTTTGAGGGCGTGACCTTCAGCCATGAAGACAAGGTGCTGCTGGGGCCCTGTTCCTTCACCCTGGACGGCATTGGCCCCACCCTGGTGATGGGGCCTAACGGAGCCGGAAAAAGCCTGCTCCTGCGATTGGCCCACGGATTGCTTTCGCCCAGTCAGGGGAAGGTCTCGTGGTCCGGCGGGACACCCCCGCGCCAGGCCATGGTCTTCCAGCAACCGGTGCTTCTGCGCCGCTCCGCGGTGGCAAACCTCATCCACGCACTGGCCGTGAATAATGTTCCCCGGCGGGAACGCGGCAAGCTCGCGCTTGGCGCCCTGGAACGCTTTGGCCTGGCCGCCTGCGCAAAGACACCGGCCCGGTTGCTCTCCGGCGGCCAGCAGCAGCGCCTGACGCTGGCCCGGGCCTGGGCACTTTCACCCCAGGTTCTGTTTCTGGATGAGCCCACTTCTGCGCTTGATCCGGCAGCCATCAAGGCGGTAGAGACCGCCGTCCGTGATTTTCACCAGCGGGGAACCCGCATCGTGATGACCACCCACGATATCCACCAGGCCCGGCGCCTTGCCGGCGATGTGTTGTTTTTATCGGGCGGAAAGCTGCGCGAGCACACCCCTGCTGAAACCTTCTTCAACCAGCCCGTTTCCCCACAGGCTCAGGCATTTGTGGCCGGCGAACTGGTCGAATAGTTGTTCCGAAAGATGCCCTTACCCACGAACGGAGAAAACAAAATGAAGAAAACCCTGAACCTGGTACTTGCCGGTGTGACGGCCATGGGCCTGGCACTCAGCGCCCATGCCGAGGATTACATTACCCTGGCCTCGACAACCTCCACCGAGAACTCGGGGCTGTTCGACTCCATCTTGCCCAAGTTTGAAGAAGCCTCCGGTATTGCGGTACGGGTGGTGGCCGTGGGCACCGGCCAGGCGTTTGAACTTGCCCGCCGGGGCGATGCCGACAGCCTTCTGGTGCATGACACGGCCGGCGAGAAGCGGTTTGTCGAAAACGGCTACGCCACCGAGCGCGCTGATGTCATGTATAACGATTTCGTGCTGATTGGCCCGGAGAGTGATCCTGCTGACGTCCGCAGCGCGAAAACGGCAGCGGAAGCCTTCGCAGCCATTGCCAATGCCGAGGCACCCTTCACGTCACGGGGCGACGATAGCGGCACCAACCGCGCTGAACTGCGCCTCTGGGAAAATGCCGGGGTTGAGCCAGGCGGCGACTGGTACCGCGAACTGGGCAGCGGCATGGGGCCAACCCTGAATACCGCAGCGGCCATGGATGCCTATGTCATGTCAGACCGGGCCACCTGGGTAGCCTTCGGCAACCGCCAGAACCTGACCCTGGTCTTTGAAGGCGACGATGTGCTGTTCAACCAGTATGGCAGCCTGTTGCTGTCTGAAGAAAAGCACCCTCACCTCAAGCACGACCTGGCCACCAAGTGGCACAACTGGTTGATTTCAGAAGACGGCCAGCAGGCCATTGCCGACTTCAAGGTGAATGGAGAACAGCTGTTTTTCCCGAACGCCAAATAGGCTAATCTCTGGCAATCTATGTAGAGGCTGCGTTCTGCAGCCTCCATAAGACGGCCAAAGCAAAATGACGATTGATTCCATCCTTCCAGATCCTCAAGACCCCCGGCTGTCCCGTTCAGTCGAGGGCGTTGACGAAACCGGTCAACCGAAGTCGATCAGTGTTATCGAAGAACGCCCCCTGACCATCTACCTGAACAGCCAGGAGATCGTTACGGCCATGACCATCGGCGATCACCCGGAATACCTCGCTCTTGGCTTTTTACTCAATCAGGGCATGCTGAAAGCAACCGACCAGGTTACCGGCATTGATTACGACGAGGAACTGGAAGTGGCCGTGGTTCGCACCGCCGGCACCACAGACGTCGAAGACAAGCTGGAGAAGAAAACCCGCACCTCCGGCTGCGCCGTTGGCACCGTGTTCGGCGATATGATGGCCGGCATTGAAGGCCTGGCACTGCCTGATACCCCGGTGCACACCAGCACCTTCTACGACCTTTCGTACCAGATTAACCACACCCCCAGCCTGTACATGGAAACCGGCGCCATCCATGGCACAGCGCTGTGTCAGGGCCGGAACATCCTGGCTTATATGGAAGACGTGGGGCGCCATAATGCCGTCGACAAGATCGCAGGCTGGATGTATATCAACGGCATTACGGCAGCTGACAAGGTACTCTATACAACCGGCCGCCTGACATCCGAGATGGTGATCAAGACTTCCCTGATGGGCATTCCGACGTTGATCAGCCGGTCCGGCTTCACCGCCTGGGGCGTGGATATTGCCCGTCAGGTCGGGCTGACCCTGATCGGGCGGATGCGAGGCAAGAAGTTCACCTGCCTCAGTGGCCAGCACCGACTGGTGTTCGACCAGGACCTGTCACAGGTGCCGGATGAAGACAAAAAAATGCGTCGAAAAGGGGCTGAACATGAGTAAGTGCGCCGTCATCCTGGCCGGCGGCCAGGCCAACCGCATGGGCGGTGTTGATAAAGGCCGGTTGATGCTGGGCGATCAGTCCCTGATCCAGCGGGTTATCGGCCGAATTACGCCGCAGGTAGACGCCGTGGCGCTAAATGCCAACGGCGACCCGGGCCGCTTCGATGATCTGGGCTTGCCCGTGGTCGCCGACTCCATACCGGATTACGCCGGGCCCCTGGCCGGTATTCTGGCAGGTATGGACTGGGCCGCTGAACAGGGCCATGACTGGCTGTTCAGCGTGGCGGCAGACACGCCGTCATTTCCCCTCGACCTGGTCGAACGCCTGTCCGGCGTCGACGCTCCGGTGGTACTGGCGGCAACTCCGGACCCGGAACGTGGCCGGATACCCCAGCCAACCTTTGGCCGCTGGGATGTTTCGCTGCGGAACGACCTGAGGGCAGCACTGAACGACGGCGTACGCAAAATCCGCCAGTGGACGCTGGCCCATGGTGAGTCGCTGGTGATGTTCGATGAGGTGGACTTTTTCAACATCAACACACCGGAAGACCTGGCCTGGGCGGAGCAGCACCTGAAATGAATGTGATCGGCATCGTAGGCTGGAAAAACTCAGGCAAGACTACCCTGGCCAGCGCAGTGATTCGTGAATTATCCGCCCGGGGCCTGAACGTCAGCTCGATCAAGCACGCCCATCACCTGGTGGATGTGGACCAACCCGGAACCGACAGCTACAAACACCGGGAGGCCGGCGCACAGGAGGTCATCCTGGCGGGCGGCCAGCGCTTTGCCATCATGCATGAACTTCGGGGTGCAAGGGAGCCGACGCTGGACGAGTTGCTAACCCGGCTGGGGCCCTGCGATTGGGTTGTGGTAGAGGGTTTCAAAACCCACTCTCACCCCAAAATCGAGGTGCACCGAAAGGACAGCACCCGCGCCGCCCTGTATCACGAGAACTCCAGCATCGTTGCCGTCGTGGCAGACTATGCTGCGGACTTCCAAGGCCCGGTTTTCGACATTAACGATGTCTCCGGAATCGCTGACTTTATCCTGAAGCGTGAACCGTCATGAGCAGCAGCGCCAATCAAGAAAGCACCGTAAAACCACTTCGCAACGACTGCTTTGCCCTGCCTCCCGGCGTGAACTGGACGCCGGTCGACGAGGCCCTGGAGCGTTTGCGATCCCGTTTGCACCCGGTGGTGGGCATAGAGCGCGAGGTTCCACTGTCGCATCTGAACGGACGCATACTGGCCGCAGACGTTTTTGCGCCAAGGGCCCACCCGCCCAGCAACAATTCCGCGGTTGATGGCTATGCGTTTGCCGGCCCCCTGACCGAAGTGCCTTGCGCACTGCCGCTGGTCGACGGCCGCAGCGCCGCCGGCGAACCCTATAGGGAACAGGTTCCCGTAGGCCACGCTATCCGCATCCTCACCGGCGCAGTCATGCCGGCAGGCACAGACACGGTAGTGCTGGAAGAAGACTGCGAAGTCATCAATGGCCAGTTGCACCTGAACGGCACACTGAAGGCAGGCGCCAACCGGCGCCTGGCCGGAGAGGATATACAGGTGCAGGACCGGATTCTAAACGCCGGTACCCGCCTGACGCCCACCCAGATTTCCGTACTCGCCAGCGTGGGCGTGGAATCCATCGACGTTTACCAGCGCCTGCGGGTTGGCGTGCTGTCGACCGGTGATGAAGTAAAGCCCGTTGGTGCCCCGATCACTGACTGGCAGATATACGATGCCAACCGCCCGATGCTGAGCTCGATGATCACGCAGCTGGGCTATGAACTGATCGACCTGGGCCACGTACTGGACCGGCCTGAAGCCGTGAAAGAGGCGCTGGAGCGCGGCGCGGAACAGTGCGACCTGATCCTCACCAGCGGCGGTGTTTCTGCGGGGGATGAAGACCACGTATCGAAAACCCTGAAAGCCCATGGCGAGATCAGCAACTGGCGCATTGCCATCAAACCCGGCCGCCCCCTGGCCCTGGCCATGTTCAAGGGCACACCCGTGGTGGGCCTGCCGGGTAACCCGGTTGCCGCCTGGGTTTGTGCATTGCGATTTGGCGCACCGGCCATGGCCTTGATGGCCGGTGCGGAATGGTTTGAGCCCCAGGGTTATCTCGTGCCGGCCAACTTTTCCAAGAACAAGAAACCGGGGCGCAGCGAGATGTTGCGCGCCCGGGTTCGCGATGGAAAAGTTGAGGTATTCGGTTCCGAAGGCTCCGGGCGGGTCACCGGCCTGGCCTGGTCTGAGGGCATGGTCGAGCTGGACGAAAGCGCCCGGCAGATCGAACCGGGCACCCCGGTAAAGTTCATTCCCTACGGCAGCTTCGGGCTGTAATCAATCGACGCTGCCGTGCACCGCAAAGGCCTCCAGCGAGGCATCCTGCGGGGCCCGGGAGCGGTAGGTTTCCTCCACGCCCAGATCGGTCAGCCGGCGGCTGACCATCAGCAGGGTATTGTCTTCGAAGTCCTCGCACATGGTGCGCATCTGGTCGATTTCTTCGCAGGCCACGGGGTAGGCCGCATCAATATCCGGCGCGCCGTAGATCTCGACAAAGGTTTGCGCCAGGGTCCGGCGTAACTGCTCCAGTTCCGCTTCGGTGATGTTGCACACCCCCACAAAACTGGCCCGGCCACCAGACTCGATGCTGTACCAGCCGTTGCTGAAGGCTTGGCGGGCCTTGCCCTTCAGGTCTGCTTCGGTCCAGTTGGAAAACTCGAAGCCGCCGGAAATGGCCCACTCACCACTGGGTGCCGGGTTTTCAAAGACATTTTCATCGGATACGTCCAGCCTCAGGGTTCGTGCCAGCTTCATACATGCTCCGCGAATTCAATCAAGCTCACTGTTTCGGTCATCACACCCTCACGCAGCAGCATCCGGCCTTTTTCATCCAGCCCGACGAACAGCCCGGGCTTCGGATACTCGATCGTTTTGCCCAGGGTGTCGCAGCGGGGCCGCCATTCGTTGTGTACCCGCTCGAACCCGCTGTCCAGGAAATAAGTCAGCCATAACAGGGTGTGTTTGGACCAGCTTTCCAGCAACGCCATCGGCGTGATATCCACGCAGCCTTCCTCGTGCAGGCAGGTTTCATTCGGGTTGGCACCCGGCTCACCGCCTGCCGGGATAAAGGGCACATCAATGCCAATCACCAGCCAGTTAGGGAAGGCTTTCGGATCGGATACGTCCGCTGCAAAGCGGACGCTGCCGCAGACAGCACCGTTCACCTTGATACGATCGGGCCACTGGAAATGTACCGGCACTTCCGGTGGGGCCAGGGCGCCGAGGCTCTCGGCCAGGCCAACCTGGGCCACGTAGACTGCCTGGATGGCTTCTTCCAAAGGCGTTTCCGGTGCCAGCACCAGGGCCGCATGCAGGGTGTCGGGGCCCTCCGAGTAGAACACCGTACCCGAATCGACGCCGGCAATGGCCCGGCTGACCGCCTTGGCAAACGGATCCATGTGTCTGGGCACCGCTTCGCCCGTGAGCAACGGCGGGAACTGGGGTGACTGCATCATCGGATGGCCCGGGCGTAGACGTCAGAGGCGATGATTTCATCGGCAATGCGCTGGAAGGCTTTTGCCTGTGGGCTCTCTGGCTTGGAGACCACGATCGGCACACCGCCGTCCGAACCCAGCCGGATATCCAGGTCCAGCGGGATCTCTCCGAGGAAGGGCGCGCCAAGCTTTTCAGCCTCGGCCCGGGCACCGCCGTGTCCGAACGGGTGATGCTCCTTGCCGCAACCGTCACAGATAAACGACGCCATGTTCTCGATCAGCCCGAACAGGGGCACTTCCATCCGCTGGAACATGTCGATGCCTTTGCGCGCATCCATCAGGGCAATGTCCTGGGGCGTGGAGACCACCACGGCACCGGCCACAAAGAATTTCTGGCTCAGGGTCATCTGCACGTCACCGGTCCCCGGGGGCAGGTCCACCAGCAGAACGTCCAGCCGGCCCCACTCCACCTGGTTCATCATCTGTTGCAGGGCCCCCATCAGCATAGGCCCACGCCAGACAATGGCTTCGTCTTCCGGAGCCATCAAACCCAGGGACATCAGGGTTACCCCATGATTGCGCAACGGCAGGATAGTGTGGCCATCGGGGCTGGACGGGCGGCCTGAAACACCCAGCATGCGGGGCTGGCTGGGGCCGTATACGTCGGCATCCAGCAGCCCTACTTTCAGACCTTTCGAGGCCAGCGCAACCGCAAGATTCGACGCCACCGTGGACTTGCCCACGCCGCCCTTACCCGAGGCAATGGCAATAATACGATCAACGCCCTTCGGGTTCTTGTCCTGTGGCCGGGGCGCGTCGGTTCCAATCAGGTTGTCTTTTCCTACTTCGGTGTATTGAACCATGTTACTTCCCGTTTAGTGTTCAGCTGTCCCGATAGTCGTCACTGGTGCGAACCCGGGGGCGCTCACCGCCCGCCATGGGTGCGTTGTTGCCATGGTACTGGGCCTTGACCCGGCAGTCGTCGCACATTTTGATCAGCTGAACATTATCAGATTTGGTGTACATCCAGTGCTGGTTCTCCAGCTTTTCAACAATCCGGTTAATGGTGCTGGCAACACCAAACGGCTTACCACACTGGATGCACTCGAAAGGTTCCTCGCCATGCAACGCCCGGGGGCTCAGCGCGTCCTTCGACAGGTCCAGCCGGGGCTTCAGGGTGATGGCCGTCTCGGGGCAGGTACTCTCGCAGATGCCGCACTGGACGCAGGCGTTTTCGGTAAAGCGGACTTCTGGCCGATCAGGGTGATCGCCCAGAGCCCCGGTAGGGCACAGCGACACACAGGCCAAGCAGAGCGTGCACTTGTCGGAATCAATCTCGACAGCGCCATAGGGTGCGCCGGCCGGCAGCGGAATCGGCGCCTCGATGTTATCTGCCATCGCGTTGGCCGTTACCCGGGTGATATCACGGCGCCCGCCCACCAGCAGTACCGATTCACTCACCCGCCCGGCGTTGTCGCCCGCGGCGCAGAGTTCGATGGCTTCGATAACCCGGACCCGGCTGGGAGAGTTCCGGGTGCCCGTAAGCATGGCCTGGGCCAGTTCAACTTCCGCCGCAACCGCCCGGCGGTCAATCTCGTTGTCGGGCAGGATCAACACTTCCGCATAACCGGCACCGAAGGCTGCCATGATTTCGGCATGGCCAACCCGGTCAATGTGCTCCAGCCCGAGCGGAATCAGGTCGTCTGCCAGGCCATCGTCGTAACGGGCCAGGTAGGCAATCGCCTCAGCGCCGGCGTCCAGGGTATGAAACACCAGCCTCGGGGCCTCGCCAGATTGTTCGCGATAAACCCGGGCCATCACCTCCAGGTTTCGTGTGATGGCTTCGAAGGAGGTCTCGTTCATGGTAATCGCAGAGGTCGGGCAAACCGCCGCGCAGGATCCGCAACCGGCACAGATATCCGAGTCGATCTGGATATGCTCGCCGGCAGAGAAAATGGCCTCGGTGCAGCATACGTCCAGGCAACGGGTACAACCCGGCTGATTGGCCCGGGAATGGGCACACAGGGATTCTTCCAGCCGGAAGTACACGGTCTTCTCGAACTCGCCCACCAACTCCCTTGCGTTCAGGGCAATGCGCTCAAGCTCCCCGGTCCTGGCCGGGTCGGCCCAGAAGTAGCCGTTACGTTTCTCGTGGCTGGGGAATGCCGGGCCCATGCCGCGCAGGTCGATAAAGATGTCACATTCACTGTGGGCGGTGGCTTTCGCCTCGCCGTAACCGGGCTCGCCCCGGCCGGCGGGATTCAGCATCTGCAGGCCGGAAAACTCCAGCTTGAAGTTGCCCAGTGCGCCATAGGCACTGGTCAGCTTGCCCTTCGCCACGTCATAGGCTGCCGAGGGCAGTTGTACCGGCCCCGCATCACTGACGATACAGGTCACACCGAGTTCATCCTGAACCAGTTCGGCCATGCGTATGGCCTGCTCGGTGGGGCCGACAACGCAGCATACGCCGCTGGAACGGATGGTTTTCACCGGTGCCATGGGCGCCGGTAACTGAGCCGCGGCCATCAGCGCTGCCTGCTTGGCATGGAGGCGTTTCGGATTAGCCTGCGGCGCACTCCATCCCGCGCGATCCCGGATATCGAGGGTACTCAGGGGCGCGGAATGCTGGATCTCCGCCTGTATATCCTCGCCCAGGCGCTCGAACAGAGCCGCCTGCTGGCCACAGGCAATAAGTACTTCGTTTGCGCCACTCAGGTGCTCCGCAGCGGTTTTCATGTCTGTGCCGCACAGCTGGTCCACCACGATGACCTGCTCGGCTGCCGCGGCCGCCTGCAGTGCCTTCGGATCAAAGCTCTGTGTTTTGTCACAGGTGCATAACAGTAGGGTCTTGTGTGCCGTCATCAGGAATTTGGCTCTTTTCGTTGTTTTTCTGCGTATACAGATTAATTCTGACTTTCGAGCATGCCACAGGCTTTTACGTAAGGACAATTGGATAATTGTTTGTGTCCTGCTAGCTTAGGGCCATAACAAAACGAGAATTCCCATGAGCAGTCGTACAGAGCATTGGAAACGTGAGTTACAGGTGGGGGCCGTTGTAAGCCGTACCCCGGGGATAACCCGCTGGGCGAAAGACATCTGGAAGCCCGTGGCGGTGATACCCGGCGCTCCGGAGGCGTTCTGGAAAGAGCTGGTTCGCGAGGGCGAAGTGGTCGATTACCACGCGGGCACGGTCACCATGGAGTTGTTCCGCGCGGATGTGGAGGGCTACCTGGTCTCCCTGAATATGGCCGTGCCTTCAGTCTGGATTGTCATGGACAAGGACCAGACCGGCCAGTCCCCGTCTGGCTGGGTGGTCAGCACCGTTACCGCCAGTGCCCATGAGGCGCTGGATTCCCTGGATAGTGGCGAAAGCATTGTCGAACCGGTTCCGATTCCCGAGTCCCTGGCGGCCTGGATCAAGGAGTTTATCGATATGCACTACATCGAGGAGCCCTTCAAGAAACGCCGTCGCAATGAGGTTGCTGTCGACACCGTCGAAGACGGCAAGGGCGACCCCCGGATTCGTCAGGAAAGCGACGTTTACCGCGCCCCTTCCAATATCAAGAAGCCAAGGGTTCACTGATGGCTGAGTCACGTCTTCAGCGCTGGGCGCGCAAAAAGGCCGAAGCGGGCAAACCGGCCGAACCTGTCCCTCCCCAAAGCAATGACCCCGAGCCTTCACCCGAGGAACAGGAGCTCGCCCTCAATGAAGCCCTGCCCGAGCAGGAGGTGCTGGCGAAGTACCACCTGCCCGATCCGGACACCCTTGAACTGGGTGCGGACATCACCGGCTTCATGCGCCAAGAGATTCCGGAATTACTGCGCCGCAAGGCCCTGCGGGCACTGTGGAAAACCAACCCGGTGCTGGCGGTGCTGGACGGCCTGAATGACTACGATGAAGACTATACAGATGCCGCCCTCGCCACCAAAACCGTAAACACCCTGTATAAGGTGGGACAGGGCATGTTCGATAAGAACACCCGCCGTGAAGAACAGGGCGACACACAGATCGAGCCCCGGGCGAGCTCTCCAAACGTGATTCCCCCTGCCCCGAAACAGGCGCCCCCTGTGAGCGCTGACAATGAACCTGCGCCCGAAACCCCGGTCATACCTTCAGCAGAGTCTTATCCGGCCGAGCCGGCAATTTCCGAACCCCGGGAAGAGTGGGAGCCACGCTACAGGCCGAGGATGCGTTTCGAATCCTGACGGCCGGAAGTATGATTGCACCGGATACAGGTTAGGGCTATAACTTACAAATGACTGTCTAAAAGTCGTACAAAAACCCGAAGGAAAGAGACTTGTCTGATACCGCTGTACTTCAATGCCCCCGCTCGATCACTGACGAAGACCGCGCCCGGGCCCAGATCTATCAATTACTGGCTGTATTGTTAAGCAGCCCGCCTTCGGACGAGCTGCTTAAAGGGCTGGCGTCCTTGCAGGGTGACGACACACCTCTGGGTTCCGCCTACAAAAATCTGGCCGCCCTTGCCCAACGTACTACGGCCGTCGACGCCGAGCAGGAGTTCAATAACCTGTTCATTGGCGTAGGCCGGGGTGAGCTGTTGCCCTATGCCAGTTATTACCTGACCGGCTTCCTGAACGAGAAACCGCTGGCAGACCTGCGTACCGACCTGATGGCCCGGGGAATCAAGGTCAGCGACGGCGTTAAAGAACCGGAAGATCACATCGGTACCCTGTGTGAAATCATGGCGGGCATTATTACCGGCGAATTCGCCTGCGACAGCGATGTGTCATCACAGAAAGCTTTTTTTGACGCCCACATGGCAAAGTGGGCGGCGTTGTTTTTTACGGATCTGGAAGAAGCGCAAAGCTCAGTCCTCTACGCTCCGGTCGGCTCGCTGGGCCGTGCCTTTATGGCGGTAGAGGCGGATGCCTTTGCAATTCAATAACCGGGATCTGCCCGATCCCTTAACTCAGGTGGAGGAGTCCGATGGACAGCCCGAAGCGTGAAAACAGTCGGCGCCGTTTCCTGCAACTGGCCGCATCTGCAGCACCCGCTGCTGTTGCCATGGCCGTTGCACCGAACGCTGCAGCCGGGGTGGCAACAGAAGCCCCGAAAAGCAGCGGTCTGCGCGACACTGAACACACTCGCAAGTATTTCGAATCGGCTCGCTTTTAAGGATGCGTGAATCATTCAAGGTTGCGTGATGCTCTTGGATGACCACACCTCCGGAAAACGAGAATAAAAAGAGAGAGGTAGGTGACATGTTACGGAAGAAGACCAACGGGGTTGCGAAAGGCCCCCGTGCGGGATCTTTACTTTCATCCCTCGCTGCCAAGACTATGGACCGTCGTAGTTTTCTGGCGGCTTCCGGTGTAACGGTGGGAGGCCTGGCGGCCTTGTCACTGACGTCGGGCCGGGTTCAGGCTGCAACTCCGTCGAACGAAGGCGGGGAAATTGTCCTTAAAAAGTCTGTGTGTACCCACTGTTCGGTTGGTTGCACCGTGGTTGCCGAGGTTCAGAATGGCACCTGGGTAGGCCAGGAGCCCGGCTGGGACAGCCCGTTCAACCTGGGTTCACACTGTGCCAAGGGCGCTTCTGTGCGCGAACACGCCCACGGCGAGCGACGCCTGAAGTACCCCATGAAGATGGTCAATGGCCAGTGGCAGAAGATCTCCTGGGACGACGCCATCAACGAAATCGGCGACAAGATGTTGCAGATTCGCGATGAGAGCGGCCCGGATTCGGTGTACTGGCTGGGCAGCGCGAAGTTCAACAACGAACAGGCGTACCTCTACCGCAAATTTGCGGCTTACTGGGGTACCAATAACGTCGACCACCAGGCCCGGATCTGCCACTCCACCACAGTTGCCGGTGTAGCCAACACCTGGGGCTACGGTGCGATGACCAACTCGTACAACGACATCCACAATTCCAAGGCCATTTTCATTATCGGGGGCAACCCGGCCGAGGCGCACCCGGTGTCGCTGCTGCACGTCCTGAAAGCCAAGGAAGAGAACAACGCGCCACTTATCGTTTGTGACCCGCGCTTCACTCGTACGGCCGCCCATGCCGACGAATATGTGCGCTTCCGGCCCGGTACCGACGTAGCCCTGGTTTGGGGTCTGCTCTGGCACATCTTCGAAAACGGCTGGGAAGACAAGGAATTCATCCGTACCCGTGTGTACGGCATGGAGCAGATCCGCGAAGAGGTGAAACGCTGGAACCCCGAGGAAGTCGAGCGGGTAACCGGCACCCCTGGCGCGCAGCTTGAGCGTGTCGCCCGTACCCTGGTCAATAACCGTCCGGGAACCGTTATCTGGTGTATGGGTGGCACCCAGCACTCCAACGGTAACAACAACACCCGCGCGTACTGCATCCTGCAGCTGGCGCTGGGCAATATGGGTGTAGCCGGCGGCGGCACCAACATTTTCCGTGGCCACGACAACGTTCAGGGCGCTACCGACCTGGGCGTACTGGCAGATACCCTGCCCGGCTACTATGGCCTGGCGGCCGGCTCCTGGGCCCACTGGGCACGGGTCTGGGAAGAGGACCTGGATTGGCTGAAAGGCCGGTTTGCCACCATGGACAAGAATGGCAAATCCAAGGCCATGATGAACGAGAAGGGCATCCCGGTATCCCGCTGGATTGATGGCGTACTGGAAGCCAAGGAAAACCTCGAGCAGCCCGACAACACCCGGGCCATGGTGCTGTGGGGCCACGCGCCCAACTCGCAGACCCGTATGCTCGAAATGAAAGAAGCCATGGAGAAGCTGGACCTGCTTGTGGTTGTTGACCCGTTCCCGACCGTGTCAGCCGTGCTGCACGATCGCAAAGACGGTGCCTACCTGCTGCCGGCAACCACCCAGTTCGAGACCCGCGGCTCAGTAACTGCCTCGAACCGCTCCCTGCAGTGGCGGGAAAAGGTGGTCGAGCCACTGTTCGACTCCAAGGTCGACCACGAAATCATTAAGCTGTTTGCGGACAAGTTCGGCTTCACCGATCGCATGTTCCGCAATATCGCCATTGAGGGCGACGAACCGGTGGTGGAGGACATCACCCATGAGTTCAACCGGGGCATGTGGACTATCGGCTATACCGGCCAGTCGCCTGAGCGCCTGAAGAAACACATGGCCAACCAGCATCACTTCGACAAGACCACCCTGCGTGCCGTCGGTGGGCCTTGCGATGGCGATATCTACGGTCTGCCATGGCCGTGCTGGGGTACGGCGGAAATGAATCACCCTGGAACGCCGAACCTGTACGACATGTCGTTGCCGGTATCCAAGGGCGGCCTGACTTTCCGCGCACGCTTCGGTGTCGAGCACAACGGCAATAACCTGTTGGCTGACGGCGTGTACTCGAAGGATTCCGACATCAAGGACGGCTACCCCGAGTTCACCATGCAGATGCTGATGGACTTGGGCTGGGATAAAGACCTCACAGCCGAGGAACGTGCCAGCATTGATGCGGTGGCTGGCCCCGAGACCAACTGGAAAACCGACCTGTCCGGCGGCATCCAGCGTGTGGCCATCAAGCACGAGTGCGCACCCTTCGGTAACGCCAAGGCCCGCGCCATCGTCTGGAGCTTCCCGGACCCGGTGCCGCTGCACCGTGAGCCTCTGTACACCAACCGTCGCGACCTGGTCAAGGATTACCCGACCTACGCCGACAAGACCTTCTGGCGGGTTCCGACCCTGTACGAATCCATCCAGCAGAAGGACTTCAGCAAGGACTTCCCCATCATTCTGACCTCCGGCCGTTTGGTCGAGTATGAAGGTGGTGGCGACGAGACCCGCTCGAACCCCTGGCTGGCAGAGCTGCAGCAGGACATGTTCATCGAAGTGAACCCGCGTGATGCCAACAACCTGAACATCCGTGACGGCAACGACGTCTGGGTGTCCGGCCCTGAGGGCGCACGCATCAAGGTTAAGGCCATGGTTACCGAAAGGGTTGGCGAGGGCGTTGCCTTCATGCCATTCCACTTCGGCGGGCACCTGGAAGGAAAAGACCTGAGGGACAAATACCCGAAAGGTGCGGATCCTTACGTACTGGGTGAATCCACTAACACCGTTCAGACATACGGTTACGACTCGGTCACGCAGATGCAAGAGACCAAGTGCACCCTGTGTGCGATCGAGCCAGCATAACAAGAGGTGTAGACCATGGCACTTGAAGGACAAGCAAGAGCAAAATTCCTTTGCGACGCCGAGCGCTGCATCGAATGTAATGCCTGCGTAACGGCCTGTAAAAACGAGCACGAAGTCCCCTGGGGCATCAACCGTCGCCGAGTGGTAACCATCGAAGATGGCAAACCGGGTGAGCGCTCGATCTCGGTAGCTTGCATGCACTGTTCAGACGCGCCCTGTATGGCGGTTTGTCCGGTGGACTGCTTCTACCAGACCGAAGACGGCATCGTGCTGCATTCCAAGGACCTGTGTATCGGTTGTGGCTATTGTTTCTACGCCTGCCCGTTCGGTGCGCCCCAGTTCCCGCAAGCGGGCAACTTTGGCAGCCGCGGCAAAATGGACAAATGCACGTTCTGTGCAGGCGGCCCTGAAGAAGACAATTCCGCAGCCGAGTTCACCAAGTACGGCCGCAACCGTATTGCAGAGGGTAAACTGCCGATCTGTGCGGAAATGTGCTCGACCAAAGCCCTGCTTGCCGGTGACGGCAACGAGGTGGCGGACATCTATCGCCAGCGCGTGGTGAACCGTGGTTTCGGTTCCGGCGCCTGGGGATGGGGCACAGCCTACGAGAAGAAAGGTGCATAAGCTGATCTGAACGAAGTTCCGGAGCTCCCCGAGCTCCGGAACTTCTTCAGTCACAACACCTTCTTGCTGATTCCGCTGGAGTACTCTGATGAACAAACGTCTGTTGGGTGCCGCCACCCTTGTGCTGGCGTCACTGATATTCAACCCTGCCTGGGCGCAAGAGGGCCCGGAGGTTGACCGCACAGCAACCGGGGGTGCCCAGACCCTCGAAGATATCATGCGCCGCCAGGAGCAGCAGAAACTGGACGACAGTTTCCGGTCCGAAAATCTGGGCAATCCTGAGAAGGCGGCACCAATCACAGAACAGCTGGGAACCCGGGGCGGCGTCTCGGATGCCGACACCTGGCGCGCGATTCGCTATAACCAGATCGACCCCACCGTGCAGTCTCCGGGCCCGGCCAATGGCGTCATGATCCAGGACGGGGGCATCAGTTGGTACAAACTGCGGGAAGGACCCATCATCACCTGGGGCGGTGGTGCCCTGCTGGGGATCATCGTGCTGCTCGTGGTGTTCTACTTTGTGCGTGGCAAAATCATGATTGATGGCGGCCCTGCGGGCACGACCATTGAACGATTCAAAGCCATAGAGCGGTTTGGTCACTGGCTGCTGGCCGGCTCGTTCATAGCCCTGGGCGTAACGGGGCTGCTGACCTTGATGGGCCGCAGTTTCCTGATCCCGGTGATCGGGCACGATGCCTTTTCGACCCTCGCAGTCGGTTCAAAGTGGCTTCACAACAACATTGCCTGGGCATTCATGCTCGGCCTGGTTATGACATTTGTGATGTGGGTAGCGCATAACATACCCGACAAACTAGATTGGCAGTGGATCAAGGCGGGGGGCGGCATCTTCACCAAGGGCCATCCATCGGCCAGGAAATTCAACGCAGGCCAGAAGGTCGTTTTCTGGACCGTGATGCTGCTGGGTGTGTCTGTCTCGCTTTCCGGATTATCCCTGCTGTTCCCGTTCCAGATGCCTCTTTTCGGCGACACCTTCGGTGTTATCAACAGTATTCTGGGCACGGGCCTGCCAACAGAGCTGACACCACACGAGGAAATGCAATATGCCAACATCTGGCATTCGATCGTGGCATTCGTGATGATGCTGGCCATCATCGCCCATATCTATATCGGCACTGTTGGTATGGAAGGCGCATTCGATGCGATGGGTAGCGGCCAGGTT
Organism: Marinobacter sp. ES-1; assembly: GCF_000475255.1. Taxonomy (NCBI): domain Bacteria; kingdom Pseudomonadati; phylum Pseudomonadota; class Gammaproteobacteria; order Pseudomonadales; family Marinobacteraceae; genus Marinobacter; species Marinobacter sp. ES-1. The sequence continues at coordinate 21,114 of NZ_AXBV01000062.1, forward strand.
GACCTGGAATGGGCTCGCCAGCACCACGACCTCTGGGTAGAAGAGGAAGAGGCCAAACAAGGCAAAGGAGGATCATCATGAAGGTAATGATTTCCGCATTTGTCGCAGCATTGATCATAGCCTCGCTCGCCCCGGTTGTTCTGAACCAGTTCGGCTGGTCTTCAGCGGAACAGGGCAGCAGTGAGAGTGTACGACTTGACTGATCAAACCGAGGTATACCAGATCGACGCCGTCGGTTTGGTATGCCCCCTCCCTATTCTCCGCTTCAAGAAACGCACCCAGGGGTTACCCAGCGGCACCCAGGTCGAGTTCCTGGCCGATGACCCCAGTGGCCGTAAGGACATGCAGGCGCTGTGCGATATCACAGGGCACCGGATTGAATGGATTCGCGAGGAGGAGGCCGGCGTGCTCCGTTATCGGATTTGCCTGGCTTAGAGAGAATGCCTTTGGATTCTTTCTGCAGACTTTCATTTTCCCCAGACCTGAAATGAAAAAACCCCCGGCAGCAACG
>NZ_AXBV01000063.1:0-64934 GCF_000475255.1 Marinobacter sp. ES-1
CCTTGGTCTGGAATACGCACAAATCATCCACTGCGCCGGATTTGTTCTCGGAGTTCCCTGAATCTACATAGCTGGCTTCAAGCCCCAGGCTGCTGTATTTCACGGGAAAGTCCTGAGAGGCCAGAGCCAGCGAGGGCAGGGTTAACGCTGCGGCAATCACTGCAGTCCTCAAGGTTGGCATAGCTGAAACTCCTTGTTGTTTACTGACGTTGCTTGTCGTTTTCGATTTGTGATGCTAAGTATAGCACTGTATATCCGATATTATTTTTCGGCGTTGCCCGGTGATTGTCTGCCACCAGGGGCATCCGGTAGCGCCCGGAGTTGATCTGGTGGCCAGGGAGGGCGCTATGAACAGTAGCCTGCACACAGTAAACGCTAGCATGATCATTTCATGGTTGGTTATTGCTGGATTGTTTTTATTGGTTATTTTTCAGTACCGGGAAGTAACCCGCTACCGGCGTAGGTTCAATAGGCTTCTTGGCGAAAGACTGGGCCTGGATGGTGAGGGGAGAGCCCCCCATTCCACCCAAAGCTGGTTTGTCGGCGAGTTGATGTTGCCGGTTATTCTGCTGGATACCGCGAAGGCCCGTGTGCTCAGCATCAGCCCCGGTGCCCGTGAATGGCTGGCGGGCCTGGGAGTTTACCGGCCGGAAACCTTCATAGAGCGACAGCTTGCCGATAACGACGGCGAGAACCTGAGTTTTCGCGAGTTGAAGGAGCAACTGAGCCTCCGCCACCGCCAATCGGTGAGCTTTATCGACCAGGTTGAACTGGTGGATGATGTGGGGCGTACCCGGCGGCTTGCCATCAACGTGACCTCGCTGCCGCTGGCCTGCACACGGGGCGATCAGTTGCTGGTATTCGTGTCTGGCGTGATGTCAGAAACCGGTGATGACACCGCCTTTCAGAAGTTTTATCAGCTGATTGGCGCCACGCTCACCCAGCCCAGCCTGCCGCTGGCCCTGAACTCTATCTTGTCTGCCCTTGCCAAAACCACCAGCCAGCCTGTTAGCTTGTCGGTGAGCATTTACCGTCCGGAAACCGATAGCCTGGAGCTCACAACCCGCAGGGATTTGCCGGATGCCCTGACCGACCCCCTTAAAACAGCCGCAGCCGGTTACGGCCACGGAGTGCATGCCACTGCCGCAATACTGGACCGGCCGGTTTTGCAAGACCTGCGCAAACCGAACGATTCGGTGCCAAGAGCCCTGGCAGCAAAAATGATGGCAGCGGGCGTAACTTTCTGGGCATCCTGGCCGGTATGTGGGCTCAACGGCCAGTTGCTGGGCACATTAGATGTATACGGTAACAGGCCGGGGGTGATTGACCGGTTATCCGGGCGGGTTCCGCTGGCCATTCACCTGGCTGCCGCCACGCTGGAGCGCCATCACGCCGCGAGGGAAGTGCAGGCGCGGGTGCAAAGCCTGGAGCGGCAGGCCCTGTTTGATCATCTCACCGGCCTGTACAGCCGGGGGAAAACGGAAGAGGCCATGCGCCAGGCCATTGCCCATGCCCAGCGTTACAAAAAGCCGCTTGCGCTGGCAATGTTTGATATCGACCTGTTCAAACGCATCAACGATACCTGGGGCCACGACATGGGGGATGAAGTGCTCCGGTCGCTGGCAAACAGGGTTCGACAGACCGTTCGTGGGGCGGATGTAGTTGGCCGCTGGGGTGGTGAAGAGTTTCTGTTATTGCTTCCGGAAACCCGCCTGGAAGATGCCATGCTGGTGGCTGAAAACATTCGCAAGAAAGTGGAAGACTGCATCTACAGCCCGGTGCCGGTGGTTACCGTTAGCCTGGGCGTTGCGGGCTACCAGCTGGGCGACACGCCGGAAACCCTGGTTAAAAAAGCGGATGAAGCCTTGTACGCCGCCAAGGAAGCCGGGCGCAACCGGGTGGTGGCGCACACCGGCTCAGGTTACAGGGAGGCTGCGTCTTGATGTTCGGTTGCCGGCGCCTTGAAGCTGACTTTTGTGCCAGGCGGAATCACGGTGGTTTCGTCGGTACGAATGGCGTCCATATTGAACACGGTAAGGAACTTCGCAGCACCAAAGCGGGTTTGCACATCGTAGGCGATGGCATTCAGCTCGTTGTAGGGCGGCAGGGCAACCAGCTTGTCCAACAGGTCCATCCGGTTGGAGGCTTTGCGTGGGAAGTCTTCGTTGGGGGCGCCTTCTTCATCCAGCCAGCGATTCCAGTGCTGGTTTATATCATCCAGCACTTCCCGGTTAGCCCGCTGGGGCAGGTTCAGGAACCGGCAGTGGCCAAAATTATCCAGCTTCTGTTTGTTGGCATCCCACTCGCCGATATCGATTTTGACGTCGGCAAAGCAGACTCCGGCACCAGAGCTGGCACTCTGGCGGACTGCAGCGCCAATCAGGCTGCCTGGGCCTTTGTGGCCGTACAGCAGGGTAACGCCCTTGGTGGGCAGCCGGAAGCCGTCATGCTGGAAGTAGTCTGGCCTGCAAATAATATGTGTGTCGGGCTGGGAATCACCCTCAAAAAAGAAGAACGTTTTGGCCCCGATAACAGACACGTTAGTGAATCCTTGTGACAGTTCAGTGCGCCCCATGCGGCGCTACGGCAAAATTGCCAGACTCAATAATTGGTTATGTTAACATCGTACACATTTTCAGAAAAACATACCCTATACCATACAGGTACTGTGCATGCAGCAATCCAGAAGCCGGCAATCCCGGAATGAGCTGACCCACCCCTCGGCACCGATCAGTGGTAATACGCTGATGAACCTTAAACTGGTTCTCGAAAGTGTAGTTGGTGATGGGGAAGTCCGGGACCTTGACCTTGCCATGTTGCTGAACGTGCCGGTAAACCGCCTGGGCCGCCTGAAAAAGGCCGGTGCCCCCGCTGGCGCTGCTGAAACGCCGGAACCGGATGACGAGCAGGATGATGCGGCCGCCGCGACGATTCGCCCCAACCAGGCCATCCTGGTTCGCCTTCTTCTGAAACGCCCGGAATACGCGCCGCTGACCATGCGCCCGGGTAATGCCGAGATGTTCGAACTGATTTCTCCGCTGATGCCAGGCACGGGCAGCAATGGCAAGATGGCCGGCAAGCAGGGGTACGCGCCGCTGTTTGGCCGCTCCTACGTGTCGTCCTACAAAATGCTGGCCGAGGCGGAATCCACCAGCTTGCCGGTTGTCCGTTTGCAGTTGTTGATTGTTGGCCGGCTGGGGGAAATGTTCCGGGAGCTGTGCCTGACAAAAGTACAGCAGGCCGCCAAGAACGTGCCGGACTATGTCTTGCAAAGCCTGAAGCACGATGCCGGTTGGCAGCTGCTGAGAGCCAGGGACTCCCTGACCGACTGGATGCCGGATGTGGTTTTCGAGGAATTCAGTGCCGAGCTGCTCAGCCAATGGCGCACCTGGTTTAACGAATGCTACCTGACGGTACTTCGCGACGAGGCGTTGTCACGGGACCTGGACCCGAACAAGGTGATGCTCAAAGGTAACTGGACCAACCGGAAGAACGTAGAGCCGGCAGATCTCCAGAACTACGACCGCGCTACGCAGCCGATCCTCGGGTGTGAAGACAGTCTGTTCAGTATCTTCCGGGAAAGCTTCGGGCTGACCAGTGCTGAAGCTTTCTGGGCGCTGGGGCTGCAGGTGAAAGCGTTTTACCGTTTCCGCCAGCGCGCCCGACAGCGCATCGACGCACCATCCGCCCTGCTGGTTCGCTACCTATTCCGTTACCCGGACGACATCCGCCACATTATTCCTGCACCACCCAGTGGCGAAAGCATCCTGCAAACTATTCAGCAGGACGATCCCGCCTTCCGCACCAGCCAGCTGGGCCCGATGTTTGGCGCCTCCCGGGTGATGAGCTACGAATTTGCCGCCGACCAGCACTCGAGCCCCTTCTTCGCCCGCCGCCTGGCCACCATTTATGCCGAACAGAAGCGTCGGGGTCAGCCGATTTATGCCCAGTTGCGGCAGTGTGTGGAAGACGAGCTGAAAGCCAGGGGGCTCGATTCCAGGGAATTCTGGCGTGACGGGCGGTGGAACCCTTGAGTTTCAAAAGTTAGAAGATGCAGGTTTGTGTAACGGCGTGTGTCAGTCGTGTTGCTGGCTTGGCCCCTTACGACAATAGATGAAGAAAGGATCACTTTTTTTACAAGATTTTGCACCCTTGGAGCTGTACAACTTGTAATAAGTAGATATCATCAGGGTATAAAGATGATACAGGTCAACATTGGATAACTTGATCGATGTTAAGCGGCGAATTTGTCGCTTAGTGGTTTGAAGTTCAATCAACAACAGTAAGTCAGAGGTGATCAGTTATGAAACTCGATAAAGCAGCAGTTGCTCGGATTAAGAATGCTACGCCTAAGAAGCAGCAGAAGGGGGCTTCGTCGCTGGAATACATTATGTTGGCTGCGGTGATTGTTGCTGTGTTAGCGATCCTCACCAGTGATAACCAACTGGGCAATACAGTTAGGGATGCGTTTACGGCTCTCTTTACAGAAGCTACCAAGACCGCCACCGATACCCTACCCTTTGAATGACGGCAAATGATTTGGTAGGCTTTTAGCCCGGGGGCTGCTTGAAAGGTGACGCGTCATGTTTGGGATAGGCTGTGTTTTTAATAGTCGGCAAAGCGGCGTGGTGGCACTCGAGTTTATCTTGGTTTTTCCCTTACTTGTGGGACTGCTTTACGCAGGCCTTGTATACGGCATGTTGTTTTTCTCCAAAGTAGAGCTGCAGAGGGCTGCAGACGCTGCAGTTACCTCTGTGTACTATTTAGATCGCCGTGATTTGGAGCCCGAACATTACCAGGATTTTGGGCAGAAAGTTCGAGCTCATGCGGATGAGGCGCTACGCAGAGCGGTTGTGCCTTTGGTTGGTCGTCTCTCGGTGAACGATGCAGCGTGTGACACCCAGGAGGTCGGGGGGGATCCTGTAAAGGTCGTAATGTTGGAGTGCAGTCTCACTGCAGCTCCCATGAAGGATAAGGCTTCATTCCTGCCCCAGCTCAACCTGAGCTTCTTGGGCAACTTCCCTCCGCAACCAGCCACTCTGTCTGCAAAGGCGGCGGTAACATTTTAATAATCCAATAACAGGGAGCTTTGGCTCCCGAAATAACAAGGACAGGACCAACGATTATGAGGACAAGGCTCGTGTCCACCCTGCCAGCCCTGCTGCTGGCTCTGGTGGCGATCATTCTGGCGGTTGTGGGGTTGGTCAGATACAACGATCAGCCTGCAGCTACCTCATCATCGGCAACCGGTCAGGTTGCCCGGTCTGAGCCGGCCGGCGAGAAGGAGCCGGAAAAGCCGACATTCACCTACCTGTTCGCTAAAGAGGATATCGAAGCCGGCACCGAGCTGAAGCCGGAGTTGTTCTCTGAAGTAACCACCACGGTTGAGCTGCCGGGCGCCCTCGCTAAAGACTCAGCGACCTTCGGCGAAGCTATCCCCAATCCCCTCAAAGCGGGTGCCCCGCTGACCGATTACGCCATGGAAGACGCCAGCATTCTGCAGCGCGAGCTGCCGGAAGGCATCCGTGCCGTGGCCTTCGATCTGAACCCCTTGTCTGGCATCGGTGGCCTGTTGCGCCCTGGTGATCTGGTTGATGTGGTGGCTACCTTCAAAGGTAACTCCGCAGACAGTGCCCTGAGCACCGTGTTGCTGCGGGAAGTCGAAGTGCTGGCCATGCGTGGAACAACCGATCCGTCCGGTGGTGCTGATGACGATGACCGTCGGCGTAACAGCACCATGGTGCTGGCAGTGCCGGAAGCCGAAGTGAACCGCCTCGCCCTAGCCTCTGCGGAGGCAAACCTGCGTTTTGTTGCCACCCGGCGCGGAGTATCCATGGCGGAGCCTGTGGAGGGTGACGGCGAAACCGAAGTGATCGCCCAGACTGATCAGAAACCGCAAGAGCCGGAAGCCATCTTCCTGGCCGACATTCGCCCTCTTTCTCCGGAAGCAAAGGCCAAGAAAGAAGCGGAGGAAAAAGCCCGGCGTCAGGAAAAGCAGAAAGAGAAAGACAACGGGCTGAAGGTCCAGATCTTTGAAGGTTCCGACACAAGGACAGTCTATGTTCGCTGATAAAACGAAAATGGCCCTTCGGGGGCTGGCTTGTCTGATGCTGGCGGGGTTGCTGTCTTTCACCGCCCATGCCCGGGACGAAGCCCCGATTGCGCTCAGCCCCGGACAACAGCATGTGCTGGTGTTTGCAAAAGAACTGGAGAAAGTCGCTGTGTCCAGCCCGGATGTGGCGTCCGTTCAGGCCAGTGCCGAAAGAGAGGTGTTGGTAACCGCGAAGGCAGCGGGTGAAACAACGGTCCGTGTATGGCTAAAGGGTGATGACACCCCTCGGGTGACGGACTACGCGGTGTCTGCCATGGCGGGCAAGCGTCAGCCGGTGCCGATGCAGGTGCAAACAGACATCCGGGTAGTGGAAGTGAACCGCCAGGAACTGAATACCCTTGGCTTTCATTACTCCAAACTACTTAACGGTGGGGAGAATGCGTTTGGCCTGTCTCCCAATGGTGGCGGGTTCACCAGCCCTGGTGGCGTCCCCGGAACCGCTCCCGGGCTGGGATCTGAGGGCTTTAACCTTTTCAGCTTTGGCCCCAGTTCACTGACGGTCATCAACGCCCTGGAATCCGGCGGTTTCGCCTACACCCTGGCCGAGCCATCGCTGGTCAGCCTGAGCGGCCAGAACGCAACCTTCCTGTCTGGCGGTGAGTTCCCGGTGCCTATCTCCGGTGATAACGGCGAGGTGGAAATCGAATACAAGGAATTCGGTGTTAGCTTGTCTTTGACGCCCACCGTGGTAGACGAAAACCAGATCATCCTGAAAGTCGCGCCGGAAGTAAGCGACCTTGATTTCACCTCCGGCGTATCCTCCGGCGGAGTGTCTGTTCCCGGGCTTCGGGTTCGCAGAACAGAAACCATGGTGTCCATGGCCCCGGGTGAGAGTTTTATCATCAGTGGCCTGGTTAGCCGCAGCACCTTCAACAACAGCGACCGTCTGCCGGGGCTGGGTAACATCCCGATTCTGGGCGCACTGTTCCGCTCTGACCGCATTTCCAACGAAGAGCGCGAGCTCATCATGGTGGTTACCCCCAGGCTGGTCAGCGCCGTGCGGGAGCTTCCGGAATCGGCGAAGAATTTTGGCAAGAAGTACGAGTACAGCAGCACGGAGTGGGGCGATATGGTCATCAACCCCAGAGAAGGAACCGAACCTCTGGAACATGGCCTGAGCTGGTAAGGAGCCCGACACCATGAGTGAAACCCTGATTTGCGTTGTTGAAGATGTCGGAGTGCGTGTCTGGCTTGAGCGTGTCATGGAAGATGAATGGAGCCTGGAATTTGTTTCCGCCTCTGACCTTTCCCGGGTAAGCCGGCTGGCTTCGGCAAGCGGTGCCAAACTGGCCCTGGTGGCCATCAGCGAGGATGACCCGGAAAAAGCGGTAAAGCTGTTTTCGGCCCTGCACCAGTCCAACCCGGGGGTTACCCTGGTTGGGGTTGCCCGGCATATTTCCCAGGACGCGCTGCTACAGGTAATGAGGGCAGGTGCCCGGGATTGCCTGATCACCGCCGTGGATTCAGACCGGGCGAGGGAGCGGGTCCAGAGCCTGGTCAATGAGGCGGCCGCCGAGCGCCAGCAAAACGGTGAGCAAAAACGCCGAAGCATTACCCTGGTGGTTGGTGCGTCTTCGGTGGTGGATACCCGTTTCTTTGCCCAGAACCTGGCGAGCGAGTTGAACGACCTGTATCCGGAGCAGCGGGTGCTGGCGGTAGACACCATGGCCACAGAGAATCACGCTTTCTACTTCGACAGCCTCAGCCGGTTGTCGCTGAACGATCTGGTCAACCGCACGGATTCCATTGACGAATCCTTCGTTAATACCGCACTGGAAGAATGCAGGCCGGGGCTCCGGCTGTTGTCTGGCCAGATTATGGCGGACCAGCTCTCCGGTGACACGGCAGCGGACCTGTTCATTGCGATCTCCCGGCTGGCTGAGTTGTTTGATCACCTGATTATCCGGGTAGTGGAACACCAGTCTGCAGATTGGCTGAAAATTCTCGGGGCTGACCTTTCACGGCTGATGATTGTGGCCAATCCCATGGTTGAGCATGTGCAGTACGTGGAGACCATGCTGGCGGGCACAACCCAGTTGCTGGGCAGTAATTGCCAGACCAACGTGGTGATCGACGGCTTCGACAAGAAAGCCACGCTGGCGCTGGCCGATATGGAAAAACGGATGGGCACCCAGGCAAGCCTGAAGCTGCCCCTGGACTGGCTCAACCGGCTGGACACCATCAACGCTGGCGTACCCTTGTCGGCCTTGCTGCGGCGCTCGTCCTACCAGAAAGGCCTTGCCGAGTTTGCGAAGCGACAGTACAGCGAGCAGTCGTCTGGTGCCGGTGCTCTCGGCTTCTTCAAAAAACGTGCGGCGGGCAAGGAGTAAACCGTGGCTACTCGTATCGATGAAGAGTACCAGCAGCTGAAAAAGCAGGTGCACAGTCATCTGATCGAGCGGCTGGAAGAAGAGGGCATCGAAGTAGAGCTGGCTGAAAAAGCCCAGCTGGAGCACTTTGTGCAGGCCAATGTGGGCCAGTACGTAGCAAGCCAGCGAATTCCTCTGGCTACCGCAGATCAGTCCATGCTGGCCCGGGAAACCCTGGATGAGATCGTCGGTTTTGGCCCGCTGGAACCGCTGCTGGATGACCCGCAGGTGAACGACATCCTGGTGAACGGGCCCAACAGCATCTTCGTGGAAGTGGCCGGGGTACTGCAAAAAGCCCAGACCCGCTTCATCGACGACGACCACGTCATGCGCATTATCCGCCGGGTTCTGGCCCCGCTGGGCCGGCGCCTGGATGAAAGCAGCCCGATGGTGGATGCCCGCTTGCCGGACGGCTCCCGGGTGAATGCGATTATTCCGCCTATTGCCCTGGATGGCCCGTCTATTTCCATCCGGAAGTTTACCCAGAAACACCTCACTGCCAGCGACCTGGTCAACCTGGGTTCCATGACCCGGGAATGCCTGGAGCTGCTTACCGGGATTGTCCAGAATCGCCGCAACCTTCTGGTCAGTGGTGGTACCGGTACTGGTAAAACCACCATTCTGAACCTGCTCAGCCAGTTCATCCCCAAGGATGAACGGATTGTGACCATTGAGGACTCGGCAGAGCTGCAGCTTAACCACCCCCATATTGTCCGTCTGGAAACTCGGCCCGCAAACGCGGAAGGAACCGGTAAAGTGGCCGCCCGGGATCTGGTAGTCAACGCCCTGCGTATGCGGCCAGACAGGGTCATCGTGGGCGAGGTGCGTTCCGGCGAAATTATCGAGCTGCTTCAGGCCATGAATACCGGGCATGAAGGCTCCATGAGTACCATTCACGCCAACTCCTCGAAAGACGCGCTGATCCGGATTGAAACCCTGCTGGCGGTGAATGGCTATGATGCCGGCGAGCGGGCCATTGGCCGGCTTATCGGTTCGTCGCTGGATGTGATTGTGCAGCTTGCGCGCCTGCCAAATGGCCGGCGCCTGGTGAGTGAAGTCGTCGCCATGACGCCGACCCGCGATGATCCGTACCAGATGGAAACCCTGTACCGGGCCAAGGAGCTGGATGCCCAGGAAATGGCGGGAGCCCAGCTGTGAGTGTTCAGGTGATCTGGCTGGCAGCGCTGTTCTTTGGCGCCCTCGCGGTTGTGGTTATGCTGCTGCAGCTGGTGATCGGCCAGGTCCGCCATGACAGCAACCTGAAAAAGCTCAGTAAGAACCGGCTCTATCCGCAGATTGTCACAGAAGACCAAAAGAAAGCCGGTATCGACATCGGGCCGCTGGAGCAGCTGCTGATTCGCGCCGGTATCCGCATGTCGGTAACCAAAGTGGTTGTGGTTGCGGTACTTTTCTTTGGTTCCCTGATCGGTGTTTATGTCTACCGTGGGCCCATTGAAGCCCTGGTGGCCCTGGTGGCCGTTGTGCTGATTGGCGTTACCCTGTGGCGGGTGAAGTTCGAGCGCCTTCGCCGGCAGATCTTCGAAGAGCTGCCGGGCATTGTGGATGCGGTACTTCGTTCTTTAGTGGCCGGTCGCTCGGTGGAACAGAGCCTTCTGGTAGCCTTTGCCGATGCCTCCGATGTATTCCAGCCCCTGAGCTTCCGCTTGCGGGGCGCGGTCAGCCAGGGCCGGGACTACACCCGCATCTTTGACGACTTCGCCGAGTTGTACAGTGTTCCTCCGTTTACCCAGATTGCCATTGCCCTGCGCACGTCTGCCCGTTTCGGCTCGTCGGTTCGCCCGGTTCTTCAGGAAGTCTCCAAGGCCATTCGTGCACGGCAGGAACTGCGCCGGGAGTTTATGGCAGCAACGTCAGAAACCCGTTTCACGGCCGTGGTCTTCGCCATCTTGCCGCCTGCTATGGGGGCTTACATCGTTTTGATGAACGAAGAGTTCTCGGAGGCGCTGCTGCACACCAGTACCGGCCACACCATGATGATAACCGCCGGTGTGCTGCAGGTACTGGGCACCCTGTTGATCTGGAACCTTATCCGGGGGGTGGGCCGTGGATAACCTTTGGTTTGCGGCGGCTATCGTGTTTGCCATGGCGTCTGTGCTGTATGCCCTGGTCTGGGCGCCTGCCTGGGCCATGCGAGCGCGGGTGACGGCTCGGTTACAGCGCCGGCATCTGTCGGCAGATGATGCCCGCGAGGATTCCCCGCTGGCAGGTTTTCTGTACTGGCTGGTAGAGAAACCGCTGTTTGCCGGGGATTTCCGAGAGCTGGAGCCGGCACTGGATGCCACAGGGAAAACACCGCTACAGGCCCGGGGCCATTATGTGTTGATGTGCTGGGTGGTTCCGGTTGTGGTGGGGGTGATTGGCTATATCACCAGCGACTTGCTGACCTTACTGATTGCGTTTGTGCTGGCCTTTTATATTTCACGGCAGCTGATTCGTGCGGCTGGCCGCACGGCGGAAAAGCAGCAGAACCGTGAAGCCATCGAGCTGTGCCAGATGACCCGCATGCTGATGCAGGCGGGCCTCAGCCCGGAGCGGACCCTGAAGCTGATTGCCCACCAGGCCCGGGACCTGATGCCATTACTGGTGCGCCGTATTGACCGATTTAATCGAGTGATGGAAAGCGGCGCAGACCGAACCCGGGCGCTGGATGAGTTGGGCCACAACCGCAACCTCACTGTGCTGCGTAACTATGTAACCATTCTGAAGCAGGCCGGTAGCCTGGGGGCTGGGGTGTCCAGCGCCCTTGAACAGATTATTGCCGAGGCCCACCACGAAGAACGCAGCAAACTGAAAGAAGAAACCAACCGTGTGGGGGCCAGGATGACCATCATCATGATGGTATTTATGTTGCCGTCACTGTTCATATTGATTGGCGGGCCGGCAGTGCTTTCCATTATGGATGCGCTGCAGCGGTAATCGACGAGTGATCACCAAGCTTTCCGGAAAGGAGCCATAGATGAAGTTCAAGAAAGTTGCCCGGTTACCAGCGATGGCGGTTTTTGCCGCGACCCTGGTGTCTGGCTGCGCCATGACACCTGAGACAGACGGTTCCGCTGACAGGGCAGACCGGGATCAGGGAGTGCTGCTCCATGTGAGCTGCAAGACCAACATGACGCCGGAGCACCGGGTGGAATTGGAAGCGATCGATTCCATGATGGAGCGGTCCAGAAACTACGCGGCATTGGCAAGGCTGGAAGAGCTGCCCTTCCAGACCCAGCACCACTGGCTGCGCTGGGCCCAGCTGCTTGCCAAAGTGGAGCAGCTGGATTATTCCGAAGAGGTTTACCAGCAGATTGCCGAAAGCTGTGACAGTGCACAGGCCTATCATGGCCTTGGAGTGGTGTATGTAAAGGGCAACAAGCTGGAAGAGTCCCTGACCGCACTGGGTACCGCCAAGGCCAAGGCGCCGGCCTCCTCCGATATCCGCAACGATTTTGGCGTGGTGCTGATGCAGACCGGTTTCTATGGCCAGGCAGCGTTCGAACTACGCACGGCCTACGAGTTGTCTGGCGGCAGCGAGACCACCGGCCGCAATATGGTGGCGGCTTATTACCTTCAGGGCGGAAACAGCTCCCTGGCCCGGTTGCAGCAGGACCTGGGGTTGAGTGACCAGCTGCTTGCCGCCGGTAAGGAATTCTCCAAACGCTTTGCAGGAGGTTCACGATGATCCGCATGACCTGCCTGGCTGGCGCACTGGCGCTGGCTGCCACGTCCGCGCTGGCAAACCCGCCGGATAATGATCTTGGGCTGGCGGGCGTAAGCTTTGACCAGGATGACCGGACAGAGGCGCGTAAAGCCATGGACGAACAGGCGCAGCGGCCTGCCCGTGGTGGTGAGCTGAGCTCCACTATTTATATCAAAACCCAGGAGCGGCTGGCGAAGTCTTTCGAACAGCCAATCCGGGACAAGATTGGCGAGACCACCAGTGAATAAGATCCGTCGTCAATCCGGGGTGCTGGTTTTCCTGACCCCGTTTTTGATGGTGGCACTGGCCGTAGTCGCCGTGCTGGCCATGGACGCTGCCCGCCTGTATTCGGTGAAGGCAGACATGCAGCGTGTGGTGAATGCGGCGGCTACGGCTGCTGCAGATGAGGCTCAAGCTTGTAGCATGAATGCAGATATCGGCTTGATGAAAGCTAGAGCGCTTGTTGCAGCTAGGCAGGTAGGCTTTAACGGTAATGCCGAAGAGCTGGAAGTTTTTGCAGGCGTATTTGAGCCTGCTGGTGATGGCTCAAGTACGTTGAGTTTTACTCCCCAGAGTGACATTGATAAAACAAACGCAGCGGTTGTTCGTTATAAGCGCCAGGAGCGATTGTCATGGTTGTTGCCAGAATGGTTGTTTCCACCAGTAGAGTTGTCTGTTAACGCTGGGTCCCGCAAGGAGCTCTATGCTGCCCTGAGCGCGAGTGCATCGACGCTAAACCTTGAGGGGGGGCTGCTTGGTAACCTGCTGGGTGCAGTCCTCGGTCAGAGTAACTATTCACTTGATCCGACAAGTCTTCAAAGCCTTGAGTCAACTCTTTTGGGAGTTGGGGATCTGTTGACGTTGTTAGGCTTGGCGGATGTTACAGCTCTGCTGAATGCTCCACTGGTAGACGTGCTAGATGCGACCGTAGATTTGGTTGGTGGAGTGACTACCCCTGTAGGAACGTTGGTTAGTGAGTTAGCGGAAAGCGGGGGTCTCTCCGGGCTTGATACGGGGGCGGTTTTGGCGGTTGCGGGAGACGCTGATGCTGCCAAGAACGCAGAATTCCCATTATATGACTTTATTGTAAGCGTCGTGTTGAATAGTGCAAAGGCGCTTTCTGATGATGGCCAGGGACTGATTAATTTATCTGTTGATCCGTCAGAGTCACCAGTGTTAGAAACACTGCTTAATAACTCCTTGCTTGGGAGTATTGATATCCAGCTAAGGCTAGGTATTGATAATCCGGCTCCGGTAGTAATTGGGCCTGCTCGTCAAGGTAAGAACAATGAATGGCTGACTGAAGTTTCGGCGACGGACATTTCTCTCGAAGCCTTAGTAGATCTCGAGCTGTCCATCGGATACATAGGGGATCTCATCAGTGCTTTGACGTTGAATATAGTTAAAGCAGAGACGTTAAATGACATCCGCATACCGCTAGTTGTTCAAGTGGGTGGAGGGTCGGCTGAGTTTACTGGAGCCCAGTGCGCCCGAGGTGGCTCCAATGAAGTCGATTTGGCGGTTTACGCGAAGCCTGCAGTTGCAAATGTTGAAACCGGTACGTTATCAGCTGTTGGGGATCTTGTGCGAGAGCCAATTCATGCGACCATACTAAAGCTTAGTATTGCTGAGCAGCCTTTGTTGAACGTTTGTGTGGATGCGGACCTTGGAGCAAAACTCCCCGTTGTTGAAGATGAGCGATACGTTCAAGGCTACCCTCTTCGTTGTCCAGATGGCGACTGTAGTCGTGTGTTAGAGAGTAGCGGGCCGACTTGGGTTAAAGGGTTGGATGTGCAATTGGATAACTTGGCTTTGGATTGCGGGGAAACGAGTCTTTTGAGTATTTTGAATCCGGTGATTGACCTATTGAAGCCGGTTATTGAAACGTTGTTGAATATCGTTACCACGGTCGTGCTGCAAGGAATTATTTCTCCGTTGTTGATGCTCCTCGGTGTGGATTTATCAGGCCTTAACGTGGCTGTGGTTGGAGCGGATCAGTTAGGTAATCAACTCATAGAGAATGTAGAAATGTAAAGCCACAAGCGCTTGCATTGCACACCATGAGTAGGAGCGAGTATCCTCGTGGGCTCGAAATCATCAACATATTACGAAAGCCGGCATCGTCAGCTTTTACTAAACCGAAAATAGGGCAGGGCGCAGTGCGCAAATTAGTTTGGTTGCCAATGGTTGCCGCGATTGCATCCGGTTGTGCGGTAAGTTCTCATACACCCGGGCAGAAAGTGACGGGTGTATACGCTTATGAAGTTGGTTCTGGATCGGAGCCAAAACCATCCAGCATCCGGCAGGAGCCGGAACTGTCAGAGCCGGAAGCCGTAGATGCGTCTCCGGCTCGTGAGAGCGTCAAGGCGGCAACCGCTCCATCGGAGACCGTAGCCGAGCCCAGCCTTGAACCACCGCAGTCTGCCTCACAAGCGGTGGCCGGACAATCCGTTTCGCCTGCTGCGTTGCTGTCTGCCCAGGCAGAGACAGGTGAAATCGATATTCAGCCGGGCCAGTGCTGGGTCTACGCTCAGATCCAGCCCCGGCCGGTGCAGGAAAGTGTTCAGGTTAAGGTTCGGGATTCCGAGGTGCGCCTGGATGTGACCCCTGCGGAGTTTCGCCGTGGCGTGAAAAAGGTGGTAACCCGGGAAGGCACCAAAACCTATCGTGTGAAGCCCGCCACTTATAAGGAAGTCACTGAAGAAGTGCTGGTCAAGCCGGAAACCACCAGGCTGGTGATTGAGCCTGCAGTGTATGAAGAGGTTGAGGAAGAGGTGGTTCTGGAAGCCGCCCGAACCGAACTGGAGCCCTGCCGGACCTCCGGTGCTGTGGCTTACGGAAATGCCTCACCGGCCTTCGGGTTTTGTGCGGTAGAGATTCCTGCCCGAACCAAGACCGTGAACGTCACCAAGCTGGTGAAGCCGGAGACCACCCGCACCGAAGTCATCCCCGCCGAATATAAAACGGTGACCCGTTGGGTGGTTGATCAGCCGGCGCAGGTGATTCCGGTGAAAACGGATGATGAGATTGAAGCCTTTGAGGTTTCTGAAGTGGTGGAGCAGCCGCAAACCCGGGAGACTGCGATTCCTGCAGAAACCCTGCAAATGAACGTGAAACGCTACGAAGGTAAGCCGAGGATTGTTGCCCGACAAGCCGTGTGCGACCGCAACCTTACCCGGGACATGGTCAGGGAAATGCAGGAAGCACTGGTGGAGCTTGGTTACGACGTTGGCGAGATTGATGGCTTGCCGGGCCCGGATACCATTGATGCACTAACCCTATACCAGGTGGATAACGGCCTCGCCTCTGGCGCTATAACCATTGAGACCGCCGAACGCCTGGGCGTTCTTGACTGAGCGCTATCATGATTTCTGAAGCACTGCATTTACCCCTGACGGGCCTTTTGGCCGCCCTCGCAGGGGGAGTGCTTCTTTTGGCGCTGATGCAAAGACGCAAGCATCAGCGCCGACACCGTGAGCTCCAGCACGAGTTCTACGACCTTCGCAGGCAATACGCCTCCGCCCAGGAGGATTCCCGCGCACAGCTTGATCAGCTTCCCGCCGTTATTCTGATTTTTGATCGCCAATGGCCGAAACTTCTCTTCGCTAACCGCCTCGCCAGGGAGGTTTTCGGGTGCCAGACCGAAGAGCAGCTGATGGACCGGTTGTTTAGCAAGCCGGATGCCTGGTTGCTCGGCCCCCACAGCCTGGTGGATTTTGAAGATTGGCTGGCCAGCGCCCGGGATTTCGGTATGGCCCGGCGGGAGTGGTGTTTTTCCACCGGGCCGGATGAAAGCCTCTGGCTGGATTGCGAGGTGGGCAATACCATCTTTGCCGGGCAGCCGGCACGGTTGTTTTCCGGGGTGAACATCCACCATCGCAAGATGGAGAGCATCGCCGATAACCTGCGTGAACGGGCGCTGTTCGGGATCAATGCCGGCCGCCCCCTGGATCGCCTTATTGAAGCCGCGTCCAAGTTGCTGGAAGTTCAGATTCCCGGTACCCGCTGCATTGTTTCCCTTTACGACGAGCAGCGTGACGTTCTGGTTTCCCAGGGTAATTCCGGTTTTGCCAAAGAGTTCTGTACCCAGATACCGTCTGTGCCGGCTCGTTTCGGTGCTACCTCCATTGGTTCGGCCGCCCATACCCGCGCAAGGGTGACCACGGAATCCATCTCTGGCGACCACCAGTGGCAGGGCTACAGTCAGCTTTGTCAGGAGCTCAACGTAGACGCAGCGTGGTCTGAGCCGGTGCAGGATCAGCACGGAAACCTGCAGGCGGTGATCACCCTGTTCAGCCCGGCGCCCCGAAAACCGGATAGTGCGGTCATCCAGCAGTTCTCATCGGTGGTGTCTTTGTTGGGGCTGGGGATTGAGCGGGAGCAGTGGAAGCTGGCGTTGGAGGCTTCGTCTGCCCACGAGCGCTTCGTTCGCGAAATCGGTGTCGAGATTGTGAATGTGCGTGCCGACGATTATGCCCCTGGCCTTCAGGAGGTGGCTCGTCGCATCCAGGCACACTATGGCCTTGGTGCCCTGAATATCTGGCAGGTAGAGCCGGATGAGAACCTTCTGGTGCCTGTGGCCGGAACAGCGGGGCCGCAGCCCGGAGAGAGTGGCGCCAGCACCCTGCAGGTGCCGGTTGACTGGTTTGAAGGTGTCTTCCGCAGCCGGGAGCCTAAGTATGTCATTCCCCAGGATGAGCTGTATGCCCGTATCCGCCATAGCGGGCCGCCCAGGCCGGTGCTGGTGGTGCCGCTCTATAGCGATGCCGCCCGTGGCCCTTTGTTGGGACTTCTTACGGTGGAGTCCCGCCACCAGTATGTGAAGAAATCCAGTATCGAATACCTGAGTGTGATTGGTTCGGTTATCAAAACCAGTCTGATCAATCGCCGTTTGATGACCAGACTGTCTGATGCCGCCGATACTGAGCGCCGGGCACGGCAGAAGCTGGAGGGTGAACTGGATGTGGCGAGGAATATCCAGATGTCGATGGTGCCGGGTTCGGGTTCTTACCTGCAGCAGTTTCGGGCCTGGAACATTGAAGCCTGGCTCAGCCCTGCAAAGGCGGTAGGCGGCGATTTCTATGAGTTGATTGCCTTGCCCCAGGGTCGGTTGCTGGCGGCGGTAGGGGATGTGTCCGACAAGGGTGTGCCGGCGGCCCTGTTTATGGCCAGAACGGTGAGCCTGTTGAATTTTCTGGCCCGTAGTAAAGATGGTAACCTCCGGGATATTGCCGAGGGCCTTAACCGGGAGCTGTGCCGGGGCAATGATGCCTGCATGTTTGTAACGCTGGTGCTGGTCCTGGTGGACCTGGCTTCGGGTAAGGCGGACATGCTGAGTGCCGGCCATACTGCACCGCTTCAACGATTTCGGGGCCGTCTGCCGCTGTTGTGGCGAGGGGAAGTGAGTGCCCCGCTGGGCCTTTATGACGATGTGCCATTCACCGCCGCACCGCTGGACATCCCGGACGGCAGCAGTCTTGTACTATACTCGGATGGTGTAACCGAGGCCTTCAACAAGGACGGTTCAGAGTTCGGTGAAGACCGGTTGCTCAACCTCGGCCACAGGGCCGATGGTTCGGGCGACAGCTTTCTGGCCCATATGCGCGGGCAGTTGTCTGAATTTACAGAGGGCGCCGAGCAGTCAGATGACATAACGATAATGACCATCAACCATCACGGCTTTTAGGTATGAGACTCAACGTTCATCCGGCAGACCCCGTCAGTTATGTGCTGGTAAACATGGCGGGTGAGTTTGAGAGGCATAACGTGGGTGCTGGCGTTGTACATGATTGCCAGGTAATCATAGACGAAATCTACGCCAACCTCCGGGCCCATGTGCTTCCTGATAACCCGGACCTCACCTGGGCCATCACCCTCAATCCTGCCGAAGACCACCTGGAGCTGGTGGTGGAATACCCGGGCCCTTTTTTTGATCCAACCCGGCCATTACCTGTGGGCTACAGGCAGCCGGCCGTGCGCCCGGAAGGCGGTATGGGGTTGTATCTGATGTCGGAACTCAGTGATGATCTAAAGCACACGTACCATCGGGGCGTGAATACCCTGACTATCCGAAAGGAACTTGGCAGTAACTACAAGGAACATTCGTTATGCCGCTAAACATCAAGGTGGCCCAGGAAAGCGACGAAGCGCTGGCCCTGATGCTGACAGGGTCAATAGACAGCGATACCGCACCTGAGCTTGAAGCCACACTGGCAGACATGGTGCACCCGCAGATTTCCTATGTGGGCCTGAACATGGCCGGGGTAACCTTTATCAGTTCTGCCGGCTTGAGGGTGGTGTTCAAGGTGCTCAAGCAGATGAAGGCGCGGGAGGGCCAGCTACTGGTAACGGAGATGAGCCCCCGCGTGGAAAAAGTCTTCGAGATTGTAAAAATGATTCCGGACCTGTCGATATTCGCCAGTCACCAGGAAATGGACGACTATCTGGCAGTGATTCAACAGCGCGAAAGCGACGAGGGGTAGGCATGGCAATAATTCTGGACGGGTCGCTCGGTATTCAGCGTGATGAAGAACAGCAAATCGCGAATATTGAATGGTTCCTGTACGGCTTGCCGGACACAGAGGCCGCGCCGGAAGACGTGGTGTTCCTGAATGAATCCTTCGGTACAGACTCGCCGCAGATGGTGAGCTTTACGCTGGAAGGCGAAGAGTATGCGGTTTATGCAGACTGGCAATCCGTGGCTGACCGGGCCAATGCCGTGTCTGTGCGGCAATTTTATAAAGAGTACGGATATATACTGTTGTCGGGGCTGTTGGAATCCAATAGTCTAAGCGATAAACCGAAAAAGAAAGAATGGCTGGTTCCTGTTCAATACTTTGATGACTATGTGACGATGGTCAATAAGTTGTCGCACCCGGCCTGATATTTTCGGTCAATAAATTTGTCTGGAGACATAATGTGGCCACAGTCTACGATCAGCAGTATCTGGAAACCGTAAAAGGTATGGCCCGGGCCGGTATGGAAATACGCCTGGTGGTGGGTGACAGCCTGCGACGTAAAACCGGGCAGACGGCCGGTGCGATGCCCGCAGAGCTTCGTACTGACGTATCGCGCCTTGCTGAGTGCACCCTGGAGCTGAGCGAATTCAGTGCCGAGCAGCTGGCTAGCCGTACTAGCCGTAGTGCTGACGCATCGCCAGCCCGGACCACAACTGGCGCGGGCCATGAAGTGGAGAGCTGACTCCGGGCTTCAGTATTTCCGGAGAGTGCTGTTGCACGAACTCAACGGTTGCGGCGGATGGCAGGGGCGGCGATAACCAGAATCCCTGGGCATAGTCACAACCGAGAGCCTGGAGCAGTTGCCATTGTTCACGGCATTCCACGCCTTCTGCGGTAACGCTTAACCCTGCCTTGCGCGCCAGCCCGATCAACTCCTGCACATGTCGGCGGCCGGCATGACTGTCGATTCCGGCGGTGTCTTTCTTGTCTATTTTCAGTTCCCTTGCCCGAAACAGCTCCATTCTTGAGGGCTGGTTGTGGCCCTGGCCAAAATCATCCAGCGACACCTCAACACCGTAACGGGCAAGGTCTTTGAAGGCCTTTATGGCCTGCTCGGTATTGTCCAGCGGGGCGGTTTCGGTGAGCTCGAACATAATGCGCGGGTGCAGGGTAGACGACAGAATGCGCTTAACCGAGCGCAGAAAACCTTCGTTCCCCACGCTGCTGGCGGACACGTTTACCGATACCGGCTCCAGGTTGAGCCGCAACCATGCCGGCCATTGGCTGATTTGCCCCAAGGCCTTCGAAAGCACATGGCAGTCCAGCTTCGGCGCAAGCCCCTGCTGTTCTGCGCATCGAATAAAGTGGTCTGGCTGTTGCCAGGGTTTTGCGCTGCGCGGGCCGGGCCATCGGGCCAGCACCTCTACACCGCAGGCCGCTCCGGTCGCCACGGAGAACTTGGGCTGATACACCAGTGCCAGCCCTTCGGTATCGATTACATCACGAAGAAAACCTGCCTGTGCCTGCCCGGATGGTTCTGAATTGGCGACTGATGTCATGATTCGGCCTTTGTTATGTATTATCGAATGACATATTCTATACCTGAATAATACTTTAATGTCAATTGCGTCAAATGGCGGTAGGGGCAGTCCTTGTTGTCATTAGAGTCAAGGTAAAAATATAGATAGTCATGCTATATTAATCAAAAATCGGGGTCAGACCCCGGCCTGGAATGATAATAAGGAGCCCGTCATGGCCCGTAACAAAAAAATACGATTTCGGTTAGCAATGCTGGGTGCCCTTGGCCTGTCCCTGGCCGGTTGTGGCGGCGATTCATCCGAAAGCCCTGCACCCATTGCCGAGACCACTCCGGAAGCTCCCATGAAGGAACAGCCCGGGGAGGTTGAGCAGCCCCGCGCAGTTCAGCAGATGATGACGCTGGGAACCCGGCAACAGGAGGCTGGCCAGGTTCTGGTGGCCACCAGTGAGTCGCGCCAATGGCAGCCATACGAAAGGGCGCCGGAGTTCAGCCATATGGTGGCCTTGCCCAACCAGGTGATCACCATGTCTGACGGTGCCCAGCTGTTTGCGAAGGTGACCTTGCCGGGCAACAGTGCTGATGAAGCCGCGACAGGCCCGTTTCCGGTGGTGTTAACCCAGACCTCGTACAACACGTCTCTGGGTAGCTTTGCGACTGCGGTTGGCGGGGCAAATAAGTTTCTGGTGAGCCGGGGTTATGCCCACGTAGTGGTGGATGTTCGTGGTACCGGCAACTCGGGTGGTAACTGGGAAGCCTTCGGGGAGCGTGAGCAGCAGGATTACGGCGAAGTAGTGGACTGGATTGTGCAGCAGCCCTGGGCCCAGCCCCGGATTGGCGTTGAGGGGATTTCCTATCTGGGCATCACCGCTATTCTGACCGCCCAGCAGAATCACCCGGCGGTAAAGGCAGCGTTTCCGATTGTGCCCATCGGTGACGGTTACCGGGATATTGTGTTCACCGGTGGCAACGTGAATGCCACCTTCATTCCCATGTGGATGGGGCTGGTGACGGGGTTGGGTGCAGTGCCCCTCGAGATGGCTCCAACGGATCCGTTCGCATTCTTCAAGGCTCTGCCGGAGCGGTTGTTTGGAGCTGCCCTGGACTTCCAGTTGCCCACTATTCTGAAGGCACTGCTGGGGGAGCCGAAAACCGCCTATGACGATGACTTCTGGGCAATTCGTTCGCCGCTGGAAAATGCCGACAAGGTGAATGTACCCACATTTATTGTTGGCGGCCTGTTCGACCTGTTCCAGCGCAGCGAGCCCCTGTGGTTTGAGCAGCTTAGCGGCCGGGTGGACACCAAGCTGCTGATTGGCCCCTGGAGTCACATTCAGGCCGCGAGAATTCCGGACAACGGTTTGCCGAAGGATGGCGTGCCAGATCTCGACACCCTGCGGCTGCAGTGGTTCGACGAATACGTGATGGGTCTGGATACCGCTGTGGCGAGCCAGCCGGATGTGACCCAATACGTGCTGGGCCTGGAGCGTTATGAAACTACCAGCCATTGGCCACACCCGGACATGCGGGCGGAGCGATTCTACCTGGCCCCGTCTGAGGAAACCGTTCCGGCCATGGGCAGCCTTGTGCAAGAAGCTCCTGAAGCCGTGGGTGAACAAAGTACCATCCAGTACCCGCTTAACGGGCTGTGTTCGTTCAGCCTGAACCAGTGGACGGCAGGCTTTGTCGGCCTGATGCCGATTCCCTGCGCTGAGGACAACAGCTATGCAGAGGCAGAGGCCATCAAGTTCGAACTGCCCGCAGGGGAAGACGGGCTATACCTGAATGGCCCCATGCAGGCCGATTTGTGGGTTTCTACCACCGCTTTTGATGTGCAGCTTTCCGTGCGGCTGGACACCGTGCACCCGGACGGCTCCACCAGCCCCATCACTAACGGCTTGCTGACAGCCAGCATGAGCACCGTCGATGAAAGCCGCTCCCGTTTCGTAAACGGCGAAATGATCCAGCCCTGGCACACCTACAGCCAGGAAGGTGTTCAGCAGCACGACCCCGGCGAGATTCGCAAGGTTTCCGTAGAAATCTTCCCGAGCAGTGCCTACATACCACCGGGTTCCAGCCTGAGAGTGTCAGTGAACACCAGCAACATGGCTCAGGGCATACCGCCACTGATCACCACCCTCAAATCCGCCCTCGGCGTGATGACCCTGCACACCGGCCCGGAAACACCCTCCAGCCTGGTGCTCCCGGTAGTCCCCGCAGCCAACCTTTAACCCCCGGCGGGGTCAGACCCCCGATACATTTCACCACTCGCAATGTACCGGGGGTCTGACCCGCTGTGACGAACTGCACGCGGGCAATCCCCGGCGGTTTGTAATCGCGGGACGGGTGGTTATAATCGGCGCTGCTCAGGACGAGTGAGTTATAACCATCTAAACTTCAGGGACCGAAGTCATGCCCCAGGCAAGCGGATTGCAGTTCACCGCCCGTGTAGGCGAATTCCCCTCTGATCACTTTTCGGTAGTTGGCTTCGCGCTGACCGAACAGCTGTCTTCCTTGTTTCATGGCCGGTTAGAGCTGGCCAGTACTGACCCAGACGTGGCCGCTGCCGACATTCTGGAACAACCGGTCGACCTGGTGGTTTGGCAGGATGGGCAACCGTTGCGCCGTTTCACCGGTGTGGTGAACGAGTTTGTCCGTGGCAACACCGGCCACCGCCGCACCCGCTACGAATTGGTGATTCAGCCCCCGATGTGGCGCCTGGGCCTGATGCACAACAGCCGCATCTTCCAGACCCAGACTACCGACGCCATTGTGCGAACCTTGCTGGAAGAGCGGGGCATCATCGAAACCGTGTTTGACTTCAAACGCCCCCCTGAAGAACGGGAATACTGTGTCCAGCACCGGGAAAGCGACCTGCAGTTCCTGGAACGCCTGGCCGCCGAAGAAGGCTGGCACTACCGCTACCAGCACGGCAGCGTGGATGGCGAAGAACAACCGGCGTTAATCATCGCCGACCACCACGGCGATGCCCCGAAACTGGAACCTGTGACCTGCAACACCAAAGCCGGCGGTAGCACCCAACAAGCCTGCGTATTCAGCTTTGCCTATGAAGAGCGGGTGCGTGTGTCCTCCGTGGCGATGAAGGACTACACCTTCAAGAACCCGGCCTACGCCCTGATGCACGAACACAGCGCGGGCGGTGTGAATCACAGAGAAGATTATCAACACTACGACTACCCCGGCCGCTACAAAGCCGACGCCAGTGGCCAACCGTTCACCCAGGCCAGACTGGACGCCCTGAGAAACGACGCCTCCCTCGCCAAGGGCAAAAGCAACCGCCCGGACTTCGCTCCCGGTGCAAAGGTAGAACTGCAGGACCACGACAGCCAGACCCTGAACCGGGAATGGCTGCTGACCGCCATCACCCACACCGGCAAACAGCCCCAGGCGGTGGAAGAAGAAGGCGGCAGCGAACCCACCAGTTACCACAACGACTTCACCGCCATCCCGGCGGACAAAACCTGGCGGCCAGTGTGCGACCACAAACCCATGATGGACGGCCCCCAGATGGCGATCGTCACCGGTCCCGAGGGTGAAGAGATCCACTGCGACCAGTATGGCCGGGTGAAAGTAAGATTCCCGTGGGATAGATACTCGAAGAACGACGAACACAGCAGCGCCTGGCTGCGCGTGGCCCAGGGCTGGGCCGGTGGTCAATACGGCTTCATGGCCCTGCCCAGAATCGGCCATGAAGTGATTGTCTCCTTCCTGGACGGCGACCCGGACCAGCCGATCATCACCGGCCGAACCTATCACGCCACCAACACACCGCCGTACGCGCTGCCAGAACACAAAACCCGGACCACATTAAAAACCAAAACCCATAAAGGTGAGGGTAGCAACGAACTGCGCTTTGAAGACGAAGCCGGCGAAGAACAGATCTACGTGCACGCCCAGAAAGACCTGGACCTGCTCACCGAACACAACCGCACCGAAGTCATCAAGAACGACAGCCACTTGACGGTGGAGAGCCACCAGTTCAGTCATGTAAAAGCCGCTGAACACTGCACGACCGACGGTGAAAGCCGGCTTTCTGTGGGCGCAGACTGCAGCCAGATCGTGGGTGGCACTTACCATCAGAAAACCGGCCGTGTGATGGCATCCGAAGCAGGTACCGAAGTGCACCACAAGGCCGGTGCGAAGGTGGTACTGGATGCAGGGGCGGAGCTGACGATTTCTGGCGGTGGCAGCTTTATCAAGCTGGATCCCAGTGGCGTGACCTTGAGTGGGCCGGGGATCAAGATAAATTCTGGGGGGAGTCCGGGGCGTGGGCGAGGGCAAAGCGCCGCTGATCCAGAGTTGCCGGCTGTGCTCGATAAACATGGGACGTCTATGCCCAAATCTTCGGCACTTGCCAGCGTAGGTCAACGCCAATCCGCATCGCCGCAGCATATGGAGTTCGCCCAACTGCCCGGCACTGACCGAAAACTGATTGTTGATGTGATTGGAGGGCGCCTCGAACGCGACTCGGTAGAAGCGGTGAAAGGGACCGAAGGGGAGAAAAACGGATGACCGATACCGTGAATTTTTCAGATGAAACGCGAGACCGCTCCGTTGTTCGCAAGGCCGAATACGATGATGCCGATCCGAAAGATCTTGTACTGACCATACCGTCCCGCAACGGCGGCCAGATCAAGGTGCCATTGTTGAAACAGGCGCGCTCCAATATCGAGAGAGAGGATTATCAGGAAAACACCCTGCTCCGGGTAAAACCTCTGGCCGAAATTGAAAGCAATTTGCCAGTCAAAAGCGGCGGTGTCACGGTTTATCAGGGTAAGGGGGTTGCGCTCCTTCGACCGGGGTATTTGTATGTCTTCCGCAATGACAGGCTCTGGAGAGAGCTGGAGATTGGCGAGGATTCCCGATTCAGTGATATCGACTTTGAAACAATCCGGCCAGACTTGGCCGATCCCGACTCTGAACTGCGGATTACCCGAACGTCCAGCGGGGAATGGCTTGATGATGTGTTGATCCCGGTTTTCCTTCAGGGTCAGGCAGTGATGCACGACTTCCGTATGGCCTACAGTGAGGTGCAATGGGATTGGTCCTACATTGAGCATCTTGAGAAAAATGGGCCAGCTCGGAATGCCAGAACAACCGGCGTTGGTCCTGCCTGGGCTACATCCAGTGTAGAGGGCCTGAGCTTCGAAAGCGGCTTTGTGGCTTCGCGGGTTGAGGATGTATCGGAACTTCGGGAGAGGGACCTTGGTATTGAGCTAATGCTGGAAAAGCCCAGTGATTTTGCCTTGGGTTTTGACGGTCCGGCAGACGCTGAACTTTGCGTCAAACTCGGCCGGCTGCTTGAAGCACCGTTCGACCTGAGTTGTGAGCCAGGCGAGGACCAGTTGGTTGCGTTGAGGCAGCAACCGGGCATTGCCTGCCTGGCACTGCCGGATCCTTTGTTCAAGGCCCGGCATTCCATGTCGCAGCTTCATCTTGCCCTGCATTATCTGGATGCCGTGGATGCTTCCATTCGGGACAATCCGATGGCGCACTCTGCAATGCTCATCCGCCAGGCAATTTTCGACCCTCGACCCAATGGCCAAAACCCCTTCGCCCAATACGCATCGGCCGTTGACCGCTCCAAACTGGATCAGACTCTTAAAACGGTAGAAAAGCAGCATGCTATCGCTGTGATTGACCGGCACCTCGATACGCTCCGCCGACTGCTTAGCAGCGGCGATTATGATGCAGTGCTCGAGGATTACCGGACCTGTCAGGATGTAGCAATTTGCGAGGGATACTTGCTGGTTGCGGATAATCTCAACCTGCTTCAGCAGATTCCGGGCGTGCTCCAAGCTCAGGGCGTTGTCGGTAGGGACTGGATTCTGCAAGAGCTCCGCCGTTGGGTTCTTGAGGGCGCATTTTTGAGTAAGTGGGCTCCTGAAACTGCAGAGGACGGTGCCGAGCCTTTGATGCAAAGCCTTGAAAAGCTGGTTCAGGACACTGCAGACATCGACGAAGAGCGGTTGAATCGGCTGAATATGCAGTCTTTGGTTTACCTTGAGAAACAATTAAACGAGCAGAACAGTGAGACTGAGTCCGGGATCAGAGGCGTCGCTAATGCGGGCAAAGTCAGCGGTATGATCGCAGGCTCACTCAACGAGTGGAGTTCGGCACTGCTTGCCGTTGGCAAACGCCTGATGGAAGGCGGGCATATTCAGGAAGTTGAGCTCCCAAGAATCATGCAGGGAGCCCACTCAAACTTCGCACTCGGGGACCCCAGCCTCAGGCGGATTGATGTAATGACGCGGGAGGGCGCGATAGTTTCCGGCTCGATCATCGGTGTTAACAGCAATGGAATGAAACGCGGCCTGACCGACTTTGATCGAACCGAGGGCGTTCTCACAAGAGCCAAGGATTACCTGTACGCCGACTTGATGGATGATTCTGGCCGGATGGTAGCGTCCACAAGCCCGGCGCGGATGTCTGACGAGATCGAGGAAGCGATCCAAAGGGTCGCTGGCACAAGCTCGGTATTCGCCGCTCCAGATGATCATCCAGAGGCTCGAAAGTTGAGCTTGTTGAAGGTTGATCTTGCCAAGCGTGCAAATGAAGTGGTTGACGGGCCTGCGGTGTCTCGGGGTTTGGTGGCGCTGGCGGCGTTTAATATCTTTATCGAGTTGAACAACTTGATGAAGACGTCTTGGCAAGATGATGGC
Source organism: Marinobacter sp. ES-1 (assembly GCF_000475255.1). Classification (NCBI taxonomy): domain Bacteria; kingdom Pseudomonadati; phylum Pseudomonadota; class Gammaproteobacteria; order Pseudomonadales; family Marinobacteraceae; genus Marinobacter; species Marinobacter sp. ES-1. Next base: position 26,866 of record NZ_AXBV01000063.1, read on the forward strand.
TTGATTAATCTAAACAGAGGCAAATTGGCTGGGGCGACAGCCGATTTGATCGCTGCATCTCTTAAGTTGAGCGAGGTGTTGGGTAGAGTAGAGTCTGGGTCTCAAGGTAACAAGACTAGAATTTATAAAGTGTCGACGCGTCCTTTGTTTGATATGAAAAACTGGGTCCTGATCGGCGAACGGTTAAAAGCAGTAGGGTCAGCGACTTTGGTTAAGGTTGCAGGATTAGCAACGTTCCTCGCTGGAGCTGTTGGCGCTGGGTTGAGCTATTGGGAGATGCGCATCAGCCTGGCGAACAAGGATTTTGACGCGGCGATTGGGCACGCAGTGGCAATGACTGGTAGTTTAATTGTGCTCGCTTCTCCCCTTATGCATACACTCTTGGCGATCCCAGGTTGGGGATGGGCAATTTTTGGCTTGGCGATGGCCGTTGGCGGTGGGATCTATGCGGCATCTGTTACCGACGATACTTTCGAACAACTGATCAAACGCGGTCCTTGGGGAACTTTATCCGACAGTTCTCTGCCGGGAATGAATGACAAGGCATACTACAGTCAACTGCTCACAATGCTCTCTCCCGTGCAAGTCACCGCTCAGCGCTATGTCGACGTAGAACCCGACCCCGCGTTAGTACACCCCGATTTTCCTCCCGCGCCGGATGACTACGTGATCACTGTTCAACTACCGTTGGTAAGTCGCATTAAATTGCATCATGAGTGCGAGGGAGATCTTCCAGTAAGCCCGTTTAGATTGGTGGTCCAAGAAGTGGCGTATCAAACTACGACCACCAACGTTCCCTCTAAAGGTGTAATGGGGGAAAGCACTAGCACACAGATGTACAAAGCGACACCACTCACCAAGGTCACCGCCAGGCAGTCTCTACCTCAGGAATCCGGAGTTCGCTTTTTGGTTAAGCGGGAGATTGACGAGAATGTGGATGAGGCCCCTCATTACCGGGAATCTTTGACTACACAAATTCGAGTAGGATTGCAGGCTACCCTTGGCTCAGAGCTGGGACCGTTGGTGTTTCCCACTCCCGTATTTGGAGACTATGAACCTTTTGATTTGTCTAAACACGACAATCCTCCACCAAAGGAAAGAAACTTCTTTAACCCCTTTGCACAGCCGGAATCACCATACTGGTTCTTCACTGAGGTCGGCGTATGAACGAAAAGCAGTATGGACCCGATGTTACAGACACTGCATTTCGGGCAACTGAGATTGGGCCCTTGCCAAAATCACCCAAAGAGCGAGCAAGGGTTGGAGAGGAACTCCAGCCTGTTGGTAACTATGCAGGCACGATCCCCTACCTTGGGACGATTCAAGACGTTGAAGCCCTTCAGGATCATGAAAGGTCCGACCCCGAATTTACATCCAAGGATTGGTGGTGGGATCACCAAAAAATCAGGTTCCTGAACGACAAATTGGGTTTTAAATTTCTGATCCTGGTTGTACCAATGACTTGGGTGATTACATTATGGATTGGGGGGCCAGCATTAATGATCTGGGCCTCGGGGGAGATGCAGTTTGTTGCTGAACTTCCAGCCCTCGTGGTCGGAGTGTTTATCATTTTCTTTATATTGGCATGGTTTGCTTTCGCAGTCTGGGCGACACCCATCACTACAAACTGGCTAATGAGTACCGGCATGGGCTTTGTTCTTAAACCCTTCGAAGAAGCCATCAACAAAAGGCTGGACAAGACCCTTGAAGACGGCTGCAGCGAATTTAACCGAATCACTGGCCAAGTTCGCTTAGCCATGGGGGGAGGGCGCTTTTTCCAGGCGCCGTTCGTGGAGTTTGATGCCTATGTTGACCGTGTTATCCAGCAAAGCGGTGTCTTCTACCGTCTGATTCTGGTGCATCGTTACACCCAGAAGTCCTTTCATAAGATGGCGTTCAGCTCCATCGAGTCCAGCAAATCAGAGGTGCTGGCCACCTGGGACATGCTGCAGACCTACATGGATGTAACGCAACCCTTGCCCGATACCCCGCGCCTGGAGCCCTTTCGGCACCTGGATCCGATAACTGCAGAACACGACAAGAAAACTGGGCGAAATCCGAGATATTGGCGCGATTTGGATCTGGAAGCATGGAAAGAGGGGGAAGGCTGGACCGAGGTTCATCGACGTCAGGAGAGTTATCCTTGGGGTGAGAGAACCTGCAAGCTCACCCCGCAACTGGGCAAGATCTCGATGGGTGAATACAGAAAACTGCGCCCGGCTGATGCTTGGCCGATTTGATACCTTGGCCTCTGCCCACAATTTGAGGGGGTAGCAGCTGGGGTGTGGGCCTCGGGCCTGTCGCTATTGCGCAGGCCACTCCCCCGGCACCACAAACCACCGCCCCCGCTCAACCCAACACCCAAGCCCCGGTTGCCACTCCACCCGAGCAAACAACACCGGCACGCCCTTAGCCTCCACAAACTCCAGCGCCTCCCGGGCAGCTCGAACATCAGGCTGCTCACTCTGCCTCCAGGGCCCAATCCAATGGGGCTTTTTCAACGGCACCCAGCCGGTCAGGTCTGAGTTCTCCAAATCGCGGGCATAGCACCAGCGCCCTTGCAAATGCTCCGTCGGCACGTAATCCGGCAGTTCCACCCGATCACCGGGATAGAACAGGTAACCCGGCATATACACTTTCGGGGTAATGGCCTCTGAAATCCCCAGCTCTGCCAGCAATGCCCGAGCCTCCACCCGCTGCGCCATGGGGCTTTGGTGGTTCAGTATACGGTCTGCTTTCAGGTCCAGCCGGTCCTTTGCGTTGGGGCCGTACCATCGAGTGCCGGTTTCGCCTTCGTTCACGCCCAGATAGTATTTAATGGCGATCTCGTGGTGTTCCAGGCAACCGGTCTGGCGGTTACGCACTACGAAGTCCAGCTCGCCAATGGTTCGGTTATCGGCTTTGATTTGCTGGTTCTTCAGTAATAGCTCCCACCCCAGCAATTCTTTCAGAAGCACTTCATACAAACGTTCAAAGTAATGGCCTAACCGGCGCTCGGCGGGCTGGGCTAGCCTTGCGGGCATGGCTTCCGGTTGTTGGTCCCAGTGCTGCAATCTTTCCTGGTAGTTGTCAGGTAACCATTGCTGCGGATAGAAAGACACAGGCGCTTCGAGCAACTGCGGTGCAGAGCACAGCCACGCCAGGTGGCGCACCGCCGGTGTCTGAAAGGTGAGTGGGGTTTCGGTATCTGCGTTTTTCGTCATGGCCCGAGAATAACGTAAACTGTGGCGGTTTAAGAGCCATTAAATTCAGGAGCCAACCATGCAATACCTGCATACGATGATTCGAGTCAGCAATCTGGACGACACTCTCCACTTCTTCTGCGACCTGCTGGGTATGGTGGAAATCTCCCGTAAAGACAGCGAGCAGGGCCGCTTTACCCTGGTGTTCCTGGCCGCTCCGGAAGACGAAGCCCGTGCCCGGGAAAATCAGGCACCGATGGTGGAGTTGACCTACAACTGGGATCCGGAGGAATACACCGGCGGCCGTAATTTCGGGCACCTGGCGTTCCGGGTGGAGAACATCTACGAGCTGTGCGACAAGCTCCAGGCCAATGGCGTAACCATCAATCGCCCACCCCGTGATGGTCATATGGCCTTTATCCGCACGCCGGATAATATCTCCATTGAACTGTTGCAGAAAGGTGATGCACTGGAGCCCCAGGAGCCGTGGGCCAGCATGGGTAATACTGGTACCTGGTAAGTCTGGGTACATAAACCCCCGGAGCAACGACAAATCCTTGCGTCAGTCATCAAAACTGCCGGCTTGTCGTTGCTCCGGTTCTCCCGGGCCTCTAGAATTTGCGACCGTTTTCACAATCGCATCAGGATGATGCGCCTCTCATGACCAAGGAAGGAGTTGCCGAATGGATGATTGGCAAGCTTGCCTGTCTCCGGCCTGCCAGAGTGCATTGGTTCAGGCCCGGGACAGCGTCGACCGCCGCGGCGGTTCGGTAATCACTGCAGAAGATTTCCTGTTGGCGTTGCTGGACGCGATTCCGGACATCACCCCGTTTCTCAAGCGCCAGGGTGTCGACCTGGACGAACTGGTGCGCACCATTCAGGGCGAACAGCCGATCGTTACCGAAGTCCGGGGTGATGGCGACCTGTCTTCCCAGCTGATTTACTGGATTTCCGGAGCCCGGGAGACTCATGGGGTGTCCTGGCTCGAATGGCCGCATCTGCTCAGGCAGTTGGCGTCGGGTGCCGAACGGCTGCAGGACAAAGCCTATGTGGCGGTGCTGGAACTGGTCAGCCATTGGCCGGCGCAGCATGAGGAGCCACCGGCACCGGTTGTCGGCGTGGATCAGGACATTACTCCCTTAACGGTTACCGATCCGGCCTGGCTCGAGTTGGCAGAAGAAGTGGTGGTCATCACCGCAGCCAACTCCCGGGCGCTGATCTGGCTGAAGGGCGATGCCGGGTCCGGTAAAACCAGTTGGTTGAGCGTGCTGAAGTCTATGCCCGGTTTTCTCTGGGTTCAGGTGGACCCCCGACGGCAGGCCGAGATTATGGCGTCAGACCAGCCTGTTGCACCAACAGCTGAAGCCGGCCCGCTGCACTGGCCTGCCCTGATGCTGGACAATGTGTCTCCTGCCGGGTTGCTGGAGCTGATTCAGCAGCCGGATGGTGTTGTGCATGAGCTGGTTACTGGCTGGCAGGGCCCGGTGCTTCTGTTGTCTGAAGATAACGGCGATTCAGGTGCGCCGGAGCGATTGGCTCAGTCGCTGGGCCGGGCCATCGATTCGCTTATGATGCCGGAGATGAGTGCAACCCAGCGCAAGGCCATCCTGATGGCGCACCAGCCGGCAATTGAGAAACGATGGAACATCCAGCTGTCTTCGGCCGCAGTGGACTATGCCAGCTCCCGGAACAGCCGGATGGTTGCGCGGCCCGGTGGCATGCTGGAATGGGTGCGCCGGGCGGCAGCGCGGCTTGACCTGTTTGCCAGTCGGGGGCCATTGGGCGCCCTGGCGGTTGCAGGCCAGCAGGATGCGCTTCGGCGCCAGTCGTTGGTGGCGCTGGCGAGGGGGGATGACTGGGCGGTTTCCGAGCAGGAACTGGCCCGGTTATCGATCCAGCAGGCGGCCGCCGAAGTCGGCTGGCATGAACGTCAGCGTTCTGGAACCCTGCGGCGCCTTCTGGCGGAAGATCTGCGTGAGGAACTCGAACGATGGGTTGCAGGCAAGCCCGGGCCGGTTCACTATGTGCTGCATTGTGAACAACAGCATGGAGAATCCTCGGGTGCAGGATCTGGAAATCTATATTCGTGACCTTGAGTCGGGCGCGGTATCGCGCTGGCTGGAAGGCCAGCTTGACCAGTTACAGCTGGACGATTCTGACGTGTCATCGGTGGCGAAGGGTACGGCTTCCTTCAACGGCGCTCGCCTTCGCATCAGTTTGTACCCCGGTGCCTTTGGCAAACGATTTACCTCTCTGGTACTGGAGGGTGAAGACCTGCCCTGGAACAGTGATCTGGAATGCGCCCGAAGTGCCTGGCGGGCGATGGAGGGTGAGATCCGTTGCAGCCTGGGTGACTGGAAAGAAGGCGATCCGGTAGAGGATGAAAAGTGGTGGCGGTTGGATCACCGGGGTGAGCAGCAGGTGGTGTGGAACTGACAGTTCGACCACCCATATAACGCAAAAAGGCAGCCAGTTGGCTGCCTTTTTGCTGTCTTCAGAGCAGAATTATTCGCTCAGGATAGACACGTTGTCGGCTTGCAGGCCTTTGTCAGCTTCAACCACGTTGAAGCGAACCAGCTGGCCCTGGCGCAGAACACGACGGCCACGGCCGCGGATGGCGCGGAAATGTACGAAGATTTCGTCGCCGCTGTCACGAACGATAAAGCCGAAGCCCTTCTTCACGTTGAACCATTTGACGGTGCCCTCTTCGTTGCCTTCCGGGGTGCTGTCGTCAAAATCGTCTTCGTCGTCATCGTAGTTGTTGGCAGGCTGGCTGGCACGGGCCGGACGGCTTTGGCTGCGGGCATTGTTTGCGGTTGCAGGCTGCTTGCCGGCCAGTGCAATTGCCAGGAAGCCGGCAACGGCGAAAAGAACGAAGGCAATGATGTAGGCGGCAATGCCACCGCTGGCGCCCAGGGCCTCAAGGCCTTCGCCAATGGCGAGCAGGCGCAGGGGGTCCGGAGTGGTGGTAAGCAGAAGGCCCAGTATAAACGGTGCCGGAATCGCGATCAGAACAGCAACGAGGATCGCCTTGGCTGGATTACGCATTGGCTGATTATTCTCCATGATTTTACAGTAACGATAAAAAGCCGGGCATCAGGTAACATGGCATGTCCGGCCGATGAGCGCCGCCTGGCCAGAAACCCGGCTGTGGCGGTAAAAGGCGGCATGATACCAGATTACTGAAAGGGCTGACCAAACCTCATGAGCAAAAACACCCTCGAAGACAGAATTGCGGAACTGGAAATGCGACTTGCGTTCCAGGATGACGTGATTAATACCCTGAGTGAGCAGGTGGCCAGGCAGGAAATGGATATTCGGGAGCTGTGGGATGCCAAGAAGACGCTGCACAAGCAGCTGAAGGATATTTCGCCGTCCAATATCCGGCCAGAGGAGCAGGAGGTGCCGCCTCCTCACTACTAATTCCGGAGTCGGCTGCCGGCTCCGGGGTCAGACCCCCGCGCGGCCCTAAGGCCCAAAGACGCGCGTGGGTCTGACCCCTTTGTGGCACGAAATCACCCCAGCAGTTCCACCAGTATCTGCTCGTAAATCTCTGACAGGGTATCCAGATCGTCAGCCTTCACGCATTCGTCCACTTTGTGGATGGTGGCGTTGATGGGGCCGAGTTCGACGACCTGGGCGCCGGTGGGGGCGATGAAGCGGCCGTCTGAGGTACCGCCGGAGGTGGAAAGCTCGGTTTCGCAGCCGGTGACGGTGCGGATGGCGTTCTGGCTGGCAGACACGAGGGCGCCTTTGTCAGTCAGGAAGGGGCGACCGCTGAGGTGCCACTGCAGGTCGTACTTCAGGTTATGGCGGTCCAGCACGGCCACTACCCGCTCTTCCAGGCTTTCTGCGGTGTTCTCCGTGCAGTAGCGGAAGTTGAAGTGCACCAGGCATTCCCCGGGGATGATGTTGCTGCCGACACCGGACTCAATGCGGGTTATCTGGAACGTGGTCGGCGGGAAGAAATCGTTGCCGTTGTCCCAGAATTCCTTTGCCAGGGCATCCAGTGCCGGTGCCACGGTGTGCACCGGGTTTTCCGCCATGTGCGGGTAGGCTACGTGGCCCTGTACCCCGTGTACGGTCAGGTAGCCGTGCAGCGAGCCACGGCGGCCGTTCTTGATGACGTCGCCCACCTGGTGCGTACTCGACGGCTCGCCGATCAGGCACCAGTCCATTTTCTCGTTTCGGGCTTCCAGGGTTTCCACCACCTTTACCGTACCGTCCTGGGCCGGGCCTTCTTCGTCGCTGGTGATCAGCAACGCGATAGAGCCCCGGTGGTTCGGGTTGTTCGCCACAAAGCGTTCGCAGGCGGTTACGAAGGCGGCCAGGCTGCCTTTCATATCCGCAGCGCCCCGGCCGTACAGGTAACCGTCTTTGATCACCGGCTCAAACGGCGCGTGGGCCCAGTTCTTCTCCGGGCCGGTCGGAACCACATCAGTATGGCCGGCAAAGGCCAGCACAGGCCCCTCTGAACCCTTGCGAGCCCAGAGGTTGTCGGTGTCACCAAACCGCATGTTCTCGCCAGCAAAGCCCAGAGGTGCCAGGCGTGACATCATCAACTCCTGACAGCCAGCATCGTCTGGAGTAACCGACGGACGGCTGATGAGGTCCATGGCGAGTTCGAGGGTGGGGGACAGGGACATGTGACGGCCTTTAGTTGTTAGCGTGCAGTTCTTCGTTCAGTTCAATCGCGGTTTTGTTGGTCTTGCACTCGACCGCGCCGGTCAGGCTGTTGCGGCGGAACAGCAGGTCGTTCTTGCCGGCCAGGTCGCGGGCTTTGATGACTTCTACCAGATCGTTGTTGTCGTCCAGCAGGTTCACCTTGGTGCCGGCGGTGATGTACAGGCCAGCTTCAACCGTGCAGCGGTCGCCCAGGGGGATACCGATGCCGGCGTTGGCGCCCAGCAGGCAGTTTTCGCCTACGGAGATAATGATGTTACCGCCGCCAGACAGGGTGCCCATCGTGGAGCAGCCGCCACCCAGGTCGGAGCCCTTGCCGATGATCACGCCGGCGGAGATGCGGCCTTCGATCATGCTGGTGCCTTCGGTGCCGGCGTTGAAGTTGATGAAACCTTCGTGCATTACGGTAGTGCCTTCGCCCACGTAGGCGCCCAGACGAACCCGGGAGGTGTCGGCGATGCGCACGCCCTTGGGTACCACGTAGTCGGTCATCTGCGGGAACTTGTCTACAGATTTCACTTCCAGGGTGCGGCCTTCAATACGGGCTTGCAGCTGGCGCTCCGGCAGCTCATTCAGGTCGATGGCACCTTCGTTGGTCCAGGCCAGGTTCGGCAGCAGGCCGAAAATACCGTCCAGCTTCAGGGTGTGTGGCCTGGCCAGGCGATGGGAAATCAGGTGCAGCTTCAGGTACACCTCGGGGGTGCTGGAGGCGGTGTCGTCTGTCGCCAGTACGGTAACCACCACCGGGCGCTTGCTGTTGGCGGCCTGCTCGGCCAGCCTGGCCTGCTCGGTCTGGCCCAGCTGGCGCAGGGCGTTAGCAAACTGGCTCAGCTGCTCTGCGCCGGCTTCGATGGCCTGGTTGCCGCCTTTGTAGTCCAGCGCGGTTTCAACCACGTCGATCAGGTCTTTGCCTGGGGTCATGATCGGCTGCTGGTAGTAAACCTCCAGCCACTCGCCCTGGTTGTTCTGGCTGCCGATGCCAATGCCGAATGCAAAACTCATCTGATCTGCTCCTGTACAAAAAAATTAATAGAGTTTTTGCCACGGAATCCACGGAAGGACACGGAAAGAAAAGATTTTCTGCCACGGGCAGTCCTTATCTTTTCATTTTTCCGTGTTTTTCCGTGGCTGAAAAAAGTCAGTCTGTCCACGCAGCCCACTGGTCTGCGTTAAAGCCCACGCTTACCTCGTCGCCCCGCTCAACTACCGGGCGTTTGATGATGGAGGTGTTCTCCAGCATGATCTGGTGGGCACTTTGGGCGCTAATGGTATCACGAACCTCATCCGGAAGTTTCCGCCAGGTGGTGCCGCGTTTGTTGATCAGCGCTTCCCAACCTAGGGCCTGTTCCCACTGGCTCAGCTTCTCGCTGGAGAGGCCGTCTTTCTTGAAGTCGTGGAACTCGTAGGCGATGCCGTTTTCGTCCAGCCACTTGCGGGCTTTTTTGACGGTGTCGCAGTTTTTGATGCCGTATAGTTTCATGGTTTAGGGCCTTTTTTGCCACGGAATCCACGGAAGGGCACGGAAAGAAAAGACGAAAAGATTATTTTTGCCACGAAATCCACTAAAAAACACGAACAAAGATGACGGATAAAAACTAAAAAATTCTTTGTCTTTCCTTTCGTGTTCTTTCGTGGATTTCGTGGCAAAACAGTCTTTATCTTTTCATTTTTCCGTGTCCTTCCGTGTATTCCGTGGCTAATCAATTCTGTTTAACAAACTCCACAATCCGCCGAGCCGCCTCCACACACTCCTCCAGCGGTGCCACCAGGGCCATGCGTACGCGGTTTTCGCCGGGGTTGTGGCCATCTACGGTGCGGGAGAGGTAGCGCCCGGGCAGTACGTGTACGTTCTGCCGGGCGGATAGTTCACGGGCGAAGGTTTCGTCGCTCATGGGCGTTTCCGGCCATAGATAAAAACCGGCATCCGGGAAGTCTACGTTCATCACTTCGCGCAGGATGGGCACCACGGCCTCGAACTTGGCCCGGTAGGCGGCACGGTTCTCCCGTACGTGGTCTTCGTCGTTCCAGGCAGCGATGCTGGCTAGCTGGTTGTGAACGGGCATGGCGCAGCCGTGGTAGGTGCGGTATTTCAGGTAGCTGGCCAGTACCTCGGCGTCGCCAGCCACAAATCCGGAGCGGAGGCCCGGCAGGTTGCTGCGCTTGGACAGGCTATGGAACACCACGCAGCGTTTGAAGTCGTGCCGGCCGATGGCGGCGCAGGTTTGCAGCAGGCCTTCGGGCGGGTTGGCTTCGTCCGGGTAGAGTTCGGAGTAGCATTCGTCGGAGGCGATCAGGAAATCGTGGCGGTCGGCCAGTTCGATCACTTTCAGCAGGGTTTCCCGGGGAATCACGGCACCGCTGGGGTTGCCGGGGGAGCACAGGAACAGGATCTGGCAGTCCTTCCAGACCGATTCCGGAACCGCATCGAAGTCCGGAATAAAGCCGTTGCTTGCGTCGCAGGGCAGGTAGACCGGATCGGCACCGGCCAGGAACGCTGCGCCTTCATAAATCTGGTAAAACGGGTTTGGGCTGACCACGGTTGCTGGCTTGCTGGAATCTGCAACCGCCTGCACCAGGGCAAAGATACCCTCGCGGGTACCGTTAACTGGCACCACGTGTTTTGCCGGGTCCAGTGTGCCCTCGGCCAGCTGGAACCGGCGGCTGGCCCAGTTGGCGATGGCTTGGCGTAGCTCGTCCAGGCCTTTGGTGGTCGGGTAGTTGGCGAGTTTGTCCAGGTTGTCGGCAATCACCTGTTTAACAAAGGCGGGTGACGGGTGTTTGGGTTCGCCGATGCCCAGTGAAATCGGTGCAAGGTGCTCCGGCACGCTGATGCCGGCTTTCAGTTTGGCCAGCTTTTCAAAGGGGTAGGGGTGCAGTCTTTCCAGGTTTGGATTCATTGAATATCGTCCAGCATTTTACTCATGTGCTGTTGTAGGGCCTGGCATACGTTCGGGTCGCTCAGGGGTTTACCGTGTTCGTCGGTAATAAAGAAAACGTCCTCTACCCGTTCGCCCAGGGTGGCAATCTTGGCGTTGGTCAGGCGCACCCGGTGTTCCAGTAATACCTGGCCAATCCGTGCCAGCAGGCCCGGACGGTCGGGGGTGATGACTTCCATCACCGTGCGCTGATTAATGGTGTCGTTGGAGAAAGTCACTTCGGTAGGAAATGCGAAGTGCTTCAACTGGCGCGGAGTGCGCCGGTGGATGATGTCGGGGTAGTCTTCCGGATCGTCCAGTTCTTCGATCAGCCGCTTGCGAACCCGCTCTTTGCGGGCCGGGTCAACACCCAACGGCTGGCCCTGCTCGTCCAGCACCACGTAGGAGCTGATGGAGTAGGGGCCTTCACTGGAGTTGATGCGGGCGTCGACAATGTTCAGGTTCAGCTGTTCCAGTACCGCGGTGGTGGCGGCAAACAGGGCGACCCGGTCTTTCATATAGATGATGATTTGCGAATAGCCGTCTGTGGGGCCACCCCGGGTGTCGCGGATCAGTACCAGCGGGTCCGGGTTGTCGCCGTGGCGGATAATCGCGGCGGTTTGCCAGGCGATATCCACGGTGGAATCCTGCAGGAAATATTCCTCATCGACCGTGTCCCAGATTTTGTCGATCTGTTCGTTAGTCATGTTCTGGGCGCGCAGGATTTCCCGGGCCTCTTCGCGGGTGGCGTCTATCCAGGCCTGGCGGTCTACCGGGGTATCGATACCCCGGCGCAGGGCTCGCTTGGCTTCGATATACAGTTGGCGCAACAGCGAGGCGCGCCAGGTGTTCCAGAGTTTCGGGTTGGTGGCACTGATGTCGCACACCGTGAGGATGTACAGGTAATCCAGGTGCGCCTGGCTGGGCATGGCCCGGGCGAAGGCCTGGATGATATCCGGATCGGAAATGTCCTTGCGCTGGGCGGTCATGGACATGAACAGGTGGTTCTCCACCAGCCAGGAAATCAGCTGGGTATCCCGTTCGCTCAGGTGATGACGCTGGCAGAAGGCCTCGGCATCAATAGCGCCCAGTTCGGAATGGTCACCGCCCCGGCCCTTGGCCACATCGTGGTACAGGCCGGCAATGTAAAGGGTATCCAGCTTGGGCAGCCGATGAATCAGGCGCGAGGCCAGGGGGTATTCGCTCTGGGCCTCGGTGCCGGTCACTCGCACCATGTTGCGGATTACCCGCATGGTGTGGGCGTCCACGGTATAAATATGGAACAGGTCGTGCTGCATCTGGCCGATGATCTGGCCAAACTCCGGCAGGTAGCGGCCCAGCACGTTGTACTTTTTCATGGCGGACAGGGTCTGGTCCAGCGCATGGGGCGTGCGCATCAGTTCCATGAACAGGGTAGTGACAGCCAGGTCGTTACGGAAGGCGTCGTCAATCAGGTGCCGGTGCGCCCGCAGTGAACGGATGGTGGTGGCGCGAATGCCCTTGATCTCCGGATGCTGCGCCATCAGCACAAAGATTTCCATGATGGCGTAGGGGGCGTAGGCGAACACCTGGTTGTTGATGGCTTCTATATACAGGTTGCGCATCTGGAAGCGCTTGTTGAGCGGGCGGATTTCGTCTTCCGTGCCGCTGCCGATAATCGCTTCGTCGTAATACTGCAAAAGCACATCGGTGATTTCAGCCAGGGCCAGCACCGTACGGTAGTACTGTTGCATCATCAGTTCGACGCCCAGCCGCTTGCCCTGGTCCTGGTAGCCCAGCATCTGGGCCAGTGCCCGCTGGTGGTCGAACAGCAGGCGGTTCTCGTTGCGGTCGGCAATCAGCTGCAAGCCATAGCGCAGGCGCCACAGGAAGGTTTCGCCTTCGTGCAGAATCTGGTGCTCTTCCTCGGTGAGGATGCTGAAGCGGGTCAGGTCCGCGATGCTTTGCAGGCCGAAGTGGCGTTTGGTAATCCAGCCGATGGTCTGGATGTCCCGCAGGGCGCCCGGGGAGCCTTTTACGTTGGGCTCCAGGTTGTACTCGGTGTCGCCGTATTTCTTGTGGCGTTGCTGCTGCTCTTCCCGCTTGGCCACAAAGTAGGCCTTGTCGGAACTCACCTCGTCGGAGTAGGCCTGTTCGCTCAAGGCTTGCCGCAGGCTGTCTGGCCCGGCAATGGTACGGGTTTCCAGCAGGTTGGTAAGTATCGAGATATCTTCCCGTGCGGCGGAGATGGATTCGTCCATGCTGCGCACGCTGTGGCCGATATCGAGTTTCAGGTCCCACAGCAGGGTAATGAAGGCGCCCAGATCGTCCTGCCACTCGGGCGCCATGCCCTCGCGGGTGAGGATCAGCAGGTCAATATCGGAGTGGGGGTGCAGTTCGCCCCGGCCGTAGCCACCTACGGCAATCAGGGCGATGTCTTCGGAGCGGGCGAACGGATATCGATTCCAGATCAGCCGGAGTACGGTGTCTACGGTGTCGGCCCTTGAGCGAACCAGGGCCCGGACGTCTGCGCCCTCGCGGAATGCATCGGCATCGGCGTCGTAACTCTCCCGCAGTAATTGCCGGGCCGCGGAGACCGGTGAGCGGTCGTTGCTGATGCGGGACTCCAGCTCACTCCGGTCCACTTAGAAGGACTCTTCCGATCGCTTGGTCAGTACTTCGTGGCCATCGGCAGTTACCAGGATGGTGTGTTCCCACTGGGCAGACAGTTTGTGGTCCTTGGTCACGGCGGTCCAGCCGTCGGCCAGCATCTTGGTGTGGTACTTGCCCTGGTTTAGCATGGGTTCGATGGTGAAGGTCATGCCTTCTTTCAGTTCCAGGCCGGTTCCGGGCTTACCGTAATGCATCACCTGTGGCTCTTCGTGGAATACCGCGCCAATGCCATGGCCGCAGTAATCCCGAACGATCGAGTAACGGTGTTTCTCGGCGTGCTGCTGGATCACATGGCCGATGTCGCCCAGGCGTGCGCCCGGCTTGACCAGTTCGATACCTTTATAGAGGCACTCCTGGGTAATCTGGATCAGTCGCTCGGTGCCGGGCTTGGGCTTGCCGACAACCCACATCTTGCTGGTGTCGCCGTGGTAGCCATCTTTAATAACCGTCACGTCGATATTAATGATGTCGCCGTCTTTCAGTACTTTCTTGTCTGAAGGGATGCCGTGGCAGACAACGTGGTTGACCGAGGTGCAGATAGACTTCGGAAATCCCTTGTAATTGAGCGGGGCCGGAATGGCTTTCTGCTCGTTCACAATGTAGTCGTGGCAGATGCGGTCGAGTTCTTCGGTGGTTACGCCGGGCTTCACGTGCTCGCCGATCATCTCCAGAACTTCAGCAGCCAGGCGGCCGGCTACGCGCATCTTTTCGATTTCTTCGGGGGTCTTGATAGATACCTGCATCGGACTTCCTGTTGATTTGCGTCAAACAGCCATTTTAAGGGGCATGGGGGTAAGGTACAAGGCGGGGTGGTGCTATGGATGCCATAGCTCCCGGTTAAGTTGCGGGGCAAAAATAATGGCGTGCGGCAGGTGCTTTGTGGTATAAACGCGCCCGCTGGAAACGAATCCGGCAAATTCACACACGTGTCAGCACGTTGTCCCAGGGTGCCGGTACCTGCTAGCAGCTCACATAATGCGCTTGCAGAGACTGGTTGGGGCAATCGGACGCGTGGAGGTCTAACCCGAAGCTAAAAGGTAAATATCATGGCTCAGGTAAATATGCGTGACCTGCTGAAAGCAGGTGCTCACTTTGGTCACCAGACTCGTTACTGGAACCCGAAAATGGGCAAGTTCATTTTCGGTGCCCGCAACAAGATTCACATCATCAACCTGGAGCAGACTGTTCCGGCCATGAATGAAGCCCTGAACTTCATTCAGTCCCTGGCTGAGAACAAGAACAAGATCCTGTTCGTTGGCACCAAGCGTGCTGCCGCCAAGATCATCAAGGAAGAAGCCGAGCGTTCCGGCCAGCCGTTCGTTAACCACCGCTGGTTGGGTGGCATGCTGACCAACTACAAGACCATCCGTCAGTCTATCCGTCGCTACCGTGACCTGGAAGCCCAGAGCAAAGACGGTACTTTCGACAAGCTGACCAAGAAAGAAGCCCTTGAGCGTACCCGTGAAATGGACAAGCTCGAGCGTTCCATTGGTGGTATCAAGGATATGGGCGGCCTGCCTGACGCGCTGTTCGTTATCGACGTAGACCACGAGCGTATCGCCATCAAGGAAGCCAACAAGCTGGGCATTCCTGTAATCGGCGTTGTTGATACCAACAGCGATCCGGACGGCGTTGACTACGTGATCCCGGGTAACGATGACGCCATCCGCGCCATCCAGATCTACGTGAAGGCTGTTGCTGATACCTGTCTGGAAGCTTCCCAGTCTGCAGGCGGTGCTGACGAGTTTGTTGAAGTCAGCGAGAACGCCGAAGGCGCTGCTCCGGCTGCCGAGTAACACTTAAACTTCACGTTTGAGTTGTAAGGTATGCCCGCCTGTTTATCCGGGCATACCTCCCCACCGAATTCGGAAACGATTTAAGAGGATTGAACATGGCTGCAATTACCGCTGCAATGGTCAAAGAGCTGCGTGAGCGTACCGGCCTTGGCATGATGGAATGCAAAAAGGCACTGGTTGAAGCGGGTGGCGACGTTGACGCTGCAATCGAAGAGCTGCGTAAGTCTTCCGGCCTGAAAGCCGCCAAGAAGGCTGGCCGTACCGCTGCTGAAGGCGTGTCTCTGGTAAAAGTGTCTGACGACAACACCGTTGCCTACATTCTGGAAGTGAACTCCGAGACTGACTTCGTTGCTCGTGACGACAACTTCATGGGCTTCGCTAACGACGTTCTGAACGTTGCTTTCGAAAAAGGCGAAACCGACGTTGCAGCCCTGATGGCTGGCGATCTGGAAGCCAAGCGTGAAGCGCTGGTTCAGAAGATCGGCGAGAACATCACTGTTCGTCGTATCATCAAGGTTGAAGGCCCGGTTGTAGGTGGCTACGTTCACAGCAACAACAAGATTGCTTCTGTTGTAGCTCTGAGCGCCGGTAACGAAGAGCTGGCCCGCGACATCGCCATGCACGTTGCTGCTGTTAACCCGCGCGTTGGCAAGCCGGACGAAATGCCTGCCGAAGAGCTGGAAAAAGAGAAGGAAATCATTAAGGCCCAGCCGGACATGGAAGGCAAGCCTGCAGAGATCATTGAAAAGATGATGGGTGGCCGTATCAAGAAGTTCCTGGCTGAGAACAGCCTGGTTGAGCAGCCGTTCGTCAAGAACCCTGACCAGAAAGTGGGTGATCTGATCAAGGCCGCCGGTGGCGACCTGGTTGGCTTCGTTCGCCTGGAAGTGGGTGAAGGCATCGAGAAAGAAGAAGTGGATTTCGCCGCTGAAGTGGCTGCTGCCGCTGGCACAGGCAAGGCCTGATCCCTCTTCCCGGCCCGGTCGCGCAAAGCGGCAGGGCTACCTGAGTCTGCCACGTCAGCCGGGTTTTCCCGGCTTTCGTGGCGGGCTTGTATCTGAGATACCCCTTTTTCGAGGAGTATGTCAGATACAAGCCTGCAGCGGGTTTGATACCGGATAGCCAACAGACGAGAAGGGGATCACCATGTCGACATCTTCAAAAACCCAGCCCAGATACAAGCGCGTTCTGCTCAAACTCAGTGGTGAAGCCCTGATGGGCGAGCACGATTTCGGTATTGATCCCAAAGTTCTTGACCGCATGGCCCTGGAAATCGGTGCCCTGATAGGCATTGGTGTTCAGGTGGGGCTGGTGATTGGTGGTGGTAACCTGTTCCGTGGCGCCGCACTGAGCGCTGCCGGCCTGGACCGCGTAACCGGCGACCACATGGGTATGCTGGCCACGGTGATGAACGGCCTGGCCATGCGTGACGCCCTGGAACGCTCCAACATTCGTACCCGCGTTATGTCTGCCATCCCCATGAGTGGTATTGTTGAACATTACGACCGCCGCCGCGCCGTGCGCGACCTGAAAGAAGGCGACGTGGTGATCTTCAGCGCCGGCACCGGTAACCCGTTCTTTACCACGGATTCGGCGGCCTGCCTGCGCGGTATCGAGATCGAAGCAGATGCGGTGCTCAAGGCCACCAAGGTGGATGGCGTATACTCTGCCGATCCCAATCTTGATCCTACCGCAGTAAAATATGACCACCTGACCTACGATGAGGTTCTGGAAAAGAAATTGGGTGTGATGGATCTGACAGCCATCGTCCTCGCCCAGGACCACGGTATGCCGCTGCGGGTTTTCAACATGAACCAGCCCGGCGTTCTTACCCGCATTGTGACGGGTGAGAGAGAAGGCACACTGATTGAATAACGAATTGAGGATTTTTACGTGATTAACGACATCAAAGCAGAAGCCGAAAAGAAAATGAAAAAGAGCCTGGAGGCTCTGGGTTCGGCGTTTAACAAAATCCGTACCGGCCGTGCCCATCCGGCCATTCTCGACAGCGTAATGGTGAACTACTACGGCCAGGAAACGCCCCTGAAGCAGGTGGCAAGCGTGAACGTAGAAGATAACCGTACCCTGTTGGTGGCGCCCTGGGAAAAGAACCTGGTACCGACCATCGAAAAAGCCATCATGATGTCTGACCTGGGCCTGAACCCGTCCACCAATGGCGACGCCATTCGCGTACCCATGCCCATGCTGACCGAAGAAACCCGTAAGGAAATGGTCAAGCAGGCCAGGGCCGATGCCGAGCACGGCCGGGTTTCTATCCGTAACGCCCGTCGGGACGCCAACAGCATGCTGAAGGATTTGCTGAAGGACAAGGACATCAGTGAAGACGACCAGCGCCGCGGCGAAGAAGAAATCCAGAAGCTGACCGACAAGCACATCGCTGAAGTCGACAAGCTGCTGAAGGTGAAGGAAGAGGACCTGATGGCGGTATAATCGCCCGGGTCTGTTCAGAGCAGAATGAGCGGCGGCTGGATGTCCGCCGCGCAGAGGATTTCATGACGGGACAAGTAACCGCAGAAATTCCGGTGGAGGCAGACAGCCGCCCCCGGCACGTGGCCATTATCATGGATGGCAATAACCGCTGGGCCAAGGCGCACCGGCTCAAGGGAGTGGCAGGCCACAAGGCCGGCGTGGATGCGGTGAAAGCCGTGGTAGAAACCTGTGCCCGGCAAGGTGTGGAAGTGCTCACCCTGTTTGCGTTTTCCAGTGAGAACTGGCGTCGTCCGAAAGACGAGGTTTCGGCGCTGATGCGCCTGTTCCTGATTGCCCTGGAACGGGAAGTCCGCAAGCTGCACCGGAATAACATTCGCCTTCGCATTATCGGCGACCGCTCCGCGTTTAATTCGACCCTCCAGGAACACATGGAGCGGGCCGAAACGCTCACCCGTGACAATACCGCCATGACCCTGGTGATCGCCGCCAATTACGGCGGCCACTGGGATATCACCGAGGCCACCCGGCAAGTGGCCCAAAAAGTGCGCGCTGGCGAGCTGGAAGCTTCAGATATCACTGATGACCTGATCCAGCAGCACCTGAGTATCGGTGACCTGCCCATGCCTGACTTGCTGATCCGTACAGCTGGCGAGCAGCGCATCAGCAATTTCCTGTTGTGGCACCTGGCGTACACCGAGTTCTATTTCTCTGAGGTGTTCTGGCCGGACTTCAAGGCCGATCAAATGCAGAAGGCACTGGAAGCCTACGCCGGGCGCAAGCGCCGGTTCGGGCAAACCGATGACCAGATCGCCGCCCGCGCCACAAAACAATAACGATATAGCGACCAACACCGTGTTAAAAACCCGAATTATTACCGCGCTTATCCTGGCTCCTATCGCGATTGGCGGAATTTTCTTCCTGCCTCCGGCGAGCTTCGCCCTGTTTACTGGTGCCATTATCTCCCTTGGCGCCTGGGAGTGGGCCAATATGTCCGGTATCGAAGGCCAGCCGGGGCGCGTGATTTATGCCCTGATCATGGCGGGGCTTCTGGCCGTGATCTGGCAGTTGCAGGTGCCGGCCATAACAGTTCTCTGGCTCGCCCTGCTCTGGTGGCTGGTGTGCTTCGGGCTGGTAAGCCGTTACCCGGCGGGCTCCGATCGCTGGGGTGCCGTGCCGCTACGGGCCCTGATGGGGCTGTTTGTGCTGGTTCCCGCCTGGGTAGGGCTGAACCATCTGCGTACCGGCAGCTTTCAGTTCGGTGAGCTGACCAATAACCTGCTGGCCATTCTCTATATCTTCCTGGTGGTCTGGGTAGCGGATATCGGCGCCTATTTTGCCGGCCGGGCCTTCGGCAAGGCGAAGCTGGCGCCGAAAGTGAGCCCCGGTAAATCCTGGGCTGGCGTGTGGGGCGGCCTGGCGGCGGTTGCTGCCCTGGCAGTGGCGGCCAGCCTGGTTGCCGGTGCTGGTGCCGTGCAAACCGTTCTGCTGGTGCTGGCAAGCCTCGTTACCGGCCTGGTATCGGTGCTGGGGGATTTGCTGGAAAGCATGCTCAAGCGCTTCCGTGGTATCAAAGACAGCAGCCAGTTGCTGCCCGGGCACGGTGGCATTATGGACCGTATTGACAGCCTTACTGCCGCGATTCCCGTCTTTGCCCTGATGATCACGCTGCTGGGCTGGTTGTCTACGGGTGTCTGGAATCTATGATCACACGCAGCATTACGGTACTGGGAGCAACAGGCTCAATTGGCCTGAGTACCCTGGATGTTATTCGGCGGCACCCGGAGCGTTTCTCGGTTCACGCCCTCACGGCGGGCACTCGTGCACCGGAATTAGCCGCGCTTTGCCGTGAATTCCGCCCCCGGGTAGCGGTGATGGCGGATGCTCGGGCGGCAGAGGAACTGGCTGGCCTGCTCGCTGATTGCCCTGACATTGACGTGCTCAGTGGCGAGCAAGGGCTTATCGACGTGGCAGCAGCCGAACAGGCCGACACCGTAATGGCTTCGATTGTCGGGGCTGCCGGGCTGGCGCCGACACTGGCGGCGGTGCGCGCTGGCAAACGAGTACTGCTGGCCAATAAAGAAGCCCTGGTGATGTCCGGCCAGCTCTTTATGGATGCCGTGGCTGAATCCGGTGCTGAATTGCTGCCTATCGATTCGGAACACAATGCCATCTTCCAGTGCATGCCGGCAGACAAGGTGCGTGATCCGCAAGCGGCTGGCATTACCCGCATTCTGCTCACCGCCTCCGGCGGGCCGTTCCGCACTTTGCCGGCCGAACAGTTGCGCTCGGTAACGCCTGCCCAGGCCTGTGCCCACCCCAACTGGTCCATGGGCCAGAAGATTTCCGTCGATTCCGCCACCCTGATGAACAAGGGCCTGGAGCTCATCGAGGCCTGCTGGCTGTTCAATACCTCGCCGGACAAGGTGGAGGTGCACGTTCACCCCGAAAGCATCATCCATTCCATGGTGGAGTATGCAGACGGCTCGGTGCTGGCGCAGTTGGGTAGCCCGGATATGCGAACTCCGATCGCCAATGGCCTGGCCTGGCCCGAGCGCATTGAAGCCGGGGTCGCTCCCCTGGACCTGTTCGCCATCGGCCGCTTTCACTTCGAGCGCCCGGATTTGCAGCGTTTTCCGTGCCTGAGGCTGGCTGCTGAAGCCTTCGCCACCGGTGGCACCGCGCCAGCTGTCCTCAACGCCGCTAACGAAGTGGCCGTGGCGGCATTCCTTGAAGGCGGGCTGTGCTTTGCGGACATCCCCGCTATCATAGAGCGAACACTGGCGGCCACCGAAGTGGTATCGGCGGACAGTTTCGATACCATCTTCCGGAAAGACGCCGAAGCCCGCGAACGGGCAATGGAACAGATTTGCCTTTTATCGGTCTGATTCCGGCGGGGCGTGTTGCGCCGGCTTTCAGTTATCAACCGGACAGTCTATGCAGATTATTCAAAGCGTACTGGCACTTGCACTAACCCTCGGTATTCTGGTGACGCTGCACGAGTTCGGCCATTTCTGGGTCGCTCGCCGCTGCGGAGTCAAAGTGCTGCGTTTCTCTGTGGGTTTCGGCAAGCCGCTGTTTTCCTGGTACGACCGTCACGGCACCGAATTTGCCGTAGCCGCCATCCCTCTTGGCGGCTACGTGAAAATGCTGGACGCCCGGGAAGGCCCTGTGCCGGCCGAACTCGAAGACCAGGCCTTCACCTCCAAGCCACCGTCCCAGCGCATTGCCATTGCGGCAGCAGGGCCCGTCGCCAACTTTATTTTCGCTATCTTCGCCTACTGGCTGATCAGTGTTGTGGGAGTGACCACGGTGGCGCCGATTGTTGGCGAAGTGGCGCCAGACAGCGTGGCCGAGCGCGCGGGCCTGCAGGAAGGTATGGAAATTCTGGGGGTGGATGGCCGCCAGGTGACGTCCTGGCGCGACGTGAACATGCGCCTGCTGGAGCGGGCGGGGGAGCAGGGCCCCATTTCGCTGGAAGTTTCCCGTGATGGTGCCCGTGGTACCTTTTCAGCCCCGCTGAACGGCTGGAACCTCAGCAACGATGAGCCCAATCCGCTGGCGGAATTCGGCATCACCCCCTGGCGCCCGGACGTACCGGCGGTGCTGGGTCAGATCAGTGAAGACGGCCGCGCCTCCATGGCGGGGTTGCAGCCCGATGACCGGGTTACCGCTGTAGACGGTGAGCCGGTGGCGGACTGGTTCGCGCTGGTAGATATCATTCGCGAGTCCCCGGAGCAGCAGCTGCAGTTAACCGTGGAGCGGAACGGGCAGACTCTGGATGTTCCGGTAACGCCGGCCACCAGAACGCTGGAAGACGGCCAGGACATCGGTTTTGTGGGCGCCGGGGTGCAGGCCATAAGCTGGCCGGATAGTGTGCTTCGTGAGATCAGCTACGGCCCGCTGGCGGCGATTCCCAATGCGCTTGAAGAAACCTGGGCCGACACCCGGCTGACACTGGTGGCCATCAAGAAGATGGTCACCGGCCTGTTGTCGCCCACTAATCTGAGCGGGCCGATCACCATTGCCCGGGTGGCGGAAGCCAGTGTCAGTTCCGGATTCGAGGATTTTGTCCGGTTCCTGGCGTATCTGAGTGTCAGCCTCGGGGTTTTGAACTTGCTGCCGGTTCCGGTTCTGGACGGTGGCCACATCGTGTATTACACCATCGAAGCCATCCGCCGGAAGCCGGTGTCGGAGCACGCGCAGGCGCTGGGATTACGAATTGGTATGGCTTTGATTCTGAGTTTAATGGTGTTTGCTCTTTACAACGACCTGATGCGGTTGTGAGAATTGCGGGCTCCTTACCGCACATTAACCAGGCGATAAAACTGAATGAGACGTTCCCTTCTAGCTGTAGCCGTTGGCCTCGCCATTACCGCAACCGGTATGAAGCCAGCGCTGGCGGATGAATTTACGGTTGCGGACATCGAGGTAGAAGGCCTGCAGCGGGTATCCGCCGGTTCCGTATTTGCCGGATTCCCGGTCAATATTGGTGAGCAGATTGACGAAACCCGCCTGGCGGGCGCCATCAAGGATCTGTTCGGCACCGGATTGTTTACCGATATCCAGGCCAGCCGTGATGGTGGCGTGCTGATTCTGACGGTGAAGGAGCGGCCATCGATTTCCTCGATCGAGATCGAAGGCAACAAGAACATCGAAACCGATATGCTGATGGACGCCCTGGCCGGGGCGGGCCTGGAAGAAGGGCAGGTGTTCCGCCGGGCTACGCTGGAGCGCCTGGAGCTGGAAATTCTGCGCTCCTACATTGCCCAGGGCCGATACAACGCCCGGGTCAAGGCGACCGCAGAAGAGTTGCCCCGCAACCGGGTAGCGGTGCGCCTGGATATCAACGAAGGCTCGGTAGCCGCCATCCAGCACATCAACATCATCGGCAACAAGGATTTCAGCGACGAAGAGCTGATCGACCTGTTCGAGCTGCGCACCAGCAGCTGGTGGAATTCACTGACCAACAAAGACAAGTACGCCCGGGAACGCCTGAGTGGTGATTTGGAATCTCTGCGGTCGTTCTACCTGAACCGCGGTTACCTGGATTTCAGCGTCGAATCCAGCCAGGTGTCCATTTCACCGGACAAGAAGCAGGTGTTTATCGCCATCGCCCTGGATGAAGGCCCCCAGTACACCATCTCTGACATCCGCCTGCGCGGTAACCTGATTGTTGAAGAAGAGGAATTGCGCAAGCTGATCCCGGTTAAAGAGGGCGATGTGTTCTCCCGGGCCCAGATGACCGCCATTTCCGAAGCCCTGTCGTTCCGCCTTGGGCGTGAGGGCTATGCCTTTGCCAACGTGAACGCCGTGCCGGAACCGGGCGAGGACAATACCGCCGCGGTGACCTTCTTCATCGAGCCGGGCAAGCGGGCCTACGTGCGCCGGGTCAATTTCGAAGGCAACGTATCCACCAAGGACGAAGTGCTGCGCCAGGAAATGACCCAGATGGAAGGTGGCGTGGCATCGTCTGACCGCATCGAGTTTTCCAAGACCCGCCTTGAGCGCCTCGGCTTCTTCCAGACGGTGGATGTGGAAACCGTCCCGGTACCCGGCACCGATGACCTGGTGGATGTGAACTACAGCGTGCAGGAACAGCCGACCGGCAGCCTGTCGGCGTCTGTGGGTTTCTCCCAGAACTCCGGTGTGATCCTTGGTGCCTCGGTGTCTGAAAACAATTTCTTCGGCAGCGGCAAACGGGTGTCGTTCGGTGTAAACGTGAGTGACTCGGTCAAGAGCGCCAACGTTTCCTACCTGGACCCTTACTTCACCGTCGATGGCGTAAGCCGCGGCTTCAGCCTGTTTGCCCGGGAAACCGACTACGAGGAAGAGGATATCTCCTCCTACCTGTTGGATGAATATGGCGGCCGCCTGACCTTCGGTTATCCGACAGATTCTATCACCCGCCTGAGTTTTGGCGCCGGCATTACTCGTTCCGATATCAAGCCCGGGGTGTTCTCTGCCCAGGAAGTCCGTGACTTCGTGGCGGAGGAAGGTGACTCCTTTACCAACTACTTCCTGTTTGGTAACTGGCGCCGCAGCACCCTCAACCGGGGCGTGTTGCCAACCGACGGTTACAGCCATTCGCTGTCGCTGGATGTCGCGGTACCGGGCAGTGACCTGACCTTCTACAAGGCTTCACACCGTACCGACTTCTACTTCCCGGTGACTGATGCACAGGACTGGATTGTGAGGGCCCGAACAGAAATCGGATACGGGGACGGTTATGGTGACCGCACCCAGATGCCGTTCTTCGAGCATTTCTACTCCGGTGGTTATGGCTCGGTGCGCGGTTACCGCGCGAACTCGCTGGGTAACCTGGCCGAGAATGCAACAAACGACTATTCCGATGAAGATCCGTTCGGCGGTAACCTGCTCACCGAGGCGGGCCTTGAGCTGATCTTCCCGACACCGTTCGCCGGGGATTCCCGCTCCATGAGAACCTCGTTCTTCCTGGATGCCGGGCAGGTGTTCGACACCGAGCGTGGATTTGATCCGGAACTGACAGAAGTGCGCACCGCCGCTGGTGTCAGCTTCCAGTGGATTACCGCGGTGGGCCCGCTTGCATTCAGTCTGGCCAAGCCGCTTAATGACAAATCAGGTGATGATACCCAGGTATTCCAGTTCTCTCTGGGCCAGACGTTCTGACGCCACTATAAAAAATAAAGGATGAAACAAAGGAGATTGAAGATGAACCGTGTGACTGCTTTGATTGGTGCCGCCTTGCTGGCCTTTTCGGCCCAGGCAGCTGCCGAAACCCGCATTGGTGTGGTGGATCTGCGCCAGGCCCTGTTTGCCTCGGATGATGCCCAGACCTTCAGCCAGCAGCTGCAGCGGGACTTCGCCGGAGATGAAGAAAAGGTTCGCCAGGCCCAGGAAGAAGCCCGCAAGCTGAAAGACCGCCTGGAAAAAGACGGCTCCATGATGAACGAAAGCGAGCGTAACAAGGTGGCGGGTGAATTCCAGGAGAAGGTGCAGGAGTTCAACTTCCTCAAGCAACGCCTCGATGCCACGGTTAACCAGCGCAAACAGCAGTTCCTTGAAAATGCCCGCCCGGAAGTGGATGTGGCTGTCAAAGAACTGCTGGAAGAGCATGACCTGGACCTGATCCTGCCCAGCGAAGCGGTGGTGTACGTGAAGCCGGAAATGAATCTGACGTCCCAGCTGCTGGACAAACTGAACAAGTAAAGAACAAGGGGCTCCCCGCCCCGGTGTTTGGAGAAGGCAATGTCACAGAAGTCCTATCGGCTCCAGGAAATAGCCGATGCGTTGGGAGCCAGTCTCCGGGGAGACCCCGATATCATGGTCAGCGGCCTGGCCACCTTGCAGGCCGCCGGCCCGGATCAGATCAGCTTTCTGGCCAATCCGGCCTACGGCAAATACCTGCAAGATACCCGGGCCGGTGCGGTTATCCTCTCACCTGTAGCCGCGGATGATTGCCCTACCAATGTCCTGTTACTGGACAACCCGTACATGGGCTATGCTCGCCTCAGTCACTGGTTTGACCCTGCGCCGGTGGCCTCAGCCGGTGTTCATCCCACCGCTGTGGTAGATGAGAGCGCCAGCATAGACAACACTGCCAGCGTGGGGCCCCACGCGGTCATCGAAGCCGGTGTGTATCTTGGAGCCCACGTTGTAATAGGCGCCGGCACCGTCATCGGCGCACGCAGCCGCATCGGAGACCACACGATTATCCGCCCCCGGGTTACCCTGGCCCACGACATTGTAGTGGGGCAGCGTTGCCATATCCTCAGTGGTGCGGTGATCGGTTCAGACGGTTTCGGCTTTGCCAACGAGCGGGGCCAGTGGCACCGCATTGCCCAACTTGGCGGTGTGGTGCTGGGTGATGATGTGGAAGTGGGCGCCAACACCACCATCGACCGTGGCGCGCTCGACAGCACAGTCATTGGCAACGGTGTGAAGCTGGATAACCTGATCCAGATCGCCCATAACGTTCATATCGGTGATCACAGCGCCATGGCTGCCATGGTCGGTATCGCCGGCAGTACCCGCATCGGCAAACACTGTGTGTTTGGTGGCGCCTCCGGGGTGGCAGGGCACCTGGAGATCGGGGATCAGGTACATCTTACCGGCATGACGCTGGTAACGGGTGATATCCGAGAGCCGGGCGTGTATTCTTCCGGCACCAGTGCCGACACTAACCGGAACTGGCGCAAGAACGCCGTGCGTTTCAGGCAACTGGACAGCCTGGCCCGGCGCATAAAAGAACTGGAAAAGAAATCAGAGGGCTGAGGCCGATCAACATGCAGATGAAGATTGATGAGATTCTTGAGTACCTGCCACACAGATACCCGTTTCTGCTGGTAGACCGGGTTACCGATGTGGAGAAAGGTAAGTCGATCAAAGGCTACAAGAACATCTCCTTCAACGAGCCGTTCTTTACCGGGCACTTCCCGGATAACCCGATTATGCCCGGCGTGCTGATTATCGAAGCCATGGCCCAGTTGGCGGGCATTCTCGGTTTTGTGACTGTAGAACGGAAACCCTCTGATGGCGTGATACAATATTTGGCTGGCTCCAGCAAAGCGCGCTTCAAGCGCCCCGTGGTGCCGGGAGACCGCATGGATATGGAGGCTGAATTTGTCTCCGCCAAGCGCGGTATCTGGAAATTCAATTGCCGGGCACTCGTTGATGGCGAAGTGGTGTGCGTGGCAGAAATCATGACCGCTGAGAGAGAAGCTTGATGGCGACAAATGACTGGTCGGGTGTCCATCCTCAGGCGATTGTAGACCCGTCAGCCAAACTGGCAGACAACGTAACCGTAGGCCCCTGGAGTTACATCGGCCCCGGTGTGGAGATCGGCGAAGGTACCGAGATTCTCTCCCACGTGGTGGTCAAGGGCCCAACGGTAATCGGTCGCAATAACCGCATTTTTCAGTTTTCCAGCATCGGTGAAGAGTGCCAGGACAAGAAATACGCCGGCGAGCCCACCACGCTGGTGATTGGCGATAACAATGTTATCCGCGAAAACTGCACGATTCACCGTGGCACGGTTCAGGACCGGGGCGAAACCCGCATTGGCAGCGGCAACCTGCTGATGGCCTATGTGCACGTGGCCCATGATTGCATCGTAGGCGACAACACCATCCTGGCCAACTGCGCCACCCTGGCCGGCCACGTTTCCGTAGGCGACCACGCTATTCTCGGCGGTGGCACCATGGTGCACCAGTTCTGCCACATCGGCCCCCACAGCATGGCGGCTGGCGGCAGCATCGTACTCAAAGACATTCCCGCCTATGTGATGGCGTCTGGCCAGTCTGCCCAGCCCCATGGCATGAATGTGGAAGGCCTGAAGCGTCGTGGCTTCAGCAAAGACGTGCTGATGGCCCTGCGCCGCGCTTACAAGGTGATTTACCGTCAGGGCCTGACCACCGAGCAGGCGATTGACGAGCTTGAGAAGTCCTTTAATGACGTGCCGGAAGTCCGCCCGCTGATTGACTCGCTCCGGGGAGCGGATCGCGGCATCATTCGCTGAGCCAGGAGGCCCTGGTGGCAACCGCTGAAACCGGGCAGGTCAGCTCCCGCAAGGTAACCATTGCAATCATCGCCGGCGAGGCATCGGGGGATATCCTCGGTGCCGGGCTGATTCGCTCGTTGCGCAAACGCTATCCGAAAGCCCGCTTTGTGGGCATCGGTGGCGACGAAATGATCGCCGAAGGCTTTCACTCTCTGGTGCCCATGGAACGGCTTTCCGTGATGGGGCTGGTGGAAGTGCTCGGGCGCATTCGCGAGCTGTTCAGTATCCGTGCCCGCCTGCTGGAATACTTCTTCACCACACCGCCGGATGTGGTCATCGGTATCGATTCCCCGGATTTCACCCTGGCGATTGAACGCCGCTGCCGGGAAGCCGGTATTCCCTCGGTTCATTACGTAAGCCCCTCGGTCTGGGCCTGGCGCCAGAAGCGAATCTTCAAGATTGCCAAGTCTGTCGACCTGATGCTCACCCTGTTTCCCTTCGAAGCCCGTTTCTACGAAGAGCACAATGTGCCGGTGGCCTTTGTGGGGCACCCGCTGGCTGACAGAATTCCCATGCAGCCAGATACAGGGGCGGCCCGCAAGGCACTTGGGCTGAAGCCCGACCAGCCGGTTCTGGCGGTATTGCCCGGCAGCCGGGGTGGGGAAGTTGAGCGCCTTGGCACCCTGTTTCTGGAGGCCTCCCGCTGGCTGCAGGAGCGCCGCCCGGATATCCAGCTGGTGATTCCCTGCGTCAACCGTGATCGGGAGAAGCAGGTAGAGGGGCTGGTAGAGGCGCTGGAAGTGAAGCTGCCGGTTACCCTGGTACGCGGTCGTTCCCGGGAAGTGATGGCCGCCAGCGATGTGGTGTTGCTGGCATCCGGCACGGCAACCCTGGAAGCCATGCTGCTCAAGCGCCCTATGGTGGTGGGCTACCGGTTGAGCGATCTCAGCTACAAACTGCTGTCCCGTCTGGTGAAGGTGCCCTGGGTGGCCCTGCCGAACCTGCTGGCGCAACAAGGCCTGGTGCCGGAGTTGCTGCAGGATGGCGCCACACCGGAGGCCCTGGGCGCCGCCGTGCTGGAGCGCATGGAAAACACCGAAGAGCGCGAGCAGTTGCAGCAAGCCTTCACCGAGTTGCACGAAAGCCTGCGCCAGAATGCGGACGAACGCGCTGCAACCGCTATTTCCGAATTAATGGAGCGCCGGCGCTGATGGCCGCAAAAGACCTTCCACCATTTGAGTGCAGCTACAAGGGTCGGTTACTGGCAGGGGTTGATGAAGTGGGCCGCGGCCCGCTGATTGGTGCAGTGGTGACTGCGGCCGTGATACTGGACCCGGAACGGCCCATCGAGGGCCTGGCCGATTCCAAGAAGCTCACTGAAAAACGCCGCTTGAAGCTTTACGACGAGATCCTCGAAAAGGCCGCCGCCTGGAGCCTGGGCCGGTGTGAGGCAGCGGAAATTGACCAGATCAATATCTACCAGGCCACCATGCTGGCTATGACCCGTGCGGTGGAAGGCCTGGTTATCGAGCCTGAATACGTATTAGTAGACGGCAACCGTTGCCCGGATTGGCGCTGGCCCTCCGAGCCGGTGGTGAAGGGCGATGCCCGGGTAGAGGCCATCAGCGCCGCGTCTATCCTCGCCAAAGTCACCCGCGACCGGGAAATGGAGATGCTGGAGCAGCAATATCCCGGCTACGGACTGGCCCAGCACAAAGGTTATCCCACACCCGTGCATCTGGAAGCGCTGAAGCGGTTAGGTGCAACACCGGAGCACCGGCGGTCGTTTCGTCCCGTCCGGGAGTGTTTGTAAAATGAATTCGCACATACTTGCCGCCGTGTTTGCCGCAGTTTTTATGGGCACCATTGGCGCCATCTCGGTGTATGCCGGTGTCAGCGCGGAAACTGTCACCTTCTATCGCTTGTTTATAGGCGCGGCATTAATGGCCGCGTTTCTCCTGCTGACTGGACAGCGAGCAAAGGTATTCACCTGGCCCGGTTTCAAGGTTCTGGTAACCGGGGCATTCCTGGCCGGTTTTGTGGTGTTCTACGTAATGGCCATGAATTACACCAGCATGGCCAACGCCGTGATGCTGCTGTACCTGGCCCCGGCTGCCGCGTCGATAGTGGCGCATTTTTTCATGGGGGAGCGGCTGTCGGGCCTGGGTGCAGCCTTGATCGCCTTGGCGCTGTTCGGCTTTGCCATGATGATGGAATTCAACTTTAACCTCTCCGGCCGGGCGGAAGAGGCAGCAGGCCTGTTTTATGCCCTGTGCGCCATGCTCTGCTACGCCGCGTTTATCCTGACCAACCGCTTGATTCACGAACGGGTGCATGTACTGACCCGAAGCGGGTACCAGATGCTGGCCGGGGCGCTTTGCATGCTGCCGCTGATGCTCATGCAGGATGAGGCCATTCAGGCCGGGCAATGGGGCTGGTTGGCGGCGGCCGGCGTGCTGCCCGGCTTCCTGGCGATTATGCTGGCGGTGGTGGCGTTAAAGGCATTGCCGGCGGCCACCTACGGCACTCTCGCATACCTGGAGCCGATTACGGTGATTATCCTGGGTTGGCTGCTGTTTGACCAAAGCCTGAACTTGCTGCAAATGTCCGGTGGTGCGTTGATCATCGTCTCGGGCGTGGTGCAGGCGGTCTGGTCCCAGCGGGAGGCGCCTCCTGAGCCAGTGCGGACGTGAAGACCGGTAAGGCGGAGTAAACGATCAGCATTGCGGTGATCGAGGATGTGGCAAGCGTGGCAGACTTACGGTCAATGTCACCTAGCCACCCAAATAGGGGTTACAAGGATATGTCACATATACGTCACAGGGAAATTTGGTTGCCCCAGACGCAAAAAAGGCAGACCAGTAAGTGACTGATCTGCCTTTCTTTTTTATGGTAGCGGGGGCAGGATTCGAACCTACGACCTTCGGGTTATGAGCCCGACGAGCTACCAGACTGCTCCACCCCGCATCAAAACTGGTTATTGGCTTCGGGGTTGGCCCCGATCAACGAGGTGCGCATAATACAGCTGGGTAGGATGCTTGTCAAATCTTATTTGCGGCCTTCGTTGTTTATCATTACCCCGGCGAAGGCCCCCAGGGCGTCCAGCCCGCTTACATCATCTTCCATCAAGGGCAGCCTGAGCTGTGGGCGGTCTGCCAGTAGGGTGTTTATCCCATCCAGATGGCGTTTCTGACGCTCGTATCGGGCTTGCCAGAAGCTGTTGTTGTCGGTCTCCGGCATCACCCGGTTAACGATCACGCCGGCAACCGGGATGTCGGCATCGCCCAGGGCAGCGATGGCGCGGCCGGTTTCCAGGATCGGCAGTTTCTCCGGGGTCATCACAAACAGAAAGGCGGTGTGATCAGCGTCGTTCAGCCTGCGGCGGGTGCGCTGAAACAGACGCTGGCGGCGTAGCAGGGTCTCGGTCAGTTCCTTGCTGCGTTGGTCCATGTCTTCCACCGGATTTTCTTCCGGGCTTTTGAGAGGGTTGTCCAGGCTGCGGCCGGGGGTCAGGTGGGACAGCGCCTTGCCGAGTTTTTCCGAACGCTTGTTGTGCTTGAGCAGGCCATCGGTCCAGGCCGCCATGATTTCCGGCAGGGTCAACAGGCGCAGGGTATGGCCGGTAGGTGCGGTGTCGAAGATCAGCAGGTCGTAGTCATCTTCGCTGTTTTCGATCAGGGTGGCCATGCGCTCGAGGATGGCGGCTTCCTGGGCACCGGGTGATTGCGCGCCCAGGCGTAACTGGCGCTGCAGTTCGTTGATCTGGTCGGGGCCGGCAAAGCGGCGCATTTGCTGCATTACCCTGTCGAGGTAGGCTTCGGCCTCGGCATCCGGGTCCAGTTCCAGGGCATCCAGGTTGGGTGCCATGCGGGTTATCTGGCTGCCAATCTTGCGGTTAAAGGCATCGGCCAGGCTGTGGGCCGGATCGGTAGAGATCAACAGAACCCGCCGGCCATTCTGGGCCGCGGCTACCGCCAGGGCAGACGACACGGTGGTTTTGCCCACCCCTCCTTTGCCGCCCACCATGATCAGCTGGCGGTCGGTTATGAGTTTGGAGATATCCAGAATCGGGTAGTCGGCCATGCTTACCTCAGCAACAGCGAAAATTATCCAGTGGGGAGCGTTCCATACCCATGCGGGTATGCCATTCGTGGAAGCGTTCCAGCAGCAGCGGTTGCAGTTCCATGCAGTACCAGCTGGCAGGGTTGGGGATGCCCATCATCTCGCTGAAGACCAGCAGCATGAACAGGTCGTCTTCGTCTCGCTTGGCGCGGGCAATCGCGGCCCGGTAGGGCGCGTTGTAGTATTCGGTGCTGGCCTGGCTGGCCTTTTTGTACAGGTATTTCAGTTTGTTCAGGGTGGATTTCATAAAGCCCCCGGTAATGGCTGGCCAGGGTGAACCTGGCCAGCGTCAAACTGCAAGGTTCAGTCGGCAGCGGGTGCTTCGCGAACCTCGGCTTTTGCGCGTTTCAGGGCCGCCGCGCACTCCAGCGTTACCAGGATAGCGGCGATCAGAACTACGATATCCAGGCCGAACAGGAACCAGTCACCTTTCTGGTAGAAGCCGTTCAGCTGGATGACCAGAGCGAACAGGGTCATGGCCAGCACGAACACCAGAGGTGCCAGGGTGAAGATGGATGGTGAGCCACGGCGCACCAGCATCACGGTGACCACCAGCAGGGTCAGGCCCGCCAGCAACTGGTTGGTGGTGCCGAACAGAGGCCAGATCAGCAGGCCGCCAGAGCCGTCTGCACCGCCGGCGCCGAAGGCCAGGGCCAGGCACGTAGCGACGGACAGCAGGGTTGCCGGTACCGGCTTGGCCATCCACTTGATGTTATAGATCTCGCCCCACTCCTGGAAGATGTAGCGCTGAAGGCGCAAGCCGGTATCCATGGTGGTGCCGGCAAACAGGGCTGCCATGACGGTCAGCATAGTGGCGGCAATGGCCATGTCCAGCCCGGTGCCTGCGCTCAGGATGGCTGCGCCGCCTTCAACAAAGGCAAGCACGCCGCCCTGGCCGAAGGAGTGGTACATCGCCTGCCAGTCTGCCAGGGAGGCAAAGCCGGCGGTGGCGGCAATGATCGCAGCAAGGGCCAGGGCGCCTTCACCGGTGGCGCCGAAGTAACCCACAAAGCGGGCATCGGTTTCTTTGTCCAGCTGCTTGGACGTCGTGCCGGAGGAGACCAGGCCATGGAAGCCGGAAATGGCGCCACAGGCAATGGTGACGAACAGCAGCGGAATCATGGAGGGTGTTCCTGCTGGTACGTCGACGTTGATCATCGGCGCAACCACGGTGGGGTTGGCAATCAGCACGGCGCCATACAGGGCGGCCAGGCCGACAAACAGCTGCAGGCCGTTGATGTAGTCACGGGGTTGCAGCAGCACCCACACCGGCAGCAGGGAAGCGATAGCGGCGTAAACAAACAGAATGATGATCCAGGCGGCACTGGGTGACAGGCCGGCTACGGTTTCCGGCAGCTCAACCGGAACGGAAGGCCCAACGTAAATAAGGGCATAAAGCGCAACTACACCAATCAGTGATACCAGGGGCAGGCTCATCTTGGCCCGGTAAATCGCCTGGCCGATGACCAGCGCGACAGCAATTGCGCCCCACACCGGCACCACGGCGCCCGGATTGTTGATCAGCAGCTTGGCGATAACCACGCCAAATACTGCGTTCACCATCAACAGCACCAGGAAAATTACGATAGAGAAAATGGCGCGGGCCCGGTTGCCGACCACTTCACCAGTGAGCGTGCCAATGGATTTCGCCTTGTTGCGCACGCTGGCCCAGATAGCACCGGCATCGTGAATGCCGGCAAAGAAGATGGTACCCAGGGTGACCCACAGGAACGCAGGCAGCCAGCCCCAGATAACCGCAATGGCGGGCCCGACAATCGGCGCAGCACCGGCGACTGAGGTAAAGTGATGGCCCCACAGAACGAATTTGTTGGTGGGAACAAAGTCAACGCCGTCTTCAAACTCGTGTGCGGGCGTACGGAATTTGTCACTCAGCTTGAAAACAACAAGGGCCAGGAACTTTGAATACACAAAGAAACCCAGCGCCATGCCGCCAAGCCCGAGTAGCATCAATATAATAGCGCTCATCGATGGTTACCTGTTTGGGTTGTGGTTTTGGCTGTGTGTAAAAAAAGAGAGCCGGCCAGGGCCAGCTATGAAGGTTGCTTGCATGAAGCACAAGCATGATTAGGATGGTAGCAGAAGCCGTCGGGCTCCCACGTCAGAATCGGCAAGCGATTAGACTAAAGTCTACATTTTGAAGGGGCACGCAATGCCAAGATTTCTACACACCGCCGACTGGCAAATGGGGCGTACCTACAGCCGTTTTGAAACCGAAGACGGTGCAGCGCTGGTGGAAGCCCGGTTCGAGGCCATAGAAAAGCTGGCCCGGCTTGCCAATGAATCTCAGTGCCAGGCGGTGCTGGTGGCCGGTGATGTGTTTGATGCCCAGACGGTATCTGATCGCACCATTCGCCGGGTGTTCAATGCCACCAAGGCATTCCCTGGCCCCTGGGTGATGCTGCCGGGTAACCATGATGCGGCGCTCGCCGAAAGTGTCTGGACCCGCGCTCAACGGTTAGGTGCAGTGCCGGATAACGTGCACCTGGCGCTGGAACCGGGCGTTATCGAACTGGCTGCCGAAGGCCTCGCCATACTGAATGCACCTCTGACCCAGCGTCATACCTATGGCGATCTGACAGAAGCTTTCGGCCGCTACGAGACTCCGGCAGGATGGGTTCGGGTGGGGCTCGCCCACGGCAGTGTGCAGGGATTGCTGGCGGCTGAAATCGATTCCACCAACCCCATTGCGCCGGACCGGGCCCAAGCCAGCAAGCTGGATTACCTGGCATTGGGAGACTGGCACGGCACCAGGGAAATCAACGAGCGCACCTGGTACAGCGGTACCCCGGAGCCGGAGCGGTTCCGGAATAACGAGGCCGGCAATGCCCTGATTGTCGATATTGCCGGGCCGGGTGAGCTGCCGCAGGTTCAGGTGGTCGCCACCGGTCGTTACCAGTGGCATCAATGGCGGGAAACCCTTTCTGTGGAATCAGACCTGGACCAGTTACTGGAACGCCTGCAAAACCTGCCCGAATCCTCGGTGGTGGATCTTCGGCTGGATGGCCTGATTACCCTGGCGGGCGAAGAAAAACTGCTGCACGGATTGTCGGTTGTCGAAGCCCGCTTCCGCAGCATTCGTTGCGAACGCAGTAACCTGCAGCTGGCACCCACGGACGACGACATTGCCGCCCTGAAAGCCGATGGCTACGCTGGGGAGGTGATCGAAACCCTGCGGGAGCAGCAAGCCGGGGAACAGGGCGAAGCCGCCCAGGATGCCCTGGCCATTCTGGCCTCCATGCTGAAAACACCGGCTCAGGAGGCAGGCCAATGAAACTGCAAAGCCTGAGGGTTGAACAGCTGCGCCAGTTCCGCCAACCCTTTGCCCTTGAGCATCTTCAGCCCGGCCTGAACCTGATCCACGGCCCCAACGAATCCGGCAAAAGTACCCTGGTGCGTGCTATCCGGGCGGCGTTCTTTGAACGTTACCGGTCCCAGGTGGTGGATGACCTTCGCCCCTGGGGTGACTCTGCGGCAGCCCCCACCGTTGAACTGGCCTTCGAGCATCAGGGTGCCCAATGGCGCCTGGTTAAAAGTTTCCTGAAGCGCACCCGCTGTGACTTGTCGGTCGGCAACGAAACCTGGAGCGAAGACGACGCGGAGGAAAAACTGGCGGAGCTGTTGGGTTACCAGTATCCCAAGCGGGGTGCCAGTAAAGCGGAGCATTGGGGCATTCCGGGCTTGTTGTGGGTAGAGCAGGGCACGGGGCAGGATATCGAACAAGCCGTTGAACACGCGGGCGATCACCTGAAATCCGCCCTCAATGCCTTGGTTGGCGAGGTGGCCAGCACCGGCGGCGATGCAGTCATAGAGGAAGTAAAAGGCAAACGCGACGTGTTGCTGACGGCCACTGGCCAGCCCAAGGGTGACTACAAAAAGCTGGATAAAGAGCGGGAAGATCTGCAGCAACAGGTCGACGATTTGCAGCTGCGGGTTGAGCAGTATCAGGGGCAGGTGGATCGCCTCGGGCAGTTGTCGCAGGAGTTTGATCGCACCGAACAGGAAAAGCCCTGGGACGATGCCCGACGGCAACTGGACCAGGCCCGTGAACAGCTGCAGCAGGTGGAGCAGCTGGAACAGCAGCAGGAGCAGGAGAAGAATACCCTGGCGCAGCTGGTTCAGAATCGCGAGCTGCTGGAACAGAACCTCGGCCACCTGAGCCGGCTGGACGAACAGCGCAGCGCCCGCAAGGCAGAACTGGAGAGTGCCGAACGCAAACTGCAACAAACCGGGCAGCAGACCGCAGCCCTGGCCGGCGCCCTGAAGGATGCCCGGGCTGCCTATGAAAATGCCCGGTCACAACTGCAACTTGCTCGCCAGCAGGAAATCCGGCAGCGGCTGGAGCAGGATCTGCGCCAGTCTGAACAGCGACAGCAGGACCTCAGCCAGAACCTGGCCAGGGCCCGGGAATACCAGCAACAGGTTGACGAGGCCCGGGAACAGGCAAAGGCAAACCGCATTGATACCGCCGCGGTGGCCCGCCTGAAAACAACCGCCAGGGAACTGAATGACGAAACCATCCGTTCCGGCACCGTTGCCACCCGCCTGAGCTGGCAGCTGCAGCCCGGCGCTAGTATCACCCTGGACGACCGGCAGCTGGAGGGGCAGGGCGAACAGCAATTGCTGGAAGCCTCGCAGCTGGTTATTCCGGGCGTAGGCACTCTGGGCATCGCCCCGGGCGGCGAGGAGCTGGCCCGTACCCGGCGCAAGCTCGAAATGCTCGAACAATCCCTGGACGAGCAATTGCAGGCCATGGCTGTGGCGTCCGTTGAGCAGGCAGAAAGCCGTGCCTCCGCCTGGGAGGTAGCGGAGCAAAAACGTAAACATGCCGTCGAGTTGTTGCGTTCGGTTGCCCCGGCCGGTCTGGAGCCACTGGAAACCGAGCTGGCGGAACTGCAGGCAGAGTTGAAGGCTGTTCGTGAAAAACTGGAAGCCACTCCCGCATCGGATCAGGACGTTCAGGTATTGGATCTGGCCTCGGCCGAAAGCGCCCTGGCCAGTTCCGAGAAACGCTTGAATGACGCCGAGGCCAGCGACCGCAGCCATCAGGCGCAACTGCTCACTGGCAAGCAGGCCCGGGATAACGCGAGGGCCGAATGGCAGCGGCTGGAAGACGAGGCCAACAGCCCCGAGCGCCAACAACAGTTGACCCGATTAACGGCTGAGCTTGCCCGGATCGAACAGCAGCAGGTCAGCCTGCGCGAGAGCATGGCGAAGCGGGAGCAGCAAATCCGCGAGGCACGGCCGGATATCCTGCGGCAGGATATCGACCGTTTTCAGCGCACGATCCAGACTTTGCAGCAAACCCAGGAAGACCGGCAACGGGAACTGCGGGACATTCGTGTTCGGCTTGAAGCCTGGGGGGCCGAAGGCCTGGAAGAGCAATTGAGCGAGAAGCGGGCAGAGCTGGAACAGTGCCAGCGTCGGTACCAGGAGCTGGGTCGCCGTGCCCGGGCACTGGATTTGTTGCTCACACTGCTGACCGACAAACGCCAGGCGCTGACCCGGCGTCTGCAGGCCCCATTGCAAAAACACCTTAACCATTACCTGTCGCTGCTGTTTCCGAATGCAACGCTGGAGGTGGACGAACACCTGCGGCCGGGAACCTTCAATCGGGGGAATGAGCTGGGCCAGATTGCCGAACTGAGTTTTGGTGCCCGGGAACAGATGGGGCTGATCAGCCGCCTGGCCTATGCCGACCTGTTGAGGGAAGCCCAAAGGCCCACCCTGATTCTCCTGGACGACACCCTGGTGCACAGCGACCAGAACCGGCTGGAAGACATGAAACGTATCTTGTTCGATGCTGCCAGCCGGCATCAGATCCTGCTGTTCACCTGCCATCCCGAGAAATGGCAAGACCTCGGGGTGCCGCCCATTGACCTCCAGAAGCTGAAAAGCTGAAACGAAAAATTCCGTAAAATAACTGAAACTTATTACGACATAACTGATCTGCCTGTCTTTTCAGGCCGTAACACTGTCACCTGTTTCGATTTGTCGAAACTATGTGTTTTAACTAAGTGATAGGTTGGGCCTATGCAAGCTACCGTTAAACAAGCAAATTCCAATGTTGTTGACCAGTTCAGCGAAGCCTGCCAGGCCACCCTGGACCGGTTGCTGGGCAACAACAGCGCCTGTGTATTCGCTTCGGTGACTACCCTGGACGGTCGTTCACTGGCTTTTACGGCCAAGAACGATGCCATCCGCAGCAGCCGGGTGGCCGCTCTGGGGTGTTCCCTGATGTCTCTTAGCGAGGCATTCAGCCGGGAAATCCTGCAGAGCCAGTGCTCCCACAATGTAATTGCCACCAGCCACGGTTCCATCATCACTGTGCGCTTGCCCTGCAAGCAGCACCAGTTTGCGCTGTCTGTCTGTGTAGATCGCAGCGAGAACCTGGCCATGGCCTTGCGTATGACCCTGGATGCGGCCCAGGCCCTAGCCGACACCATCGACAACTGATTTCCAACCCCAACAGAACAGAAGAAGGATAGTTCAGCATGGCAAAAATCAACCTTGAATCCCTGCGTGAAATCGACGGCTACGTGGCAGCGGCCCTGGTCGACATGGACAGCGGCATGATGATGGCCGGAGACGGCACCGGAATTGACCTTGAAATTGCTGCGGCTGGCAATTCCGAAGTGCTGCGCGCCAAGCGCAAAGTGGCCAGCAGCCTCGACCTGAACGACACCATCGAAGACGTGCTGATCAGCCTGGCCAAGCAGTACCACCTGATTCGCCCGCTGGAAAGCAACCAGGAGTTATTGTCAAATCTGGT
>NZ_AXBV01000064.1:0-63508 GCF_000475255.1 Marinobacter sp. ES-1
GCTTTACGGTGTGTTGGGTAAGCAAAAGGCCGGAGGGAGTTATCCCGTCCGGCCTTTTTTGTGCCAGCTTGCCAGGCAGCCATTCAGAAAGCGGACTTTAAACCGGACATTTAACGCCTAAAAAGCAGCTCTTTCCTGCGACCGACTCACACCAAAGCCTTTATTTATGGGCGCTCACTGTGGCATTGTGGAGCTTTCAAAGCGGAAATTAAACCGGACACTCTCGCTCAAGTGCTATCAGAATATACCAAGGACTGTGTATGACTTCATTTATGGACCTGGCCCCGTTCGTACCGCAGGAAGAGGCGTTGATTAAGTACGAGCTTCTGGACCTTGCCAGCACGCTGAACCGTGAAGCCGCCAAACTGACCCGCCGGCTGGCTTGATCTTGGCGGGATGCAGAAACGCATTCGCAGTTATGTTCAGGCGAGAAATGAAGGCCGGATTCCGGGCGTTGACGGAGCACTGAAACCGGAAGCTTCACAGATTCTGTTCCAGGCCTTCATTCAGGGCGCGCTCGAACGCTCCACCGCACTCGAAATGACCGGAGCTTCCGAAAGCCGTACAGCACGAAGGCTCATCAAGCAGTTGAAAGACGATGGGCTGTTGAGTGAAACCAGCAGTCGATCCCCTCTGAAATGGGAAATCCCGGAACATGCGGAACCTTACTACTTCCCGCAGCTTGCTCCCGGTATCTGACTATCGATCAAAGGACAAAAGAGCCACAGGCCCTACTGGGCCCGGGAAAACAGATGGGTAACGTTACTCAGCCCGCTCGCCAGCTTGCCCTTCTCGGCTTGTTTCTTGCGGCCCTTGGCCACGTACAGCGGTAACAGTTCGCCATACAGGCTGGTGGAGATGGTGCGCTGTTCGTCTTCCAGGCGGTCCCGGCGTAGTTTGATGCCGTATTTCGCCAGTTTTGGCTCCAGTTCATCGGCCCGGCTGAGCAAGTCCCGCCTGGTCATCTGGTAGGCGTGTTCGCACACCATGCGGCGGCTCTGGAAGCTGAATACGTTGGAGAAGAACAGCTTGGCATCGTCCCGGGTGGGTTCGAACAGCAGGATGTCTTTGTCCGGGTAATCCCGGGCGTATTGGGCAATGCCCGACTGCATTCGCGAATAAACCATGGTGCGGAACATCTGGGACAGCAGGTTGGGCATGCCCGAGCGGGTGAGATCGCCCGGCTGCATGGTGCCGGCCCGCACGGCGGCGCTGGCATCGATGGGCACTTGCGGATTAACCGCCAGCACCAGGTCCGCACCATCCTCGAAAGCGACGGATGCATGCAGGCCTTTTCTCAGGGTGCCGTCTACATAGTACCGGCCGTCTACGTCTATCGGCACATACAAGCCTGGAGAGGCTGTGCTGGCCTGTACCGCCCTGGAAATGGGCACGTGGTCAAAGCCCGGCGCTCCGAAACACACGGCTTCGGTGCTTTCTACATCGGCAGCCACCACATACAGCCGGTGCTTCAGTTGCCGGAAGTCGTTCGTACGCCCCAGCATGGTGAACGCCCGGCGCAGGTAATCATGCAGGCCTTCGTTGTCGAACAGCCCGGCAGGCGCGACTTGGGCCAGGATGGTCATGGCTTCCAGCAGGCTCTGGTCGTACGGGTTGTTGACGAAACGGCTGATGGCGGTGGAAATCAGCTTCGGCACGGCCAGCAAGCGGTTACCGTACTCCCGGAGCGCCGGGCGGTAGAACACTTCCGGATGGAAGGGATGCACTTCGGCTTCGTTGCGCACAAAGATCCGGCACAGCTGGGCGGTGGTCACCTGGTTGGCCAGGTTCGCAGCCACAAAGGAGCCGGAGTTCACGCCTACGTAGACATCCACATTGTTGAAGTCGAGGCCGTCCAGCGCTTCATCCAGGGCTCGCAGGGCACCGATTTCATAAATACCGCCCAACGGGCCGCCGCCGCCAAGGGCGAGGCCTATGCGTGGTGCGGATTTAAGCTCGGTCGACTGCTTCATCGGCTGTCCTTCACGGTTACTGCAGCGAATTTACCCTACTAACCTAACAACGGTTTTTAGAGTGCGCACCCTATAACCACCGGAAAATCAGGAAACGGCCTGTTCCGCCAGCGCAACGGGGGAGGACTTCACCGGCCGCAGGTAGCGGCCGAAACCGGCATTTCGGATGGCCAGGTCAACGCAGCTCTTGATCACATGGGGAGAGTCCAGCAGCAATACATCTTCCAGCAACTGGATCGCCCATTCCCGATCGATACTGCGAATAACCGATTTCACCTTGGGCAGGCTGGCTGCGTTCATAGACAGGGAATCGTAGCCCATGGCCATCAGCAACAAGGCACCGCCCGGATCACCGGCCAGCTCGCCACAGATGCCTACCGGTTTGCCAACGGAGTGGGCATCCTGTGCAATCCGTACGAGTGCCTGCAGCACGGCCGGGTGGTAAGAGTGATAAAGCTGGGCCACGCGGGGGTTGTTTCGGTCGACCGCCAGCAGGTACTGTGTGAGGTCGTTGGAACCGACCGACAGGAAGTCCACCCGCTCGGCCAGTTCGCGAATCTGGTAAACCGCAGCCGGCACTTCCACCATCACGCCCACCTTGGGCATGTGGATGTCGTAACCTTCTTCCCGAACCTCGTGGTAGACCCGGTAAATCAGGTGCAGGGATTCTTCCACCTCGGAAATGTTGCTGATCATGGGCAGCATGATCTGCAGATTGTTCAGGCCCTCGCTGGCCTTGAGCATGGCCCGCACCTGTACCAGGAATATTTCCGGGTGGTCCAGGGTAACCCGGATGCCACGCCAGCCCAGGAACGGGTTTTCTTCCTGGATGGGGAAATAGGTCAGGGCCTTGTCGCCGCCAATGTCCAGGGTACGCATGGTAACCGGGTTGGGGGCGAAGGCTTCCAACTGCTCCCGATAGTATTCCCGCTGCTCCTGCTCGGAGGGGAAGCGATCCTTGATCATAAACGGCACTTCGGTGCGGTACAGGCCAATACCTTCGGCGCCATGGGAGAGTGACCGCAATACATCGGTCATCAGGCCGGTATTCACCAGCAACGCGACCCGGTGGCCGTCGGTGGTTTCACAGGGTTTGTCCCGCAGGGCTTCCAGGCCGCGAATCAGCTCGTTTTCTTCATCGCAAATAGCCTGGTAGAAGGCCCGCAGATCCGCTGAGGGCGAGGCGAAAATCTGCCCTTCGAAACCGTCGACAATCAGTTCCCTGCCATCCAGCTGGTTCACCGGGATGTCCACCAGGCCCATCACCGTGGGCACCCCCATGGCCCGGGCCAGGATGGCCACGTGGGAGTTACTGGAGCCCTTTACGGATACCAGCCCCACAAGCTGGCCTTTAGGTACTTCTCCGAGCATGGCCGGAGTGATTTCGTCACTGACCAGTATCGTATGCTCCGGATATTCCAGGTGCTTTTGCTCACCTTCCTGCAAATGTGACAGCAGGCGGCGACCGAGATCCCGGATATCCACCACCCGCTCCTGCAGGTAGTGGTCGTCCATCATTTCAAAATGCCGGATGTACTGCTGAACCACCTGTTTGAGAGCGCCCTGAGCCCAGATGCCTTCGCGGATCTTGTTGACCACCTCGCCGGGCAGTGCTTCATCGCTGAGCATGCGCAGATACACATCGAACAGTGCCTGTTCTTCCGGGCGCAGCTGGGACGCGAGCCGGTTCGCTACCCGTTCGATGTCTTCACGCACCGCCTGCACAGCAGACTGGAACAGCGCCAGTTCCTGCTCGATCTCCTCGGTAGGCTTCTCGGGCACCAGGTCCAGGTCTGCCGCGGGATAAACCACCACGCCGGTGCCAATGGCCACGCCCGGAGCGCCGGGCACGCCGTTGAAGCTGACGTCCTGGGTTTCTTCACCGGTAAGCGACAGGCCGCTGATCGCGCCCGTGGCTTCACTGTGCGCAATCACCCCGGCCAGTTGGGCTGATACGGTAACCAGGAATGCTTCTTCCCCTTCATCAAAGCACCGGGAGCTTTCCCGCTGCTGGACGACCAGCACGCCAAGTACGCGGCGGTGGTGGATAATGGGCACACCGAGGAAGGAACGGAATCGTTCCTCACCGGTTTCAGGAAAGTAGCGGTAGCGCGGATGGGAAGGCGCATCTTCGAGGTTAATGGGTTCTTCACGGGAACCCACCAGGCCAACAAGACCTTCGGAATAGGCCAGGCTGACCTTGCCCACAGAATCTTTGTACAGGCCTTCTGTGGCCATCAGGATGTAACGGTTGGAGGCCGGGTCCAGCAGGTAAACGGAGCAGACCTCGGTGTTCATGGCTTTCTGCACCCGCGATACGATGATCTCCAGCGCCTCGTTCAGATCGCGGGCGCTGTTCACCTCTTGTACTAGACTTCGCAGGATGCTCAGCATGGAGTCAGTCCGTCATTTCTGATGTTCCTTCAACGCCGGTTCTGCTCACTCCGATGCCACTGTTCCATGTTATGGAACAGTCTGGGAGCCAGTTCTCTCAGCGCACGTCTGTATACTTCTCTCTTGAATGAGACCACCTGCCCCAACGGATACCAGTAGCTTACCCACTGCCAGCCGTCGAACTCCGGTGAATCCGTGCCATCCACGCGTACATGCGCGTCTGGCGATAACATCCTCAGCAGGAACCATTTCTGTTTTTGCCCCACACAAACGGGGTGCGAGTTGTGGCGTACCATCCTTCGCGGAAGACGGTATCGAAGCCAGCCCCGGGTGCAGCTGATGATTTCCACATCGCTGGCACTGAGGCCGATTTCCTCTCCAAGCTCCCGATACAGCGCGTCTTCCGGTGATTCATTGTGCTTGATACCACCCTGCGGAAACTGCCAGGAGTCCTGCCCTATTCGCCTTGCCCAGAGAACTTCTCCCCTGTGGTTGGCCAGAATGATTCCGACATTGGGTCTGAAACCGTCTGAGTCGATCACGGCACAGTCCTCGTTAAAGTCGGCTGCCGGTTAATTTGTAACCGGCGGAAATTGTCCAAGTTGCTCTCATTCTTACAGAATCCCAAGGGTTCGGCAAACGGAGCCGTTGGCGGCAGGTCATGCTAGACTGTGCGCCTTGCTACGAAGCCTGTAAAGATGGGAGGAAACGGCTTGACGCTCGCAATTTTTGATCTGGACAACACCCTGCTCAATGGTGACAGCGACCACGCATGGGGTGAGTTTCTGGTGGAAGAAGGCATGGTGGATGCCGAAGAGTACAAGCGGGCCAATGACCGCTTTTATGAGGAATACCTGAACGGCGAGCTGGACGTTTTCCACTATCAGCGCTTTGTACTGGCACCGTTAACCCGGCACAGCATGGATGAGCTGGAAAGCTGGCGTGAAGCCTTTATGGCCAAGAAAGTTCAGCCGATGATGCAAGACAAGGCCGCGAAACTGCTGGCAGAGCACCGCGAGCAGGGTCATACGCTGATGATCATCACCGCCACTAACCGATTTATTACCGAACCGATTGCCGAGTTACTGGGCGTAGACCACCTGATTGCTACGGAACCGGAGCTGGTAAACGGCAAGTTCACCGGCGAAGTGGCAGGTACGCCGAGCTTTCAGGAAGGCAAGGTGGTGCGGCTGAATGACTGGCTGGCCGCCCATAACGAGAGCCTGGACGGAGCCTGGTTCTACAGTGACTCCCACAACGACTTGCCGCTGTTGCGGAAGGTGGAGAATCCGGTGGCGGTGGACCCGGACCCGACGCTGGAGAAGACGGCTATCGAGAATGGCTGGGCGGTGATGTCGCTGCGGGGGTAAGGCTTGATGCACCAACCCTGACGGATACAAAGGGGTCTGACCCTACGGGTCAGACCCCACCCTTCTCTACCGCCTTTCTCCCCTGGCGGCGATCACAAAAACCCGGTAAGAGAGCGCACAAAGCACGACTTGATATAGTCGGTCTCCGGAATCCCCGGCACGATCGGATGATCAGGCGCCTGGTGGCCCTGCTCCAGCAGCTGCACAAACCTGTCGATCTTGCGCCCGCTGCCCCGGATAATGTCGATCAGCTTTTCCTGGGACAAATGCATGGAACAAGATGCGGATACCAGCAAGCCATCACGCTCCAGCAAGCGCAGTCCGAGCTGGTTCAGCCTGGCATAGGCCTGTTCACCCGCTTTCTGATCCCGGCGGCGGGGAATCAGTGCGGGCGGGTCCAGCACTACGATGTCGAACTTTTCTTTCTCGTCTGCCAGGGCTTTCAGGGCGTCGAAGGCATCGCCTTCGATGGTGTCCACATTCTCCAGCCCGTTCAGTTTGGCATTGTGATGCACCGCATCCACTGCCGATGAAGACGCGTCTACACAGGTCACCTGGGATGCACCCGCACAAGCCGCTTGAATACCCCAACCACCCACGTAGCTGAACACATC
Organism: Marinobacter sp. ES-1; assembly: GCF_000475255.1. Taxonomy (NCBI): domain Bacteria; kingdom Pseudomonadati; phylum Pseudomonadota; class Gammaproteobacteria; order Pseudomonadales; family Marinobacteraceae; genus Marinobacter; species Marinobacter sp. ES-1. Next base: position 6,352 of record NZ_AXBV01000064.1, read on the forward strand.
CAGCACTTTCTTGCCGGGCGCATAGGCCTGAAGGCGCTGGCGGTTCATGCGGTGGTCGTAGAACCAGCCGGTTTTCTGGCCGCCAGCCAATGGCACTTCAAAGCGGGCGCCGTTTTCTTCTACCAGCACGGTGTCAGCTTCCGGGCCATGGGCAAATTCCACATAGGTGTCCAGCCCCTCCACCTTGCGCATCTTGCCATCGTTTTTCAGTACGATGATGCGGGCATGGGCCAGGCGCTGAACGGCTCGCACGATGGCGTCTTTCATCTGCTCCATGCCGGCGGTGGAGATTTGCACCACTACTACGTCGTCAAACCGGTCCACCACCAGGCCAGACAGGCCATCGCTGTCGCCGAACACCCAGCGATAAAAAGGCTTATCAAACAAACGTTCCCGAAGGCTCAACGCCGCCTCCATCCGGTCCGTCAACCGCTTCGGCGTCATGCCGTGGTCCGCATCCCGGCTGATCAGCCGGCCGCAAATCAACGCATGAGGATTAACGAAAGCGATACCCATGGGCTTGTCATTCGAAGCACGCACCTGCACCTGTGAGCCGGGTTCAAACCCTGGCAGCGGGCTACGCTGGGTGTCCACCTCATTGCTGTAAACCCACAAGTGGCCGGCACGGAGACGGCGTTCTGCGCCCTTGCGCAGGTAGAGAACGGGAAAGTCCATCAATGATTATTCCTCAGCGGCCACGTGTTCTGCGTACGCAGCAGCATCCATCAGGCCGTCCAGCTCGCCTTCATCGGCCAGCTTCACCTTGAACATCCAGCCATCGCCATATGGGTCTTCATTGACGATTTCCGGCTCGTCTTCGAGCTTTTCATTAATTTCGATAACCTCACCGGTCACCGGGCTGAATACATCAGACGCTGACTTAACGGACTCTGCCACACCGGCCTCCTCACCACCGTTTACAGTCACGCCCAGTTCGGGCACGCCGATGTAGACCACGTCGCCCAGTTGCTCCTGGGCGAAGTCGGTGATGCCCACGGTAGCTGTGCCATCGGCATCTACCCGCACCCATTGATGAGTTTCGATGTATTTCAGATCTGCAGGAATGTCGCTCATGATTCGTGTGTCCTGTTGAAATTTTCCGCGCAGTTTAACCGAAGAGATTAGTTCCAGCGAATGCTCCGGGCCAGCTTCACGAACGCGTTCAGGTAATCCACGGCTTCGTCGCGCTCCCGGAAGCCCAGAAAGATCTGTTTAGGCATGCCCTGCTGGCCCAACTTCAGGGCTTTAATGGGCAGGTTGAGGGCGTATTCATCCACCAACCAGCGGGGCAGTGCACTCACGCCTCGCCCTGCGGCTACCATCTGCAACATGATGTCGGTAGTTTCGATGGTTTTGTGCCGGGCCGGGCCAGTGTGAGCGGGCAGAAAGAACCGGGTAAAAATGTCCAGGCGCTCGACCGCAACCGGGTAGGTAATCAGGGTTTCCTGCTCAAGTTGATAGGGCTCTACCCAGTGCTCGCCCGCCAGCGGATGGGTTTCGGGGACGACCAGTACCTGCTCATAATCGAACACCGGCTCGAAACAAACGCCAGGCTTGTGCAGCGGGTCGGGGGTCACCAGCAGGTCGATGTCATGGCCGAATAACGCGCCCATACCACCGAACTGGAATTCCTGCTTTACATCCACATCGACATCCGGCCATTGCTGCAGGTAGGGGCCGACAACCTTCAACAGCCATTGGTAACAGGGATGGCATTCCATACCCACCCGCAAACTACCCCGCTGCCCTTTGGCAATCTGGCGGATCTGCATTTCTGCATGTTCAAACTGTGGCAGCAGCCTATTCGCCAGCCCCAGCAGCTGATTGCCGGCCTGGGTAAAACGCAACTGCCTGCCTTCCCGAAGCCAGACGGGCGTGCCCAGCTGCTGTTCCAGCTTGCGCATGGCATGGGATAACGCCGACTGGGTGAGGTGCAGCTGTTCAGCTGCCGCGGTTAACGAACCCTGGCGCTCTACCGCGCGCAGAATCTCAAGGTGATATCGTTCGATCATACCCATCCGTGAATAACGCTCATGATTTATTGAAATAATACCATTTTTATTCATGAAAGAAGCCCCTTAACCTTGGCTCCTGATTCAACACACAGGATTCAAGGATTCGATCATGGCAATTACACACAACCTCGGATTTCCCCGCATCGGCAGTCAGCGGGAGCTGAAATTTGCACTGGAAAGTTACTGGGCTGGCCGGCAGACCGAACAGGAACTGGCCATCACGGCCACGGAACTGCGCCGGCGCCACTGGCAGCAACAAGCAAAGCTGGATTTTGTACCCGTGGGAGATTTTTCCCTGTACGACCAGGTGCTGGACATGTCCGTTACCCTGGGCAACCTGCCGGCAAGGGTCGCAGACAAGCAGGGCTCGGAGCTGGATGCCTATTTCCGTGCTGCCCGGGGCCGGGGTGCCAGCGACAGCCCCTGCTGCGCCACTGCGGCGGGCGAGATGACCAAGTGGTTCGACACCAACTATCACTACATTGTGCCGGAGTTTACCGCCGACACCCGCTTTCAACTGAACCCTGAGCGACTGCTGGCCCAACTGGCCGAAGCGCAGGCACAGGGCGTTAAGGCCAAACCCATCATCATCGGGCCAGTGACCTACCTCTGGCTGGGTAAAACCTCCGATGGCAGCAACCGGCTGGACTTGCTGGAACACCTGCTGCCGGCGTATTCGCAACTGCTGGAAGCCCTGGCCGATGCCGGCGCTGACTGGGTACAGATTGATGAACCGGCCCTGGTGACCGACCTGGACGCCAACTGGCGCTATGCCTTCAATCTGGCCTATCACCAGCTCAAGGCCAATCGCCCGAAACTGCTGCTGGCCACCTACTTCGGAGAACTCCGGGACAACCTGCAACTGGCCTGCGAACTGCCGGTAGCCGGCCTGCACATTGATGCCGTGAGCGCACCGGCAGAAGTCAGCCGGGTGGCGGACTGGCTGCCGAGCCACAAGATTCTCTCGCTGGGCGTGATCAATGGCCGCAACATCTGGAAATCCGACCTGAACAATATTCTGGACTGGCTCGAACCACTGAACGAAAAGCTGGGCGAGCGCCTGTGGCTGGCGCCCTCCTGTTCACTGCTGCACGTGCCGGTCGACCTGGCCCCTGAGCAGGAGCTGGATACCGAAATCCGTAGCTGGCTGGCCTTTGCAGTGCAGAAACTCGATGAGCTGCAAACGCTTGCAAAAGCACTTAACGAAGGTCGCACCGCCGTGCGCAGCGAACTGGCTGAAAACCGTATCGCCATCGAAAGCCGTCGCAGATCCAGCCGGGTAACCAACCCTACCGTTCAAAAAGCCGTTGCTGCGGTAACGCCAGAGCTGGGTAATCGCCAAAGCCCCTACCCCCAGCGAATCGCCAAACAACGGCAAATTCTTAGCCTGCCGGCATTCCCGACCACCACCATTGGCTCCTTCCCGCAAACCCCGGAAATCCGCCAGGCCCGCCTGCAGTTCCGCAAAGGCGAGCTGAGCGGCACCCAATACACCGAGCAAATGCAGGCAGAGATCGCCCGTTGCATCAAAGAGCAGGAAAAACTGGGGCTGGATGTGTTGGTGCACGGCGAACCCGAGCGCAACGACATGGTGGAATACTTCGGTGAACAGCTGGATGGCTATGCCTTTACCCGCTTCGGCTGGGTACAGTCCTATGGCTCCCGCTGCGTGAAACCGCCCATTCTGTTTGGCGACATTCGCCGGCCCAGGGCAATGACTGTGGACTGGATCCGCTACGCCCAGTCTCTCACCGACAAGCCGGTGAAAGGTATGCTGACCGGCCCGGTGACCATTCTGAACTGGTCCTTCGTGCGGGACGATCAGCCAAGAAAAGACTCCTGTCTGCAACTGGCCCTGGCCATTCGCGAGGAAGTCCAGGACCTGGAGAAAGCCGGCGTGAATATCATCCAGATCGACGAAGCCGCCCTGCGCGAAGGCCTGCCGTTGCGGCAGTCAGACTGGGCAAACTACCTGGACTGGGCCATCAACAGCTTCCGCATCGCTGCCAATGGCGTGGAAGACGGCACCCAGATCCACACCCATATGTGCTATTCGGAGTTCAACGACATCATCGAAGCCATCGCCCGCATGGATGCCGATGTGATCACCATTGAAACCTCGCGGTCAGATATGGAACTGCTGGATGCCTTCCGGAACTTTGAATACCCGAACGATATCGGGCCGGGCGTGTACGACATCCACTCCCCGAACATTCCGGACAAGGAACACATCATCAACCTGATGACCCTGGCGGCGGAGCGCATCCCGGCAGAGCGGCTGTGGATTAACCCGGATTGCGGATTGAAAACCCGCAAGTGGGAGGAAGTGACGCCGGCGCTGGAGACAATGGTGGCGGCTGCGCAAGCACTGCGGGCCTGACACTCGCGCACAGTTTTGTCCCTATATGTTACAAACCGGCGTGCAGGTCAGCCATTGGGAATATATAGGGACATCTTGATCGGCTAGTAGCCGGCGCTACCTTCATCCAGGTTGAACCGGAACTGCTCTGCGCGGCAGACTTTTGTGGTGATGTTGCCGGAAGGATCGAGCTCAAACCAACGGTAGCCCGGGGCTAACGGTTCTACCGCAAAATCAGTGGAACCTCGCGCAAACTGAATACAGGTCGACGGAGAGGCCATTAGCTGCACGCCTTTGCGCTGCTGCTGAAGCTCCTGATGAATGTGCCCCCAGAGCACGCATCTGACGTTGGTGTGCCGGTCGATCACCTGCCAGAAAGCCTCACGGTTTTTGAGGCCTATCTGGTTCATCCAGTCCGAGCCGATATCAATCGGGTGATGGTGCAGGCAAACCATGGTGGGCAAGCCCGAGTGTTCCGACAGGGTTTGATCCAGGAACGCCAATTCGTCCGCCGAAAGTTCTCCATGCACTTTCCCGTGTACGGAGGAATCCAGCATAACGAAGTGCCAGCCCCCCAGCACAAACTGCCGGCGCCGGGCGTCGAACTCATCCGCAACGGCGTACATGGTGGCTGAGTCATCGTGATTGCCGGCAATCCATGCAGACGGGCACTGGAAAACCTCCAGTTTCTGCCCGAAATAATGGTAGGAAGCCACGGAAGCATCCTGGCTGATATCGCCGGTGGCCAGCACCAGGTCCGGCTGGCCATGGCTGCGCAGAGCCTCTTCAATGACGGCCGACAGGCTTTCGCGGGTGTTCACCCCCAGCAGGGCACCATTTTCCCGTGCCATCAGGTGCGGGTCTGTCAGCTGTAAGACTTTTAGCGGGCGGGCAGATTGGTGGTCAGACATTCAGGACCTATTCTGTTCGGGGCAAACGGTTGAAGTTACAACGAGTGTACGATGGCCGGGTTCCTTTTGATTAATGTGAAATCGTAGATTGTTCACATTCTGGCCCGCAGACACAAAATTTTTGCAGTTTTTGACAACTTCACCACAGGCAGAGTGAGATGCTGTCTAGTCGATCCCCTCACCCGCCGACCAGACGGCCTTCTCCATGGGCAGGTGCCCGAAGCGCAAACAGTAATCCAGCCAGTCGGCCAGGAAACCATTCACCTGAACCTTTTCATCGGGGTGATGCATAAAACGGTTCGGGTAATCGTTCACCGGCGCGATCTGGCGCTGCCGGTGGCAACTGATGACTTCCGCCATCATTGCATCGTGGTAGACCCGCACGGTCATCTGTGGATTATTCAGCCAGCGGCCGCTGTTGTGGACCTGCTCCAGCAACAGGGTTTCGGTGAACTTTGCCGTTTGCAGCACTTCAATCCGCACTCGCCCCAGGTACTGGTTCTCCCGGTGCAATTCAAACTCGCACACCGGCTTGCCATCGGATTCCAGCTGCCGCAGCTTGCGGAGCCGCTGATAGTTGCCATCACACAACGCTCCCAGCTGGCGCAAATCCGGTACATAGGACTTGGGACGCTTCACCCACTCAGTCATGCCAACCACTCCCGGCGCAGCCTGTCGCGGTTCAGCTGTAGCCACTGGATAGCAATGATCGCAGCGGCATTGTTAATGCGGCCATCGGCAATCATGGCGAAGCACTCGCCGGCGCTGACCACGTGGCTGAGAATGTCTTCGTGTTCATGCTCCACACCGAAAATACCGCCGGCTTCGGCAGTACTGACCCGGCCACAGTACAGGTGGATCATCTCGGTGGTGCCGCCCGGGGAAACCAGGTAATCACAGATCTTGTCCAGCCGGCTGAAACTCAGGCCGGCTTCTTCCTGCCCTTCCCTCTGCGCCACGTCTTCCGGGCTTTCGCCCTCTTCGTTCATTCCGGCTACGAGCTCCAGCAACCAGGGGGATTGGTTGCGGCCCAGGGCCCCGAGGCGGAATTGTTCCAGCAGTACGACTTCATCCCTTTGCGGGTCGTAGGGGAGCACGCAGGTGGCGTCGCCGCGGATGAAGAGTTCGCGGGTGAAGGTGGGCATGTCGCGGCCGTCAAAGCGCGGGTGGGTCAGCCAGAGTTTGTCCATGCGGAAGAAGCCCTGGAAGACGGTTTCGCGTTTTTCGATTTTGACGTCGCTGGCATTGAACTGGAACGGTTTCGGCATTCGTGTTTCCGGTTTGGTGTTCGGCTTGGAACGATAGCCTTTGGGATTGCTTGGGTGCAAGTGTCTTACGACTGGTGTAATCATTTGGCCTTGGCCCCAGACTTCCATGCTTGGTGACCGGCAGCCCTTGGGACAGGCCCGCTCCGTTTCCTGTGCAAAACGTTGTCTGCCAAACCAGGTTCAATTGGTGCATCGTCGCACAGCATGAGCATCACATTCAGATGCGATCACTGCCAAGCTGGATTGAGTAGGTCGGGCGTCTCTGTCCAGAAATTTGTGGAGCCATGGATGGCGGAACAGAAGCGCCCACGGATGGCCCGAGCGTTTTCTGGACAGAGACGCCCGACCTGCTCATAACTCCAGAGTTATCAGGCCAGGAGCGGGCAAACTGAAGAGTCAGACTTTGTCGTAAAGCTTTGAGCCAGACTCAACAAACTCCCGAGACTTGGCCTCCATGCCGGCGTCAATTGCCGAAACTTCGTCAATGCCCTGCTCTGCTGCGTAATCCCGCACTTCCTGCGAGATTTTCATGGAACAGAACTTCGGCCCGCACATGGAGCAGAAGTGGGCCACTTTGGCGGATTCCTTGGGCAGGGTTTCGTCGTGGTAGGCGCGGGCGGTGTCCGGGTCCAGGCCGAGGTTGAACTGGTCTTCCCAGCGGAACTCGAAGCGGGCCTTGGACAGCGCGTTGTCGCGGATCTGGGCGCCTGGGTGGCCTTTGGCGAGATCGGCAGCGTGGGCGGCGATTTTGTAGGTGATGATGCCGGTTTTCACGTCGTCTTTATTGGGCAGGCCCAGATGCTCTTTCGGGGTGACGTAGCAAAGCATGGCGCAGCCATACCAGCCGATCATCGCCGCGCCGATGCCGGAGGTGATGTGGTCGTAGCCCGGGGCAATATCCGTGGTCAGCGGGCCAAGGGTGTAGAACGGCGCTTCGTCGCAGCATTCCAGCTGCTTATCCATGTTTTCTTTGATCAGGTGCATGGGCACGTGGCCAGGGCCTTCGATCATGCACTGAACATCGTGCTTCCAGGCGATCTTGGTGAGCTCTCCCAAAGTTTCCAGTTCGCCAAATTGTGCCGCATCGTTGGCATCTGCAATGGAACCCGGGCGCAGGCCGTCACCGAGGCTGAAGGAGACGTCGTAGGCCTTCATGATTTCGCAGATGTCTTCAAAGTGCTCATACAAGAAGCTTTCCTTGTGGTGCGCCAGGCACCACTTGGCCATGATGGAGCCACCGCGAGAGACGATGCCGGTGGTGCGTTTGGCGGTGAGTGGCACGTGGTGCAAACGAACACCCGCGTGGATGGTGAAGTAATCCACGCCTTGCTCGGCTTGTTCGATCAGGGTGTCCCGGAAGATTTCCCAGGTCAGGTCTTCGGCCACACCGCCGACTTTTTCCAGGGCCTGGTAGATTGGCACCGTGCCGATGGGAACCGGGGAGTTGCGGATGATCCACTCGCGGGTTTCGTGGATGTTCTTGCCGGTGGACAGGTCCATCACCGTGTCGGAACCCCAGCGGATACCCCAGGTCAGTTTTTCTACTTCGTCTTCGATGGACGAGGTCACCGCCGAGTTGCCGATGTTGCCGTTGATTTTCACCAGGAAGTTGCGACCGATGATCATCGGCTCGGTTTCCGGATGGTTGATGTTGGCGGGAATAATCGCACGGCCCCGGGCCACTTCATCCCGAACAAACTCGGGGGTGATCTCCGGCGGCAGGTTGGCACCGAAGGACTGGCCGGGGTGCTGGTCCGCCAGCAAGCCGTTGGCCCGGGCCTCCTGCAGCTTCATATTTTCCCGAATGGCAACGTATTCCATCTCCGGCGTAATGATGCCCTGGCGAGCATAGTGCATCTGGGATACGTTTCTTCCGGGCTTGGCGCGCAGTGGCTTGCGCTCGTCCATAAACCGCAGGGGGTCAAGCTGAGGGTCTTTCATGCGACGACGGGTGAATTCGGAGGTGTAGCCGTCCAGTTGCTGTACATCGCCCCGCTCGGCAATCCAGGCAGCGCGAACCGGCGGCAAGCCCTTGCGCAGATCAATGGTGGCTTCCGGGTCTGTGTAGGGCCCAGAGGTATCGTATACCACCACGGGCGGGTTCTTTTCGCCGCCCATTTCGGTGGGGGTGTCGCCCACGGTAATTTCCCGCATTGGCACCCGTAGATCAGGTCGGCTACCCTGCACGTATATTTTTCGTGAGCTTGGTAATGGTTTGATTGCTGCGGAGTCTACTTTTGCGGAGTCGCTGAGGTATGCTAGTAAGTCCGTCATGATCTGCTCCCGGATGGTCTTGTGGTATCGGGTCGCGTATGACGGAGTTGCGACAAATTGCCCTACAGGCTTAGTGTCGCGGTTCATCTGGTCTTAATCCCTACGCCGGTATTATCCGGATCAGGTCGCGGGTTCTGCGTTGCAATCTCAGCCGACTGCCGATTTCCGGCAGATCAGCACCCCGTCAAGACGCGATTCTGAATTCGTTTGTCCACAAAATACGTGGACTTAGCAAGTCTAGAGACGGGAACGATTATTGTCCATAATGGTCAACCAATACCTTTGGGTCATTGCCGGGCAGATTCCCGGAGTCAGTATTTCAGGAGAACCAATGAAAAAACGTTTACTTCCAGGATTGATCACCCTGCTCGCAGCCCAGCCTGCGCTTGCTCTGGATCTGATGGAAACCTACGAGAAAGCCCTGTCTTACGACTCCGGCATTGCCTCTGCCATGGCACAGTTCCAGGCCCAGCAGGCCGCCAGTGATGTAAGCAAGAGTTCTTTGTTGCCGCAGATTGGTGCGTTTGCCGAGGGCAACCATATCGACTTTGATGCCAAGAATGGCCCGGGTGACAGCTATAAGTCGCTTGAGTATGGCGTGCGCCTGACCCAGCCCATTTTCCGTTCAGACAGCTGGTTCCGCTACGACGCCAGCCAGTTCCAGACCGAAGCCGCCCAGGCCCAGTACAACCTGGCCCAGCAGCAGCTCATTCTGGATGTAGCCACTGCTTACTTTAACGTGCTACGGGCCCAGGATACCGTGACAACCGCCCGCGCTACCGAAGCCGCCATCCAGCGCCAGTACGAACAGGCCCAGGAGCGTTTCGACGTAGGCCTGATTGCGATTACCGAAGTATACGAGGCCCGCGCCAGCTACGACGACAGCAAGAGCCAGCGCATCGCCGCCGAGAACCAGCTGAACGTGGCGCGCGAACAATTGGCCCGGTTGACCGGTGAATACGCGGAAGACCTGGAAAACCTGCGGGAGAACTTCCCGTTGGGCCGTCCGGAGCCGATGAACCCGAATGACTGGGAAACCACTGCTCTGGAGCAGAACTGGGCAATCCAGGCGGCCATGTCACAACTGAACGCCAGCGAAGCTAACCTTAAAGTAGCCAAGTCCGGCCACATGCCAACCCTGGACCTGGTAGCCTCTTACGGCGAGTCAGAACTGGACGGTGCCAAGTCAAACCAGCAAGAAGGTACGCAAGGCGTCATCGGCCTGCAGCTGAACGTTCCCCTGTACATGGGCGGTGGCACTGAAGCCGGCGTGCGCCAACAGCGTTCCCTGGTAACCGTGGCCGAGCAGGACCTGAACACTACACGCCGGGATGTACAGGTGAACACCCGCAGCCTGTTCCTGACCGTGAACAACAACGTGGAGACAGCCTCTGCCCTTGAGCAGACCATCATCTCCCGCCGCAGTGCACTGGATGCAACCCGCGCCGGCTATGATGTAGGTACCCGGAACATTGTGGAAGTGCTGGATGCAGAACGAGCGTACTACGTGGCCCTGCGGGATTACGCCAACGCCCGCTATGACTACGTGATCAACACCCTGCAACTGAAGCAGGCGGCAGGCACCCTGAGCCCGCAGGACCTGATTGATCTGAACAACTGGCTCAGCGAAGGCGCCCGGGGCATTGAAGCCCTGGCCGAAGAAGGAAAAACACTGGACGACCCGATGCAGTAAGCGGGCTAACCGTGCAAAATTCCGGGTGCCCGTGCGGCGCCCGGAATTACAACCGTTCCGTAATACCCTCCACGACCTTATCCAGCGCACCCCGGTTCTTGTTGACTACCGCCAGAGCCCGCTCACCGTATGCCTTCAGCGCCTCCGGATCGTCCACCAGTGAACAGATCGCCCGCGCCAGCTCATCCGCATTTTCGACCAACTGGACCCCCTGATCATCCAGTAAGCGCTGATAAATTGTCTCGAAATTAAACACATGAGTGCCGGAGAATACCGGAATGCCCCAGGCCGCAGGCTCCAGCGGATTGTGCCCTCCCCGCTCGATCAGTGAGCCGCCCACGAAGGCGAGGTCACTGGCTCCGTAAAGCATCATCAGCTCTCCCATGGTGTCTCCAAGATACACCTCCGCACCAGCGGGAGATGCTCCTGTTGACCGGCGAACCACGGAAAAGCCCTCGCCTTGAGTCATCTCAGCTACCGAATCAAACCGCTCCGGATGCCGGGGCACAATGATGAGTAAGGCATCGGCGTGCTGAGCCAGAATCTGGCGATGAGCCGCCAGCAATTGCTCGTCTTCTCCGGTGTGGGTGCTGCCGGCAATCCAAACGGGGCGCTCACCCAGGGATTTTCGGAAGCTGACAGAGGCCGCACGGACATCATCAGGAATATCCGCATCGAATTTTACGCTGCCGGTGACCTCAACATTACCCGGAGCCACTCCGATGCGGCGAAACCGCTCTGCGTCTTTTTCGGCTTGCGCAGCCACCCAGCTGATGCTTTTGATAATAGGTGCTGCCACGCCCCGAACCCGTTCATACCCCCGGGCAGATCGTTCAGACAGACGGGCATTGATCAGAAAAACAGGCACATGACGGTGTCGGCACTGGCGGATCATATTGGGCCAGATTTCCGTTTCCATGATCACCAGGATGCGGGGGTTAACCCGATTCAGGAAGCGCCGAATAGCCCCGGGCGTGTCGTAAGGGGCGTAGGCATAGGCTACCCTGTCACCAAACATCTTCCGGGCCTGGGCCAGCCCGGTATCAGTCATGGCAGTCATCAGGATGGTCGCACCCAGGTTACGGGCCAGCAGGCGCCGGACCATGGGGCCGGCAGCAATGGTTTCACCCACGGAAACTGCGTGAACCCAGATAACCGGCCCGTGCATCTCGGGCACCAGTCCCAGCCGGTGCTGCCAGTTCTGCCTCAAGGCCGGCGCCTTGCGGCCCTGCCACCAGAGCCGGACAAGGATAAACGGCAGGGCGAGCCGGATCAGCAGGGAATAGATAAACTGGAACACGCAGGACTCCCGGCAAAACAGTGCGTTATCATAGGGATAAATTTGCTGTGGACGGGCATCTTGCCCCCCGGTAAAACGTTTGTCGATGCAGGATTCACGATTTTGAAAAAGAAGTACCGCAAACTCCCCAGAAACACCGATTATTCAGCTTACCGCCATCCCCGCTGGTGGCCAACCTGGCTGGGCATTGCGGTGATGTGGCTGGCTGCGCAGTTACCTATCCGCTTTCAATGGTGGCTGGGCAAGGTGATCGGCCTGGCCGCCTGGAAGCTGGCTAAAAGCCGTCGGCATATTACCGAGACCAACATCCGCCTTTGCTTCCCGGAACTCAACGAGCAGCAGCAAGGTGCGCTGGTACGTAACGCCTTCATCGCCAACGGCATTGGCGTAATGGAGCTGGGCATCGCCTGGTTCCGGGATCCGGCCAAACTGACCGGTATCACGCAGGTGCACGGGCTGGAACATTTTGAGAAGGCCCTCGAAGATGGCCACGGTGTGCTGCTTCTGGGCGGTCATTACAGCACACTCGATCTGGGCGGCAGCCTGGTAACCGAGTTTATTAACGCGGATGTGATGCAGCGGGACCACAACAACCCGCTGATGAACGCCGTCATGACCCGGGCCCGGGGCCGGCGTTATGGCACAGTGCTCGGCGCCAAAGACCTGCGCAGCTTATTCAAGTGCCTGAAGCAAAACCACGCTGTGTGGTACGCCACCGACCAGGATTACGGCCGCAAAGACATCGTTTTTGCCCCTTTCTTCGGCATTCCGGCCGGCAGCATTACCGCCACGTCCCGGATTGTGGAGCGCAGCAAATGCAAGGTAGTGCCGTTCAGCCACTTCCGCCGCGAAGACACACCGGGCTACGACATCTATTTCCAGCCGGCGCTGGAAAATTTCCCGACCGGCGATGACCTGCAAGATGCTACACGCATCAACGCCATTATCGAACAGGAAATCCGCAAGGCGCCGGATCAGTACCTTTGGATGCACCGCCGCTTCAAAACCCGGCCGGACAAAGACGACCCCGGCTTCTACGGCCGCAAACGCAAGAAAAAAGGCTAGTCCCTTGGAAGACGATGCGCAGGCGCCGGTCATCTGGCTGATTACCGACAACAAACCCGGCCACCGCAACCAGTTGCGAGGCCTTGCCGGGCGTTTGCGCGCACTCACGGGCGCAAAGCTGTATTGGTTAAACGCTGCGGATTACACCGTGCCGCTCTGGCGGGCTTTGCTCGGGCTCGCTCCCACTCTGGACAAGGCCTTGCCCCAACCTGACCTGATTGTTGCGGCGGGTTCCGGCACTCACCGGCTGCTACTGGCCCTGCGCCGGTACCGCAAGGCAAAAACACTGGTACTGATGAAACCAGCCTTTCCCCTTAACTGGGTAGATGGCGCCATCATTCCCGCCCACGACGACGTAAAACCTTCAAAAACCGTGCTGAACACGGAGGGCGTCATCAATGCAATCACGCCGCTGTCCGAACTGACCGGCAAGCCCAACGCACTCATACTCGTCGGTGGTCCCTCGGAACACTTTGACTGGAACAACGACACAATCACCTCGCAGATCAGCGACCTGATTGCCCGATACCCCCGGTGGCACTGGACCATCAGCGATTCCCGGCGCACACCGGAGGCTTTTTACCGGAGACTGACGGAACTTCAAAACGAAAACATCTTGGTTGTTCACCACAGCCAGACCTACGACGACTGGCTGAAGCACCAACTGGCAACCTCCCGGGCTGTCTGGGTAACGCCAGACAGCATGTCCATGGTGTGTGAAGCCGTCACCTCTGGCGTTCCTACCGGCATTTTCGACCTGCCCCCCCGGGCTAGCAGCCGGGTGGTTAATGGCATTAGCCGCTTAGCCCGGCTGGGGCTGGTCGCCCACTGGAGCGACCATGCCAGCGTAATGGCAGAACACCGGCCACAACACCCGAGGCTATGGGAAGCCGACAGAGCAGCGCGCTGGATCATCGAACGATTTCCCCGCCTTCTCCAGCCCAGACAAGACAAGGAGCAACGACCGTGAAAATACTGCAGGCCTTGCCCGCCTTGTACAGCGGTGGCGTGGAACGTGGCACCGTAGAGTTTGCGGCAGAACTGGTCAAACGCGGCCATCAGTCATTCGTGGTCTCCAACGGTGGACCAATGGCCGAACAGGTTCGCGGCCAGGGCTCGACCCATATCCACATGCCAATTCACCGTAAAACACCCGCCTCGTTCGGGCAGGTTTTACCAATGCGCAAACTGCTGCAAGAGCTCAAGCCAGATATCGTGCACGTGCGCTCAAGGATGCCCGCATGGATTATCCACCTGGCCCTGAAAACACTGCCACGGAACGAACACCCGGCCATAGTCTCAACCTTCCACGGCATGTATTCCGTAAATCCGTACAGCGCCATCATGGCCAGGGCAGACCAGGTGATTGCGGTTTCCAATTGTGTCCGGGACTACGTACTGGAAAACTTTCCTGTTCCGGAAAACAAACTGACAGTAATCCAGCGCGGCGTAGACATTGACGCCTTCCGCAACCGCGCCATCAACGACCAGTGGCTTGATATCCTGCTATCGCGGTTTCCACAACTGGCTGGCAAGAAGATCATCATGATGCCCGGCCGGATTTCCCGCTGGAAAGGCCAGCTGCATTTCATGGAAGCCATGGCCAGAATCGTGCGCCAACGGCCGGACTGTCACGGCATCATCGTTGGCGGCGCAGAGCCCGGTAAGGAAAGATTTCTGCAAGAGCTGGAAAAAGAACGCAGCCGCCTGGGCCTGACCGACAAGGTCACCTTCCTGGGGCAGCGCAATGACATGACCAACCTGTATCTGCTGGCCGATGTGGTTTGCCATATGTCCACCAAGCCTGAGCCGTTCGGGCGGACAGTAACCGAAGCCCTGGCGTCCGGCACACCGGTGGTGGCCTACAACCGTGGCGGCGCCGCAGAAACCCTGCAGGCCTGCTTTCGGGAAGGGCTGGTTACACCAGATGATACCGGGGCGTTTGCCAGTGCCGTGCTGGGACTGCTGGATAAGCCCCGGCCGGAGATTGAGTTGCCGGAGCGGTTTTTGTTGCGGGCGCAGACGGAGGCTACGCTTCGGGTTTATCAACAAGCCCTGAACGGAAAACCGGTTTGAAGGTCGCCCTGATATTCGCAACGCCTGGTAGTGCCTGGGGGGGCATGGAAAAACATGTGGCGGACCTGGCGGAAGCCCTCACGGGCATCGGACACGAGGTGCACATAATCGCCCATCCCGACTACCGCTCGCACTTCCCATTCGCCGAGTTTCACCCGTGCCCGATGAAGCTGAGCCGAAACAACCCTTGGCTTCGTTGGTGCGTTTCCCGGATATTGAAGCGGGTTTCTCCTGATGTCGCCCACGCCCACGGCAATAAAGCTGCCCTCATACTGGGCAGGTTGCCTCGTCAGACCTGGCAAACCGTAGGGACTATTCACGGAAGCAAATCAAACCTTCGCCCTTTCCTTCTGCTGGACAAAGTCATTGCCGTCAGCGGGTCGATCTACGAGGGCCTGAGTCACCCGTCCCGTCATCTGATTTACAATGGAATCCGGAAGGAAACTCCTAAATCGCCTCAAGGCAACTATCCACTCCCCGAAACAACGAACGTCATTGCTGCTGGGAGACTGGAGGCAGTAAAGGGCTTCGATATGCTAATTCAGGCATGGAGCATGATACATGACCGTTTTCCGACGGCACGCCTCACCATCTTTGGTGATGGCTCTGAAGCCAGAAACCTGCAGCGGCTGATTGACGATGAAGGCCTGAGACACGCTGTGACGATGGCAGGGCACCAAACAACACTGGCGTCGACATTGTCCCACGCCGACATGATGATCATCAGCTCAAGGCGGGAGGGGTTTCCTTACGTGTTGATCGAAGCCTTGATGGCCGGGCTGCCGGTTGTCTCAACCCCGGTGTCAGGCAGTGTCGACCTGCTTCCAGACAACGCGCTCGCCAGGGACATTTCCGCTCAGGCTATCGCCGACGTGATCGCTAGCGCACTGAACAACCTGGGTGGTCTTCAAGAATCTGAGCAATCCGCATTTGACTATGCGCAGACACATCTCACGCTCAGGGGCATGGCAGAGGCAACCGTCAGAGTGTATCAAGCCGAATAGTACCTGTGAGAGCGTCTTACCGCTCCTCGCCACCGGAACGACTGATTCCCTCAAGCATCTGCAGCTCCCTTGCCTTCGCCAATCGCATGAAATTACGGTTAGCGGCCACAACAGAAACACTGAACCCGAACCAGCCATTCAATACCTGGCGGTGAATCAGGTAATACTTCAAAAACTTCAAAGGAAATTCGACCATCAAACGCGGGGTCGAAATTCGCCGGCCCTTCCCATACAGGAACCGGGCCTGCTCGCTGGACAGTTGAGTGTATTTTCTTTCCATCTGCTCCAGAGAGATCAATGTCTTGTGCAAGACATCGCCTTTGAGCTCCAACACACTACCCGTATGCACTCTAGGCCGGTCATCGTTACTGTGTTTTTCGGCATGGATCGCAGCCCGTTTCCGGTTGTAAAGCCGCAGGATCTTCTTGGACTTGTCATGCCGAAAAGGGTGCCTCGGGTTGGGGGACGACAAAACCCAGCGCATACGATAGCCAGCGACATCCGGAGAGATCGGCTTGGAGAACAGCTGCTTGATGTTGCGCACCAGCGTATCGGAAAGCACTTCATCAGCATCCAGATCAAGCACCCAGTCATTCACGCAAAGGCTGGCGGCAAAGGCCTTTTGGCTCGCAAAGCCTTCCCATTCCCGATAAACCACCCGGGCGCCTGCGGCCTCCGCTAGCTCACAGGTTCGGTCTGTGCTTCCCGAATCAACAACGATGATTTCACCAGCCCATTCCTTCACCTTCTCAAGAGATTCCGGCAGCCTTTCCTCTTCATTCAACGTGATGTAGTAAACCGATAACGGCAGTTTCATCATAAACACCCGCAAACTGGCCCCTACTCGGCCCCAAACACTGCCGAGTTAGCGCACCTATGATAATATTTGGCCATCAGAAAAGGCTAATGCTGACCGAAAGCTACGCGTGGAGCAAACACATGATTTACCCCGTCATTATGGCCGGAGGGACGGGCTCGCGCCTTTGGCCGTTATCCAGGCAACTGAACCCCAAGCAGTTCCTGAAACTGACGGACCAACATCTATCCATGTTGCAGTTGACCGTAGCCCGGCTGGACGGCATGGAGTCGGCCGACCCACTCCTGATCTGCAACGAAGAGCACCGATTTCTGGCGGCTGAGCAAATGCGCCAGGCGGGCTACAAAGATGCCCGAATTATCCTGGAGCCCTGTGGGCGCAACACGGCACCGGCCATCGCTCTGGCAGCACTGAAAGTGGTTAAAAACATCGATGAAAACCAGAACCCGCTGATGCTGGTCCTGGCCGCAGACCACCTGATCAGGGACATCGCCGCGTTCCAGAGCTGCATCCAGAAGGCCGTGCCCCTGGCTCAGCAGAACAAGCTGGTGACTTTCGGCATAGTACCCGGTCATGCGGAAACCGCTTACGGCTACATTCAGCAAGGCCCAATACTGGCCGACGACAGTTTCAGCGTCAGCCGGTTTGTAGAGAAGCCCGACCAGACAGCTGCGGAAAAATACCTCGCATCCGGTGATTACCTCTGGAACAGCGGCATGTTCCTTTTCGGCGCCCGCACCTACCTTCAGGAACTGCAAAAACACCGCCCGGATATCCTCGCCATCTGCCAGGCTGCGCTGGATGATGCCAGTGAAGACCTGCACTTCACCCGTGTGAACGAGAGTGTATTCGCCGAATGCCCGGAAGACTCCATCGACTACGCCGTAATGGAAAAAACCGACAACGCCGCCGTGGTCTCTCTGGATGCAGGCTGGAGTGATATCGGCTCCTGGTCTGCCCTGTGGGAAGTGAGTGAGAAAGACGCCAATGGCAACTGTTTCTCCGGCGACGTGATCGCCCACAGCACTGAAAGCACTCTGGTGCGGGCAGACAACCGCCTGGTGGCGACCGTGGGCGTGAAAGACCTGGTGATCATCGAAACCAAAGACGCCCTACTGGTTGCCCACAAAGACCAGGTTCAGGATGTGAAGAAAATCGTGGAAGCCATCAAAAACGATGGCCGGCACGAACACATGAACCACCGGGAAGTTTACCGGCCCTGGGGTGTATATGATTCTATCGATAACGGCCACCGCTACCAGGTGAAACGCATCACCGTGAAGCCCGGCGCCAAGCTATCTGTCCAGATGCACCACCACCGGGCAGAACACTGGATTGTGGTCAGCGGCACGGCCAAAGTCACCAACGGCGACGATTCCTATCTGGTCACGGAAAACCAATCCACCTACATTCCGGTCGGCCAGATCCATTGCCTGGAAAACCCCGGTGTGATCGATCTGGAACTGATCGAAGTACAATCCGGATCTTATTTGGGTGAAGACGATATTGTGAGATTTAAGGATCGGTACGGCAAAGCATGAGCAAACTTAAGTATTACCTGATCGCTGGCCTGTTACGTTTTGTCAGTCTTCTACCGCTGGGAACCGCTCAATTCATCGGCAACTGGGCTGGGCTCCTGGCGTGGAAACTAGGCGGCAGGCCACGGAAGATTACCGACATCAATCTGGAAATCTGTCTGCCCGAACTTACGAAAAAGGAACGCCAGGAACTATCCCGGGCTTCTCTGGCTCACACAGGCATGACAGCTTTGGAAATTCCCCTGATGTGGGAATGGCCCGTAGAGAAGTGCCTTGGGTTGATCAAGGAAACCGAGGGTCTGGAACTGGTTGACGAAGCCCTGGCGACGGGCAAAGGCTTAATCTTGCTCGCGCCGCACCTGGGCAACTGGGAGCTGACCGGCCTGTTTTTCTCCTCCCGCTACAAAATGGCAGCGCTCTATAGCCCTCCGCACATCAAGGAATTCGAGGATTATATGATTCGGGTGAGAGGACGCCTTGGTTCCGAACTGGTGCGCGGCGACCGTAGAGGGCTGATGCGACTGATGGGCATTTTGAAGGAAGGCGGTGTAGCCGGCATTCTCCCGGACCAGTCACCCCGTGGCAAAACCAACGCCTACGCGCCCTTTTTCGGCATGGAGGTGATGACCATGACACTGGTAGGGAAACTGGTTCAGAAAACCGGAGCCAACGTGCTGGTTACCTACGCCCAACGCCTGCCCAACGGCGAAGGCTTCAAGATTCTGGTCACTCCGGCGGAGCCTGGCATTGGTGCCGATGATGCAGTGGCCGGCGCCACCGCCTTGAATCAATCCGTGGAAAAGGTGGTACGAATGGCCCCTGAGCAGTACCAGTGGGAGTACAAACGTATGCGGCACCGGCCACCGGGGAATCCGAATCCTTATAAGCCCGGACAGATTTGTCAGTAACCAGCTATCAGTTGCGCTCGGCCAGAACTTTGCGATAGAGCTCACAGTAGCGACGACCGATAGCTTCAGGGCTGAAGTTTTTCAGGCCCTCAAGTGCCTTGGTCGCCAAGCCTTCCGCCAGAGCTGGCTCTTCAAGCAATTCCTGAATGGCAGAGGCCAAAGCTTCAGAGTCGCCGGCAGGTACTAAAAGCCCATTTTCGCGATCCTTGATCAGATCCGGTATGCCTCCGGCGCTCGCGCCGATCACAGGCACCCGATGTTGCATGGCTTCCAGGATGGTGGAACCCAGCCCCTCTGAGAGCGACGGGAACACAAAAACGTCCAGCGCAGCCAACCAGTCCCCAACATCGTCCCGATGACCCAGAAAGCTGATGTTCGGCAAGGCCTCCGCGAGCTCTTTGAGCCAATCTTCATCAGGGCCCTCACCCAGAAACACAAAATGCAGGTCCGGGGCGGAGTCCAGCAACTTTCGTGCAGCGTTAATCGTGACCTGATATCCCTTGTGCTTCAGCAATCGACCAACCTGCCCCACGAGCCGTTTGCCAGGATATTGGCTTCGTATTGCTCTCACACGCCGAGGCTCTGCAGGAAATGCGGAAAAACTTGATGGGATGACAACGGTATTGGCAGATTCCAAGCGCTGGCTGACAATGCGCCGGATAGCGGAGCTCAGGCACACCACTGTTTGCGCCCGACTATAGGCACTGGTAGTCAGCCGACCACTGCCAATAGGGTTGTCAACGCGCCTTGTAATAATATAAGGCGTTCCGCGAACGACGGATTCAATCCAGCCCCAGTATACCGCCTTGCCATCGTGACAATGAACCAGGTCCCAGCCACCTCCACTATGCCCGAGAACAAAGTGGGAGCATTCCCGAACCCCGAGATTAGGGGTGCCCTTCAGCTCACTGAAAAGACGACTTCCCGGCCGCGCTATCAGCGTTTGACAAATATTCTGACCAGCGAGCTCCCGGATCAGGTTAACCGTCTGTCGTTCGCCACCGGAGAAGCCCCCGGCCAGATTTACATGGCAAATGTGCATACCAACTCGGCCCAGTCGATGTTTTAATGGCGGCAGTGTAAGAGATCGACCTTAAAAAGGACATAACACCGTGAAGCTACTCGTAATCAGCTCCTATGTAGACACCTGGAATTCGGTTCGTCCGGAAGCCGAAATGCTTATCGGGCTCGCAAAGCTCGGTGTCGAAGTTGAGCTGATGACACAACCCGATGCAGAGTATCGCTCTCGCTTTGAAACCAACGGAATCAAGGTACACGGTTTCCATCCGAGAAAGAAAATTGAACCTGAAGCCATTCGCAGAATCCGCCAGCTTCTGAAAGAAGGCGAGTTCGACGCCGTTTACTGTTTTAACAACAAAGCCATCGCCAACACCAACCTTGCGGCCATCGGCCTGCCAGTCAAAGTTATGACCTATCGAGGCCAAACCGGCAATATCAGCCGCTGGGACCCAAGCGGCTACCTCACCCATCTCAGCCCGAGAGTGGATCGGATTATCTGTGTTTCCAAAGCAACCCGCGATGACCTTCAAAAGCACGTCTGGGGCAACAAAAACAAAGTGTGCACGGTCTATAAAGGCCACGATCTCGACTGGTACCAGGATACGCCGGTAGACCTCAAACAATTTGGAGTACCGGATGGCGCCTTTGTGATTGGGTCGGTGGCAAACATCCGCCCCAGAAAAGGACTGCCAATTCTGCTGAAAGCCACACACATGTTACCCCGGGACAGCAACATCCACTTACTTCTCGTGGGACGGGGAATGGACAATCCAGAGGTTCAGGCGCTAATCCAGGCCAGCCCGATGGCCGACAGGATTCACCTGACTGGATTCAGAAAAGACGCGCCGGCCATCATTGCGTCCTGTCAGGTATCCGTGCTGGCGTCAACCAAACGAGAGGGGCTTCCTAAAACGGTAATTGAAGCTATGGCCTATGGTGTTGCACCAATCGTCAGTGATACCGGAGGGAGTGCGGAGCTCATTGAAGATGGCGTTTCCGGCATACGCGTAACGCCCGGTAGCGCTGAAGAAATTGCTGCCGGCATTCAGCGGCTGCATGAATCCCCAGATCTATGCGCCAATATGGGCGAAAGCGCCCAAAAAAGGATCGCCTCGCACTTTCATGTACAGCAGTCGTCTGAAGCCCTTTTGAAGGTGCTGAACGAAACCGTCAGCGGCGAGTTTTAATCCAGAGCGCTGCGTATTTGTTGAAGGCATAAATGGCGGTGGTGACGGCCAGCAAAAACCCATGCCGGCCGTCCAAAAACCCTCTTTGAAGCAGATACTTCCGGACAAACGCTCCAAGGCTGTGGCTACAGGCAGAGAACAGTGAGGCTTTCTTGCCACGACGGGCCCGGCCCTCAGCCCAATCCTCCGCATATCGAACGGATTTCGCCATGTAGTCCGGGAAATTAGTGGCGGTATAGTGCAGCAAATCCCCGTCAAGCGTTTCTGCGCTGGCATCGGGGCAGTGAACCTTTTCATGCACCAGAGCGTCGTCATACCCGTATTCTTCACGGCGGTACAACCGGACTACTTTATCGGGATACCAGCCAGAGTGCCGGATGAAACGGCCAAAAAACCACGACAACCGCTTTACCTGAAACACCTTCTTCGCCGGAGCCTGTTCGATGGCGCGCTGAATGGATGAGGCCAGTTCCGGGGTGACCACTTCGTCGGTATCGATCCAGAACAACCACTCACCCTGCACGTGGCCCTGAGCTCTCTGGCGCTGCGGACCAAAGCCTGGCCAGTCGTCAGACCGGAAAATGCGCGCGCCAAACTGCTCCGCGATGGCCAGCGTATCGTCCGTCGAACCGGAATCCAGAATCACAACCTCATCGGCGAACGCCAGGCTCTCCAGGCACTTGGCGAATTCAGGCCCGGCATTTTTGGTGATCAGTACCGCGCTGAGTTTCACTGGCACGCCTCCAGAACCCGCTGCACCGAAATGCCCGTCAGACAGTTGTAATGGCCGAAACGGCAGGTGCGCTCAAAGCAGGGGCTGCACTCCACCGGATGCCGGACAATCGTCGCCTTATCCGTCAGCGGCGGAGTGAAATCGGGGCTGGTGGAACCGTAGATGGCAACCACTTCAGCACCCGAGGCCGCAGCCACATGCATCAAACCGGAATCGTGACTGACCACTTTGCGGCAATGACTGAACAGGTCCACGGTATCTTCCAGGCGGGTTTTACCGCAAAGGTTGAACACGCTTTCCTGACCATTGGCAATCTCGTCACCCGACTCAACATCTTTCGGACCACCCATAATCCAGACCTGAAAGCCCTGCTGCACCAGTTTTTCAGCGAGCGCCCGGTGGTTTTCAAGGGGCCACTGCTTTGCCGGGCCGAACTCCGCACCGGGGCAGATCGCAATGACGGGACATTCCGGGTCCAGGCCCAGTTTGCCCATCACGTCTTTCAGGTTCGCCTTGTCGATCGTCAGTGACGGTTGTGGCACATCAAACTGATAGTTCTCGTAATCCGCCTTGCTGGCCCCAAGCCCCATGTAACGCCACACGGTTTTGTCGGTGATGGTAGAGCCGTCTCGGGTTGGGTGTCTGCGCCGGGCATCGGTCAGCAGAATCGAACGCCCTTCCCCGCTGAAGCCAACCCGCTCGGGAATGCCTGCAAAGAAAGGAATCAAAGCGGACTTGAACGAACGCGGCAGGACAATCGCTTTATCGTACCCTTTCAGCGTTCGGGCCAATCGCCACTGGGCCTTCAGGGCCAGCTCACCACTTTTCCAGGGTGCCGCAATACCTTTGTTTACCTCTGGCATCCGAGCGATGATCGGAAGCGACCACCCGGGGGCCAACACGTCGATTTCTGCTTGCGGGTCCTGATGCTTGAGGGACATGAACAGCGCCTGAGCCATAACCATGTCACCCACCCAAGACGGGCCAACCACCAGATATTTCATCGATCCAGCCAAGCCAGGTAGGCCGCTACACCATTGGCAACGTCAGTGAACGAATCGGTATAGCCCGCATCACGCAACGCACTGACATCCGCCTGGGTGAAGCTCTGATAGCGGCCTTTCAGCTCATCCGGGAAAGGGATGAACTCCACCTTGCCCTTACCGTGGTACTGAATGACTGCCTCCGCCACCTCCAGGAACGACTGGGCACGGCCGGTGCCCAGGTTGAAAATGCCGGACTGGTCCGGATTATCATAGAACCACAGGTTCACCTTGCACACGTCGTCTACATATACAAAGTCACGCTGTTGCCCACCGTCAGAATAGCCATCCCAACCTTGGAACAGCTTGGGATTCTGGCCAGCTTTGATCTGTTCGTGCAGGTGATAGGCCACGGACGCCATC
The DNA here is from genome assembly GCF_000475255.1 of Marinobacter sp. ES-1. Taxonomy (NCBI): domain Bacteria; kingdom Pseudomonadati; phylum Pseudomonadota; class Gammaproteobacteria; order Pseudomonadales; family Marinobacteraceae; genus Marinobacter; species Marinobacter sp. ES-1. Next base: position 29,926 of record NZ_AXBV01000064.1, read on the forward strand.
TTGCCCTTGTGCTGCTCTCTGGGGCCGTAGACGTTGAAGTAACGGAAGCCGACAATCTGGCTACGGGCAGACGGCAGAATCGTGCGCACGTACTGGTCAAACTGCCACTTGGAATAGCCATAGACGTTCAGTGGCCGTTCGCACTCGCGCGCTTCCCGGAACTCATCGCTGGCGCCGTAGACCGCCGCACTGGAGGCGTAGAGAAAAGGCACTTTGTGGTCCAGGCACCAATGCAGCAACACCTTGGAGTAGGTGTAGTTGTTCTCCATCATGAACTTGCCGTCCCACTCGGTGGTGTCTGAACACGCCCCTTCGTGGAAGATCGCCCGGATGCCCACCGGCAGGTCATTCGCCTTAACCCGCTCCAGGAACTCGCCTTTGTCCATGTAATCGGTGATATCCAGTTCCGCCAGATTACGGAAATAGGTGCCGTCGGTCAGATCGTCAACAACGAGAATGTCTGTCTCGCCCCGCTGATTAAGTGCGTGGACAATGTTCGCTCCGATGAAACCGGCACCGCCAGTGACGACAATCATGGTAAGGCTCCTGAAAATTCCGTGCGGGCGGGCCTGACAACGGCCCGGAATATGGCTGCCATCTTAACCTCTTTTACCCATAGCTAAAACCGCCAAAACCATTCACATCAGTGGCGAAGAACACTGTGAACACTGCATTAACAGCCGTTTAGTACGGAAAAAAGCATATGGGACGCCTTAAGCCACCATGGTACACTTTGCGCCTTCTAGCCGGTGCCGTGAAACACCGGCGCGCCCAGATGAAAGCTAACACCGGAGGCTCCCATGTCCCAGCCAAGCAGCTACCTCGCCACTCTGGAACGGCACCGCAAAACCTTTGCCATTCTGGAAGAGTATCAAGAAGTGGCGGAACAACTGCTCGAGCTTACCCGGCAGTGCCTGAAAAGCGGCGGCAAGGTCATCTTTATGGGTAACGGCGGCAGTGCAGCAGACTCTCAGCACTTGGCGGCCGAGTTTATGGTTCGCTACAAGAAAGAGCGCGGCCCGTTAGCGTCCATCGCGCTGACTACAGACACCTCGATTCTGACCGCGCACCCCAATGACTACGAGTTTGAAACCGTGTTCGAGCGGCAAGTGCTGGGGCTGGGCAAGCCTGAGGATCTGGTGATCGGCCTGACCACCTCCGGCCAGAGCGAGAACATCAACCGGGCCCTGAAAGCCGCCAACGAACTTGGCGCCGGAACCGTTGCCCTCACTGGCAGAGACGGCGGCAAGGTAAAAGACATCGCCAAATTGTCCATCATCATCAACAGTGACGAAACCGCCCGCATCCAGGAGGCCCACATGTTCATTGGCCACTGGCTGTGTGAAGCAATGGATGAGGTGGTGCTGTCCGGAGGCCTTGACTGATGCTTGACCTGGCCCGGCTGAACCAACTTCAGAACGCCTCTGTGCTGGTGATTGGCGATGTCATGCTCGATCGCTATTTCATCGGTGACACCAACCGCATTTCACCGGAAGCACCGGTGCCGGTGGTACGTGTCGCCCACACAGAAGACCGGGCCGGCGGTGCCGCCAACGTTGCCAGAAACATTGCCCACCTTGACGGCCAGGCCGCCATTCTGGGCATCATCGGCAACGACACAGACGGTCGTTTGCTGAAGGATCTTCTGGTCAAGGAAAAGGTCCATTCCGAGCTTCTGGAACTGGACGACGCACGCACCATATCCAAAACCCGTATTATCTCCCGCCATCAACAGATGGTTCGGCTCGACATGGAAGATACCTTCCCCGTCGCCCAAGCCGAGAGCGTCAAAAAACGTTACGGCGAGCTGGTTGAGCAATACAATACCGTCATCATCAGCGACTACGCCAAAGGCACCCTCGCCTGTGTTGGCGACTTGATCCAGACTGCACGAAAGGCCGGCAAGCAAGTGCTGGTGGACCCGAAAAGCAAGGATTTCTCCCTGTACCGGGGCGCCACAGTCATCACCCCGAACCTGACCGAATTCAAGGCGGCCGGTGGGGAAGCCTCATCCGATGAAGCGATGCTGAGTTCTGCCCGCGCCATGCTGGCCGAAGCGGGTATCGATACCATGCTGCTGACCCGTAGCGAACAAGGCATGAGCCTGATAACCCAGACTGAACATCACCATTTCCCGGCGGAAGTCCTGGAAGTGAGTGACGTCACCGGTGCCGGTGACACCGTGATCGCCACTCTGGGCACCTTGCTGAGCGCCGGGTTCGAATTGAAAGACGCGGCCTGGCTGTCCAACCTTGCGGCTGGCATTGTGGTCGCCAAACTAGGCGCCGCCACCGTTTCCCCGGAAGAGCTGGCAGCCCGCGCAAGCCACCAGTGGTCGGCCAAAACCAGCGGCTACCACCCCAGTGTCGAGCAGAGCCTGCTGCACATTGATTACGCCCGACAACAGGGCGAACGGATTGTCTTTACCAACGGTTGCTTCGACATTCTGCACGCCGGCCATGTGCGCTACCTGGCCCAGGCCCGGGCGCTCGGTGACCGACTGGTTGTCGGGCTGAACTCCGATGCCTCCGTGCGTCGCCTGAAGGGCGAAGAACGCCCGGTAAACTCACTGGAAGACCGGATGGAAGTGCTATCCGCCTTGGCCTGTGTGGACTGGGTCATCCCCTTCGGCGACAACACTGAGGAGAACGACACCCCGGAGCAACTCATCAAACGGGTGAATCCGCAGGTGCTCGCCAAAGGCGGCGATTACTCAATCGACACCATCGTCGGCGCCGACTTTGTTCAGCAAAACGGCGGTGAGGTTGCCATTCTGCCCACGGTTGAAGGCCGTTCCACCACCGGGCTGATCAAGAAAGTTCGAGGCTGATTTGTCTGCGCCACGCTCCATCTGCCTGCTGCGCCTGTCGGCCATTGGTGACACCTGCAACGCCGCTGCAGTGGTTCATGCTATCCGGCAGCATTACCCGGAAGCTGAGATCACCTGGGTGATCGGCAAGGCTGAAGCCGCGCTGATGACAGGCATGGACGGCGTCAACTTTGTTGTGTTTGACAAGAAACAGGGCCTGGCCGCATTCCGCAACCTTCGGCGCCAGCTCCAGGGCAAACGATTTGACGCCCTTCTGCTAATGCAAGTTGCGCTGCGAGCGAACCTCGCCAGTTTGTGCATATCCGCCAAACGACGAATCGGCTACGACAAAGCCAAGAGCAAAGAGCTGCACAGCCTGTTTATCAACGAGCGGATCGAGCCAACGGACAAGGTCCACGTGCTGGACAATTTCCGGCAGTTCCAGAAAACGCTGGGCATCCCCCTCGAAGCACCCGACTGGAACATTCCGGTTAATGCGGAAGAGCGGGACTGGGCCAAAGCCCAGCTCGACCCGGGCACCCGCAAACACCTTATTATCACCCCCGCCGCCTCCAACGCCGAGCGCAACTGGCTGCCCGAGCGATACGCGGCCGTGGCTGACCATGCCGCCAGTCAGGGTTTTTCCGTGTATCTGTGTGGCGGGCCGGCCGATCATGAAAAGCAATTGGCGGCCAACATTCAGGGCCAGGCCAAACACTCCCTGCATAACCTGGTTGGCCAGTCGAGCCTGAAGCAATTGTTCGCCCTGATTGGCGAGGCCAGCCTTGTGCTCGCACCAGACACCGGCCCGGCCCACATGGCCGTTGCCGCCGGCACGCCCGTTATTGGCCTGTATGCTCACAGCAACCCGAAACGTACCGGTCCCTACCTTTGGCAAAACTACGTGGTAGACGCCTACACCCCCGCCCTGAAACAGATGCGAGGGGAAACGCCGGAACAAAGCCGCTGGGGCCAGAGGCTCAAGGGCAAAGAACTGATGGAGAACATCACGACGGAACACGTTATCGACATGTTGGACCGCTATATTCAGGAACAGAACCTATGACCAACAAAGCCGTATTTCTGGACCGGGATGGCGTGATCAACGTGGATCACGGCTATGTTTATCGCAAAGAAGATTTCGAGTTTGTCGATGGTATATTCGAGGCCTGCCGGCACTTCCAGGAACAGGGTTATCTGCTGATTGTCGTCACCAACCAGTCCGGCATTGCCCGAGGCATGTACTCAGAAGCTCAATTCCAGGAGCTAACAGACTGGATGGTAGAACGATTCAAGGAACAGGGTGTGACCATCACCAAGGTTTATCATTGCCCCCACCATCCGGACTTTGGGCCTGCTGATGAACGAGACTGTGATTGCAGGAAGCCTAAGCCGGGGATGATATTGAGGGGGATTGAGGAGTTTGATTTGGACCCGGCGGAGTGCATTATGATTGGGGATAAGGAGAGTGATATGAAGGCGGCTGAAGCGGCACACCTTTCTCGCAGGATCATGGTCAGCGAGGCATCACAAAGCATGACGAAAAATGCCAAAACCTCATTCATCAAAACGCTAGCAGAACTCACATCATGAAAAAGCTAATCGTTGACCTCGACGGAACCATTACAAAAGGTGATACGTCAGACTACCGCAAAGTGTCGCCCAATCTGGACGTCATCGACAAGTTACGCTTCTACAAGAGTCTGGGATACGAAGTCATTATTCAGACTGCTCGCAACATGCGCACCTACGAAGGGAACGTGGGCAAAATCAACATCCATACCTTACCAATCATCACCGAATGGCTGGACCAGCATGAAGTACCCTATGACGAGATTCACGTGGGCAAACCGTGGTGCGGCTTCGAGGGATTCTATGTGGACGACCGGGCCGTGCGTCCGTCCGAATTTACCCAGATGACACCGGAAGAAATTGAAGAGCTGATCGCTGGAGAGCGTCGGTAATGTTTCTAATAATGTCGGCAGCCTATATTACTCAGGAATTGCGGTCGGAGTTTGGCGCCCTCCCTCCCAGCTTTCTACCGCTAGGTAATCGCCGGCTTTTTCAACACCAGGTGCGCCTGGCCCCCAAAAACTCCGACGTCTTTCTGACACTGCCAGAATCCTATGAAGTCTCGGATTTTGACGCCGAGTGGCTCGAAAAACACAACGTCAACATCGTCAAGCTGCCAGACGGCCTTAACTTGGGCGCCTCGCTCGTTACCGCCTTGAATTTGGTTGAACAGGGTCTCGAAACGCCACTGCACGTTCTTTTCGGCGACACACTGATTGAGCCGCTACCGCACGGAGACGATCTGGTTGCCGTCGCCACGGTAGAGGACAATTACGACTGGGCCATCGTCAGCGAAGATGATGATAACTGGCTGGTTAGCAGCCAGGATGCGATGGCCGCAAACGAACATTCAGTGGTAACAGGTTACTTCAAGTTCAGCAGTCCCAGACAACTGATACGTTGTATCACACGGTGCAACTGGCAGTTTCTAGAGGGTTTGGGACAATACAGAAAAGCCATCGGGCTCAGCACAGTCAAAGTCTCCAGCTGGCTGGATTTTGGGCATGCAAATACCTACTTTAGATCTAAGTCGGCGCATACGACCCAACGAGTCTTCAATGACCTGAAAATCACACCCAGCTGGATTGAAAAATCAGGAACACACGACGCAAAAATCGCAGCAGAAGCAAACTGGTTTGAAAGCCTGCCACCAATGTTACGGCGTTTCACACCACAATATCTGGGGCGTACCAAAGGACTGAATGAAAGCTCATACAGACTAGAGTATCTGCATCACACTCCACTGAACGAGTTATATGTTTTTGCAGATATTCCACCGTTGTTGTGGAAGAAGATCTTCAAGGAGTGCCTTTCGTTTCTCGGCGAATGCAAGGCTCACAGCAGCCAGGGAGATAAGCAACCTGCCGCAGAACTAAGCGCACTTTTCACAGAAAAGACCACTTCCAGACTTGAAAGCTTTTCTCTGGAAAGCGGCATACCTCTTGACATGGCCTTTCAGTTTCGCTCAAAAGGAACGCAAAGTCGGACATTTGAGCTGTCACTACAGGATCTCGTGAAAGGCAGCGAAAGTCGGCTTCCACTAATCGAGTCAGCAAGCACTCTTGTCCACGGTGATTTCTGCTTCAGCAACGTCCTGTACGAATTCCGCACCAATCGAATCAAGGTTATCGACCCGCGCGGGCTGACTCCAAACGGGGACCAGAGTATTTTTGGTGATATCCGATACGACCTGGCGAAGCTAAGCCACTCGGTTTTGGGCATGTACGACTGGATCATTGCTGGCTACCACAATACTGTTTTCAACGGCCGAGAAGTTTCTATCGCACTTCCCGAGACGCCGAAGCTCCATGATGTACAGCAGCTTTTTCTGGAAATGGTGGACTCACATTTTTCCGTGACTCCAACTGAACTCTATGCCATGCAGATCCAACTATTCCTCTCTATGCTACCGCTACACAATGACGACAAACATCGACAAAAAGCCCTGTTAGCGAACGCTTTTCGCCTATACGACATAATGGAGAGACACCAGCAATGATTGTTATCCCAATGGCCGGGCTCAGCTCCCGTTTTTTCAAAGCTGGGTACGATAAGCCAAAGTATATGCTGGAGGCCCATGGACGGACGCTTTTCGAACACTCCGTTTTGAGTTTCGAGAAATACTTTAGCAACGAGCATTTCATCTTCGTTGTGCGAAACGTATTCGACACCCCAAGCTTTGTAACCAAAGGTGCCAAAGCATTGGGCATTAAGAGCTACGATGTTATCGTTCTTGACGAAGAAACCCGCGGCCAAGCTGAAACAGTGTATCTCGCCCTGAAGCAGGTCAAAGCAGATGAGCAAGCGCTGACTATTTTCAATATTGACACCTTCCGGCCTGGCTTTCTCTTCCCGCCCGTCAGTCGTATCGGTAGCGGCTATCTTGAAGTCTTCAAAGGACCAGGAGAGCATTGGTCATTTGCAGAGCCTATCGCAACAAATTCAACACTCGTCAAAAGAACCGCTGAGAAAAACCGCATATCGGAACTGTGTAGCACCGGCTTGTACTACTTCCGTAATGCGAAATATTTCACTGATGCCTTTGAGCAATACCGTCTGACGCCGGAGTCTGAGTGGCCTAAAGGCGAACTTTACATAGCACCACTATATAACCTGCTGATAGAGCGCGGTGACTCTGTTCACTACCACTTGATACACCACAATGAGGTGATTTTCTGCGGAACTCCAGAAGAATACACCGAGTTTCTAACGCAAAAACATAAGGTTTAACGATGAAGGTTGCATTCGTTCTCGGCGCCTCGAACTACCGACTCGCACTTTATCGAGCAACAATCGACACGGCTTCGGAATTACGAAACAGTGGCATCGAGGTAGACTATATTTTCTGGGAGTACCCCGGGGATTTGCAAGGAAATGATCAGTATATTCCAATCTTCGGTTTATCTAAGGAAAAAAAGGCAAGCAAATGGTTCCTAAAGTTTTTTTCATCAATTCTGGGCCGCCATTTTTACTATTTTCTATTTAGCCGTTTTTTTTCAGCTCAACTGTATAACCGACTGAACGCAAAAGATTATTCCGCCATTTTCTTTCATGGCATGAGCTGCATCCCAATGCACAAAGGAGTAGGTGACGAATATATCATTGTTCATAGCTGCAAGGCTGAAAACCTACTTGGCAAACTATCCGGAATTAAACGCATTTTCTATCGAAAAATATACCAACGAATTTACTCGGATAAAAATTTACTTTCAGTATCAAAAGATGTCTCAAGAGATATGTTAACCGGCATTGGTGCTTCGCCCAAAACGATTGGAGAAATCTACAACGGTTTCAACTTTGCGCGCCTTAAGTCAGCGATGCAGGCACCCTGCTCAGCGAGGCTCCCGGAAGCCTATATTATGTCTGCTGGAAGACCAGACCGCACTAAGCGCTTCGACCTCTTGATTGATGCGTACTCGAAAACAAAGAAAACCTATCCTTTGGTGATATTCGGTGATGGCAGAAAGCTCAGCGCCCTGAAACAACAAGCTGCCGAACTTGGATTGTCTGATAAAGTTATCTTCCCTGGATTCTGTAGTGACTTACTCGGAGCCTATCGAAACGCCGTGTTATACGTCTCAAGCTCCGATGTTGAAGGCTTGCCCACAGTGGTCGTTGAGAGCTTGGTATCAGGAACACCGGTTGTCGCAACTGATGCGGGAGGGAGCAACGAACTGCTTGCTGGCAGACTTAGCAAGTGGATTGTCCGCCGTGGTGACGTTGACGGCTTAGCAAAGGCGATTGACGAAATCCTATTAGAGCCTCCTGAGGTAAGCGAGAACGATATTTCCTTCCTTGATTACCGGGCTGTAGCTGGAACGTATGCCGACTGTGTGTATAGGAAAATGGAGCGCTCAAGTGGTTAGTAACACGGACATAACAGTCGTAGTTCAGGGACCTGTCCAGACATTTCGGGACAGGGAGCAGGAAGAAGGCATTACCAAAAAGTGCCTGAAATCTGTACGCCAGCATCTTCCCGGCGCTCACATTATTCTTTCAACCTGGCCTGATCAGGATCTGGCAGGCCTTGACTACGACGAACTCGTGATAAGCCCCGACCCCGGACCCAACATCCGCTACTTCAAAGCTAACGGGGAGCCCCAGCAATTCAACAACAACCGGCAAATTGTTTCTACCAAAGCCGGACTTAATCGCGTCAAAACTCCATATGCTGTCAAACTCCGTAGTGATAACTTTCTAACCGGCTCTATGTTTGTTGAGATTCAGGGCAGATACCCTGCACGTAGCGAAAAATTCCGTTTTCTGCAGGAGCGAGTGGTTGTCAGCAACGTTTTCACAAGAAAGTATGCTAAAGGCTTTCCGGTGGCATATCATCTAAGTGATTTCTTCTACTTCGGACGCACAGAGGATCTCATGTCTTTGTGGGATCTGGACTTGCTCCATAATGCGACAGATCCTATCAAAGAGAATGAAGTATCCTACTACTCAACTTTCCCAATTGATTGCACTCAGATGTTTTGGCTACGCGCTTTGTCAAAGTTCGATCCAGATATTTCGCTGAGAGGCCTACTGGACAATTCACACGGGAACATTGAAAAGTCAAACCACATCTACGCCAACAATCTTGTAATTGCTTCGCCCGAGGAGCTCGGACTTGGCCTCTGTCAGAAATTTCTCGGCACCGCAAGAATATCCCGACCTCGTGGGCAATGCGCCCAATGGCACCATTTCGAGTGGCAAAATCAGTACAACCGATTTTGCAATCTATCGTCCCCGATAGGTGAAGGAAGTAAGCTCACGGCACTAAAACTTGCCTTTCAGCGACTTATTTATGTCCACCCAACTAAAATTGAAACAATGTTCAAAATACTTAAACGAAAGAAGATCCGGGACAACCTCAGAGAGTCAGGGTGATGCCAGCAACCAATTCTACCTTTGGATGAGCTACATAGGCGCTTTGGGTCCGTTAATTGAACTCAAAGCGTCTCGGCCTCTCTGCCGCCAGTATCAAAATCAAGAAACCAACATAGAAAATAACTGGAACATGCAACAAGGGGACATCCGTCAGCGCTGATACACTCAACAAGAGCACAATCGCCGCTCCCCCCTTGCTTCGCCAGAGTGGCATTCCCGAAGACCAGAAAATCTTGATTGCCACAGCCAAGGTCAATACGAAAATACAGAGACCCAAAACACCTTTCTTTACCCAGAGATCTAAGAACTGATTGTGAAAGTGAGCCGCATTGAAACGATTAAGCTGCCCACTCAGCTTACCGTCTTCGTACAATCGCTGTAACGCATCTCGATAACCGTCTCCGTGTCCCACTAAAGGAGAATCAGCAATTAAAGGAATCGCTGAACGCCAAAGTTGCAACCGAATACCAATCGAAGTAGATAGATCCCCACTACTCACGGCTTCGACCTCATCGATGGTCCGCGCGATTCGATCCGAATTTATAATTGCTAAACCCGTAGAGGCGGCAACCAGCACCACTAACAGAGCCATAACAGTTTTGCGAGCCCTTACTCCCTGCTGCTTTAATGCTGATAGCAAAGGCAAAGCTATAACCACCACCAGGACCGGTATAAGAACTCCTCGCGTCTGGGTCATCATCAGCGAAACTAACAGCGCGAGAATAGACAACGATGCTATCGCTTTTGGCTTGGAGTTCGTACCCGAGAACAAAGCCCACGCATACAACGCAATCAATAGCGTGCCAATTACTGTAGCAAACGGTATAGGATTTATAGTCCCTCCAACACGCCCACCATGGTCAAGATACTCGCTGAAAGCTACAATAGACAGGGATAGTGAGGACAGGAACAATAGGCCAATGCGCCATGAGTCCGGCAGCGTTAGTCGTTTCGCAAACTGTCCGTATAGCGCAAAGCACAGTAGCGCTCTTAACTCGCTCCAGCTCCCACCGTGATAAAAATAAACAAAAGCACTGTAAAACACATAAAGCCAGAACACCTTTAAGAATGGATCTAGCGGCGAACTATCATTAACTGCTGAACACCGAAGAGCAGGCCACGTAGCGGCCATGAGCAGCAGGGAAACAATCACAAGACCAGGAACATACTTAGCACCTTCTGAAACCCACCACATGATGGTGAAAACGTAAACGACAGGCGCCAACACTAACCATTTGGCTACTACTGGCGCGTAACGAGAACTAAGTAGGTTTAACATTAAGGTTCCGGGACTATAGTAGGTGATCAGAAGAGGTTATAGGCATCAAGCAACGCAGCCCAACCATGTTCAACATTAAGGTTCGTATCGCTCACTGAAACCTTATAAATAGAACGCTTTAACCTTTCCAAATTTCTAATCTTCCACTTCGCAGCGGAACTGTTCCGTGCACCAGAGAAGATGCGTGCTTTGTCGAAGTCAATTAGAAAAACCTCCGACCCTCTAAGCAGAACATTGAAACAATTAAGGTCAGCATGATAAACCCCCGCATCATGAAAACTGCGAACCGATCTGCCGATTTCTCGCCAAACTTGTGAGTCTAAACTATCCAAACAATCACCTAGTGGTCGAGCATTGATAAACCGTTCTATGATGATTGCCCCTGTGTATGACAAACCGGCACGGTTAACTATCGCCCCAATCGGCTTGGGGACAGGAAAACCGGACGATGAAAGCTTGCTTAAAACACGGAACTCACGGAAAGGTCGACTCCTACTGGCACCAAAATAAAGGTAGTTTGATGACACAATGCGAGCAACAAGTCCGCCTCTTCTATAGTGTCGAAGGACCCAAGCATTCTGACCGTGCTCTACAAACCACGCACTACCCCGCCCTCCCACTGAAACAGGCGTTGCCTTGTCCTGCCAGAACTCCGGATCAAACCAACCAGGATCAAAGACATCAGCATACTCAGGCGCAACCAGAGCAGTAACGTCGCCAGATTGTATACTCACTTCGCCACCAGAGCTCACAGAGTCCACCTTCTAAGACATCGTTTATATTACGCTAATAAAAAAAGCCGCCCTTCTGAAAACAAAAGAGCGGCTTATCGACCTGTCAGGCCGGATACATCAATTTACTTAACCGACGTCAACCACTCGGAATGCTGAGCCAGCTTACCCTTCACCGCATCAAAATACATACTCTGCAGCTTCTCGGTAATCGGGCCACGCTTGCCTTCGCCAATCTGACGTCCGTCCAGTTCACGGATTGGCAGCACTTCAGCGGCGGTGCCGGTGAAGAAGGCTTCTTCAGCAATGTACACTTCGTCGCGAGTGATGCGGCGTTCTTTCACCACCAGGCCAAGGTCTTTGGCGAAGTCGATGATGGTGGCGCGGGTGATGCCGGCCAGGCAGGAGGTCAGTTCCGGGGTGTGCAGCTCACCGTTGCGAACGATGAAGATGTTCTCGCCGGAGCCTTCCGCCACGTAGCCTTCGTTGTCCAGCAACAGGGCTTCTTCAGCGCCGCCGGAAATGGCTTCGTTCAGGGCCAGCATGGAGTTGATGTAGTTGCCGTTGGCCTTCGCCTTACACATGGTGATGTTCACGTGGTGGCGAGTGTAAGAAGAAGTGCGCACCTTGATGCCCAGCTCCTTGGCTTCTGGCGACATGTAAGACGGCCAGCTCCAGGCCGCAACCATTACGTGCACCTGCAGGTTGTCGGCGCGCAGGCCCATGCCTTCGGAACCCAGAAATACCATGGGGCGCAGGTAGGCTTCGTCCAGGTTGTTCTCACGAACCGCAGCGCGCTGGGCTTCGTTGATCACGTCTTTGCTGAACGGCATTTTCATGTTCAGGATGTGGGCGGAGTTGAACAACCGGTCGGTGTGTTCTTTCAGCCGGAAAATTGCCGGGCCGTTCGCGGTGTTGTACGCACGCACGCCTTCAAAGCAGCCGAGGCCGTAATGCAGGGTGTGAGTGAGTACGTGGGTTTTGGCTTCCCGCCAGGGAACCATTTCACCATCCAGCCAGATAAGGCCATCGCGATCAGCCATCGACATTTCTACAGTGCTCCTGAATAAGCAGTTTTCGGGGATCCAGCATTCTAGCAGGAAAGCCGGACAGAAATAAATTTAGCTTGCTACTCAAGCATGACTTTTTTCCACATACTTTGGATGTAGTCACGCTCTTCCTGAAATGCACTGCCCTCCACCTGGCTATTCAGGTTTTGCAGCGCCCGGCGGTGAATGGTCGAACGCAAGGTAATGTATACCTCCCGCAACTTCTCTGTGTCCTCCACCGGCAATACACCGGCACGGCCCAGCTCTTCCATCTGGCGAATATTGTCGCTCCACTGGGTCAGCTCCGGGTGCTCGGCACTCCAGGCCAACATCAGGTACTGCATCATGAATTCGATATCCACAATACCGCCGGCATCGTGTTTGATGTGAAACACTTCGTCCCGCCGGATTTCCGGCGTGCCGAGGCTACTGCGCATTTTCTCCCGCATCTCCACCACCTGCTGGCGCAGGGCAGCTTTATCCCTTGACGTGCACAGAATCTGGTGACGGATACCCTCGAAGGCTTGAAGGGTATCCGGGCAGCCGGCAACGCCACGGGCCCGGGCCAGGGCCTGATGCTCCCAGGTCCAGGCATCGTTCTGCTGATATTTCTCAAACGCCTGCAAGGTGCTGACCAGCAGGCCGGAGTTACCGGACGGCCGCAGGCGCATATCCACTTCATAAAGCTGGCCGGAGGGCGTCTGAGTGCTGAGAATGTGCACAATGCGCTGGCCCAGGCGGGTGTAGAACACCGCGTTGTCGATGGGCTTGTCACCATCGGTGGCCAGTTGCGGATCGGCCTGGTGTACAAACACCAGGTCCAGGTCCGAGGTGTAACCGAGTTCGATACCGCCGAGCTTGCCGTAGCCGATGATGGCGAAGTCTGTGTCACACGCCGAACCATCTGCCCGCCGCGGATAACCATGGCGGCTGACCAGGTTGGAGAAGGCCACATCCACCACATGGTCCAGCACCACTTCGGCAATCCAGGTCAGGTAATCACTCACCTTCATCAGGGGCAAGGTGCCCTTGAGCTCAGACGCGGCTACTCGCAGCACATGGGCCTTCTTGAAGTAACGCAACGCCTCCATCTGTTCTTCCAGGTCTTCGTAGGGAATGCGTAGCATCTGCTGGCGCAGGTCATCCTGCAGTTCTTCCTTGGCAGGCGGGCTGTACAGGCTCTCGGCATTCAGCAGTTCGTCCAGCAGCAGCGGCGTTTCAGCCAGCAGGCGGGCAATCCAGGGGCTGTCGCTACACAGGCGCACCAGCTGGGTGAGTGCGCCGGGGTTTTCCACCAGCAGCACCATGTAGGCGGTGCGGCGCAAAATGGCCTCTACCAGCTGCAATACCCGGTCGAGGGTTTCCGACGCATTCTCAACATCCATCAACGCGTTCAGCAATAACGGCATGAACTGGTTCAGCCGTTTGCGGCCTTGGGTTTGCAGGGTCTGCACGGTTCGGCTGTCCCGCAGGCTCACCAGGCGCTTGTAACTATCTTCCGGATTTTCGAAACCTTTCTCCGCCAGCCATTCCACCGCAGCGGGCTCTTCCATTTCCGCCAGCCAGAGTTCGTAACAGCCGTCATCCATGCCGTTTTCGGAATCGCCTTCCTCTTCCTCGGTCGCGATGATGTTGGCGAAGTGCCGGGCAACGCGGTTGCGGTGCTCATCCAGCGCCTGCTGGAAGGCGGCCCAGTCATCAAACTCCATAATGCGGGCAACCCGGGCCTGGGAAAGTTCGTCGTCCGGTAAGACCTGGGTCTGCTTGTCTTCCATGCCCTGCAGTGCATGCTCCAGGTTGCGCAGGAACACATAGGCCTCTCGCAGCTCCTTCACAACGGAGGATGGCAGCAGCTCCAGCTCTTCCAGCTCTTTCAGGATATTCAGCAGTTCCCGCTGTTGCAGCTCCCGGTCCCGGCCGCCACGGATCAGCTGGAAAGCCTGCACCACAAACTCGATCTCGCGGATACCTCCACTGCCCAGCTTGATGTTGTTCTCCAGTCCCTTGCGGCGCACTTCCCGGCTGATCATGTCTTTCATGGTGCGCAGCGATTCGAAGGCACTGAAATCAATGTATTTTCGATAAACAAACGGCCGCAGGCTTTCCATCAAAACCTGCCCCGCCCGCTGGTCGCCGGCCACCACCCGGGCCTTGACCATGGCATAGCGCTCCCAGTCCCGGCCCTGATCCTGGTAGTAGGTTTCCAGTGCCGCAAAACTGAGCGCCAGGGCACCACTCTGGCCATAGGGGCGCAAGCGCATATCCACCCGGAACACAAAGCCGTCGGCCGTAATCTGATCCAGGGCCTGAATCAGCCGCTGGCCAAGACGGATAAAGAATTGCTGGTTGTCCAGGGCCCGCCGGCCACCCTCGGTTTCGCCCTTGGACGGAAAGGCAAAAATCAGGTCGATGTCCGAGGATACATTCAGTTCCCGCCCGCCGAGCTTGCCCATGCCCAGCACCACCATTTTCTGGGGCACGTGTTCACGGGTAATGGGGTCGGGGCCCATGGGTGTACCGAATTCCTCACAGACCTTGTCATAAAGCCAGCTGAGAGCGCCATCAATGGCCACGTCGGCAAAGGCACTGGTGGCAGCCATGGTTTCATGCAGATCGGCCCACTTCATCAGATCCCGCCAGATAATCCGGAACTGCACTTCCCGCCGGTACTGGCGAAGGGCTACGTGCAGCGACGGCTCGGAATCAACGGTTGCCAGGAAATCGCCCCAGCGCTGTTTCAGCCACGCTTCTGTGGTGGGCTCGGACAGTGCGCGGGCCTTAACCGCGGCCTGAACCTGCTCCGGATAGCGTTCCAGCGTCTGGGCCAGAAACACACTGCGGGCGCAGGCCTCGGCAACATCCGCCTGTGACAGCTCCGCTGGTAACGAACCCATAGGCTCAGACATAACGCAAACCCCTGTCTCTCTGATATATTTCCGGTACTGTATAACGAACTTGCCACGGACTGAACAGGCAGCCCCACTCCATGATGCGCAATCGTCGCCCGCTGAACCCGGAACACTCGCAGCCACACCTACCCATGGGAGGGCTGATCCGCCAGCGCATTAGCCGCTTGTTCTTCACACTGGGAGCCCTTGTTACCGCACAGGTCCTCATTCTCTGGGCGGTAGAACCGCTGAGCTTTTTCGAAGCCATGTGGCTGACCATGACCACACTGGTCACCGTAGGCTATGGCGACTACGCCCCGGTAACCGCTATCGGGCGCATCAGTACCGTGGTGCTGATGTTTGTAACCGCCATTACCCTGCTTACGCTGATTGTCAGCGACTATATTGAATACCGGTTCTACCGCCGTGAACGAATCCTCTCCGGACGCTGGATCTACAACATGAAAGACCACATCGTAATCATCAACACCCCGCGCACCGGTGGCGAGCAATACTTCATGCGCTTCGCCACCCAGATCCGGTCGATACCGGAGTACCACACAGTGCCAATCATGCTGCTGACCCGGCAGTTTCCCGGCGGCCTGCCGGCCGAGCTGCGGGATTGCGGGATGGTGCACTTTCACGGTGCCGGAAACGACCCGGAAGGCCTGAAAGCGGTACATGCCGGCAGTGCAAGGCATGTTATAGTACTCGCGGCCGACGAGTCTGACCCGTTCTCAGACAGCCTGACCTTCGACATCGCCCACCGGCTAACCGAATCCAACCTGGGCGGCAAAACCACCGTGGAATGCGTAACAGACGCCAACCGAGACCGCTTCAAGGCGTTGGGGGTGCGCACCATCATTCGGCCGGTTCGAACCTATCCGGAAATCATGGTGCGCGCCGTGGTGGCGCCAGGTTCAGAGAAAGTGCTGGAAGACATGTTCAACTACGAGCGTGACCACCCCCACCGCTACGACCTGGAGCTGGACGACCTGACCTGGGCAGACATCGTCAGCGCCCTGGTACGGCATGGCATCGGCACAGCGCTGGCCTATATCGACCACGACAACGAAGTGATCTGCCATCCGGACACCAACAAGGAAGTGGAAGGCAAGGGGCTGATCGTATTGGTGCGCTCAACGGACACACCGGAGGTTTCCGTGGTGGAGGAGGCACTGGACCGCTACCGGGATTTTCTGGCGCAGTGGCGATCCATGCATGAGCAGAACGAGCAAAAGGCAGCTAACGAAGCCGTCCCGGAAAAAGAAAGCAACGCCGGAACCAATTAACGACCAAGAGCCAGGGCTAACTGCAACTGGCCCAAGTGCGGGAATTGGCGGATAAGCTCTGAGGCGGTGGTGCCGGCCTGAAGCTGCTCACTGAGCGGTTGCCACTGACTAGCAGAACCCGACGCCTCGACAACCCCGGCAATAGCGCTCAGAGCGGATTCCGGCAGCTTTACCGGCTCACCGGTCAGCCAGCTTACGCTCAAGGTATGCAGCAGGTCCGTTACCGATAAGGGCTCATCGCAAGCCGTAATATCCGGATGATAGATTCCGGCAAGGAAGTAACCCTGCTCAGCCTTGCTGACCAGGTTCAGGAACACCGGCACCTCACTGGCCAGCGCCTGCGCCCAGTACATCAATTCCCCAGGTTCGCCGGCCTTCAGCTCGAACTCCACCTCGTGCAGCGGCAGCGAACGGCCACCACCGAGAATTTCTCCCGAATCCACCGCCACTTCGATCACGCTGGCGCCGGATTCCAGCATGACTACCTGCCGCTGGAAGTTGGTTTCGAACGCCAGTTCCAGCGCTTGCAGATCAACCTGTCCATGCAGAGGCGTTTGCTCCAGCAGCGATAAATCCAGCTCCGGGTCAGACAGCTCCCATTCCCACTCCTCGCGGCGATGGGCGCCCTCCACAAACTCGCCCCGGGTTTTCAGGGTCTGGATAAACCGGTCACCCGCCTGGCGTACCCGCAAGGCGGCCTGGGCGCCGTTAAGGGCTGCGTTCGGGGTGTCGTAGTAGCGGTTGATCAGGGCCTTACACGGCCCTTTCGAAGCTTCCGGCCGGGCCAGCAGCCATTCAAGGGCCTTGGCTTGTGCAGGCTCAGACAAAGTAAGTTTGATTTCGAGTTCTGTGGCCATGGAAGCTCCGCGGAAAATTGTGCGATTTATTAAAACAGAAAAGCCGGTGACCTGAGTCACCGGCTTTTTGATACTACTTGATTAGCTGGTTAGCTCATCAGAAGTAGTAAACGGCGCCAACGGCTGCGAGGGTTTTCTCGTCAGTGGCGAAATCAGCATCAGTGATCTTGTCATCCCCGTTGGAATCCCACTGGTGCACCTGGTCTCCGCCTGCGAAGTAACCTTCAACATACACATACATGTTGTCAGACAGGTTATGCAGCGCCTGAATGGTCACAATGTCTTTTACATCTTGGTCGCCCGCTTTCAGGGCATTCAGATCGCCGTCCGCTTCAGAACGCTCATAAGAAAGAGCAAACTGGTTCTTGCCTAAAGTGTAAACACCCATCAAACCAAATTTGTCTTCAACGTCCTTGCGGGTCTGGAACTGAGCGGTCAGGCTCAGGTTATCCAGGTTGTATGTAGCGCGCAGGCCGTAGGTGTTCTCGTTGTTACCACTCAGGTCTTGGGCGCCGCTGTCATCAAGACCATTGCTGGAGTATTTGAGTTTACCGTCGTTTGAATCCATAGCAAACGCCAGTTCCAGCGCGTCTACACTGTAGATGGCGGCCAACTGATACGGATAAGACTTACCACCTTCCTTTGAGTCGCCGTTAACCTGAACAGCAGCCGCCAGCTTCAGGCCACCGAAAGACGGAGACATATACTGAATCAGGTCGCCTTCACCTGTGTCATAACCGCCGGCCAGATTGTATCCTCCTACTTCGTAGAAGTTACCAATCACCTCAATCGCAGATTCGTAGGTAGAGTCGTCAGAACCCACCCACACCTGACCAAAGCTGTCACCTTTCACACCAATGTAGGCTTCGTCCAGCTTATCGATACCGCTGCTCTTCGCTTTGTCGTCAGCGTTAATGCCTTCCAGCTCCATTTTGAAGAAGCCGGTGATACCTGGTGCAATTTCGTGGCTATGGGCAACACCCAGAGTTGAGCCGTTGTCAAAGTGATCAACTTCGCTAGGGCCTTCGTCAAAGTTCTCATAAGACAGTGCGTACTGAATATTACCGTAAACGGTCGGCAGGTTGCTTTCCTGGGCCAGAGCAGCGCCAGAGAAGGTTGCGGCTGCAATAGCAGAAGCAAGAATAGTTTTTTTCATGTTGCGTCTTCCTTTTTGAGTTAACTCAGGTTTTCGACGGGTATAAGCCCCGATTTTTACTGGTAAATCCAGCAAATGCCGGTTTTACCTGAACCCCGATCAACCCCCATTTATTTCCAACAGGGGGCCGACATTTCTTCTTTTTATCTGGCCGGGAAAGCCCCGAACCTTAGTTCTCAACCACTTACAGAACTTTGTTAAAGTTCCGCGTGATAAATCTGTTTTAATACAATGCTTGCATTTTTGCAAATTTTCACGGGCTAATTTTTAGCCTTTTTTGGTCAGGAAGCAAAGTTCTTTATTCCTCAATTGCCTGACCACTCATTCCTGACTTATTAACCAAAATCAGGGCCAGAACCCAAAAACCGCTTCCAGAACAATCAACTAAGGCGACCCGAGCCAGCAAAACCACCAACCGGCTCAAACATTACCTTATCTGCCGCCCTTTTGTGAGGCACCAGATACAACTCTGTCACATTTCTGTGCACTAACCCTTTTTGCCGGTTTCCAGCATGAACGTGACAGGGCCGTCATTTACCAGGGCCACTTTCATGTCTGCACCGAACTGCCCTTCCCCCACACGACTCTCCCCAAGCTCACCACGGGCCTGGGCAACAAAGTACTGATACATGGAATTGGCCACCTCCGGCTCAGCCGCCAGCGAGAACCCCGGGCGGGTGCCGGAGCCGGTATCGGCGGCAAGTGTGAACTGGGGAACAATCAGCAGGGAACCGCCGGAGTCCTGAACGTTAACGTTCATCCGGCCCTGCTCGTCGGGGAATACCCGGTAAGAGAGGATTTTTCGGCACAAGTCCCTGGCCTCATTCTGTGTGTCGTCCCTTTCCACACCCAGCAATAACAAAAGCCCCGGCCCGATGGCAGAAATCTTTTCGCCATCCACCGTAACACTGGCTTCGGAAACGCGCTGGATCAGTCCTTTCATTCCATCCCTTGGCAAAGATGAGCACAGGGTTAAAAATCAGCAACCCGAAAGAGTGTATAGGTCCCTCAGCGGGGCCGCAAGCCCTTGAAGGCCAATAATAAGTCTATGCTCAACCGGCGCTGGGCAGGCTTTTCGCCACCACTTCGTCGACGCCCCGCAACAGCGCATCCACAATGGCCGGCTCGGAGGCCGAGTGGCCGGCATCCCGGATAATATGCAGCTCGGCTTCTGGCCAGGCCCGGTGCAAGGCGAGGGCATTATCCAGCGGGCACACCATGTCGTAACGGCCATGCACGATTACCCCGGGAATACCCGCCAACCGGCCCGCGTCCCGCACAATCTGATCCGGTTCCAGAAAGGCGTTGTTCATGAAGTAATGGCACTCAATACGTGCCAGGGCGATGGCCACATGGGGATGACCGAAATGCTCCACCACCTTGGGGTTCGGATGCAGGGTGGCGCAACGGCCTTCCCAGATCGACCAGGCCTTGGCCGCCTGAATCTGCTCCAGTTCATTGGCGCTGGTGAGCCGGCGATAGTAGGCCGTCACCATATCACCGCGCTCAGCTTCGGGAATCGGGGCCAGGAAATCCTGCCAGTAATCCGGAAACACCCGGCTCGCGCCTTCCTGATAAAACCACTGAATATCTCGCGGCCGGCACAGGAAAATGCCCCGCAACACCAGCCCGAGAACCCGCTCCGGATAGGTTTCGGCATACACCAGGCTGAGCGTGGAGCCCCAGCTGCCACCAAACAGCAACCAGCGGTCAATACCCAGAAACTGGCGAATGGTTTCCATATCCTTAACCAGCTTGTCGGTGCTGTTGCCTTCCAACTCCGCCAAAGGCGTGGAACGGCCAGCGCCGCGCTGGTCCATCAGGATAATCCGGAAACGCTCGGCATCGAAAAACCGACGATGGTAATCCTCACACCCACCACCCGGGCCACCGTGAACCACAAGCACAGGAATGCCATCCGGATTGCCGGATTCTTCCAGGTACAGCTCATGGGGTTCGTCCACCGCAAGGCGATGACGGGCGTAGGGTTCGATGTCCGGGTAGAGGTTCAGCATGACGAACTCCGTTTCAGGGATAACGGCAGTCTAGCTGAGATATGCAAGGACAATAAAGGAGGGATTGCTTTGCCACGAAATCCACTAAAGAACACGAAAAAACTTAAAAGAAAATGATTATTGTTTTGCCACGGACACTCACGGAATCACACGGACAACTGCCTAAAGCATTTTTGTCCGTGAGGGTCAGTGAGTGTCCGTGGCCAATGAGTTTCTTTCTTTCGTGTCCTTTCGTGGATTTCGTGGCAAAAAGTCTTTTACTTCTTACCCGCGCGCTTGCGCTCGTTCTCGGTCAGAAGCTTCTTGCGCAGACGGATCGACTTGGGCGTTACTTCCACAAGCTCATCGTCGTCGATGAACTCCAGCGCCTGCTCCAGGGTGAACTTGATGGGCGGCACCAGGCCGATCACTTCGTCTTTACCGGAGGCACGCATGTTGTCCAGCTTTTTGCCCTTAGTGGGGTTAACCACCAGGTCGTTGTCGCGGCTGTGGATACCACAAAGCTGGCCTTCGTAGATTTCCTGGCCCGGGTCCAGGAACAGCTTGCCCCGGCTCTGCAGGGTTTCCAGGGAGTAGGTCAGCGCAGTGCCAGTAGCCATGGAAACGATAACACCGTTCTGGCGGCTGGTTACGTCACCCATCTTCACCGGGCCGTAGTGGCTGAAGGTGGAGGTCAGGATGCCGGTACCGGAGGTCATGGTCAGGAAGGTGTTCCGGAAACCGATCAGGCCGCGGGCAGGAATGGTGTATTCCAGGCGGATTCGGCCCTTGCCGTCCGGGATCATGTTGGTCATGTCACCCTTACGCAGACCCATCTGCTCCATGATCGCGCCCTGGTGCTGCTCTTCGATGTCGATGATCACGTTTTCGTACGGCTCTTCCTTCTGGCCGTTTACTTCCTTGACCACCACTTCCGGGCGGCCTACGGCCAGCTCGAAGTTTTCGCGGCGCATGTTCTCGATCAGAACCGAAAGGTGCAGTTCACCACGGCCAGACACCTTGAACTTGTCCGCTGAATCGCCTTCTTCAACACGGAGTGCCACATTGTGCAGCAGCTCTTTTTCCAGGCGCTCTTTGATGTTACGGCTGGTCACGTATTTCCCTTCTTTACCGGCAAACGGCGAATCGTTTACCTGGAAGGTCATGGATACGGTGGGCTCGTCAACGGTCAGCGCCGGCAGGGCTTCTACGTTAGAGGGATCACACAGGGTGTCGGAAATGAACAGCTGGTCCAGGCCACTCACGCACACAATGTCGCCAGCCTGGGCTTCTTCAACCTCTACACGCTGCAGGCCGGAGTGGCCCATGATCTTCAGAATACGGCCGTTACGCTTCTTGCCGTCGGCACCGAGAGCCACCACCGGCGTGTTGGTTTTCACTTTACCGCGCATGATACGGCCGATACCGATTACACCCAGGAAGCTGTTGTAGTCCAGCTGGGAGATCTGCATCTGGAACGGGCCGTCCATGTCAACAGAAGGCGCAGGCACGTGGTCAACAATCGCCTGGAACACGGCGTCCATGTTGTCCTGGAGGTCTTCATGGTCCATACCGGCAATGCCGTTCAGGGCGCTGGCGTAAACAATCGGGAAGTCCAGCTGCTCGTCGGTGGCACCCAGGTTATCGAACAGGTCAAAGACCTGGTCTACAACCCAGTCCGGGCGCGCACCCGGGCGGTCGATCTTGTTCACAACCACAATCGGACGCAGGCCCGCTGCGAAAGCTTTCTGGGTAACAAAGCGGGTTTGCGGCATGGGGCCGTCGATGGAATCCACCACCAGCAGCACACTGTCTACCATGCTCATTACCCGCTCAACTTCGCCACCGAAGTCAGCGTGGCCCGGGGTGTCTACGATGTTGATATCGTAGTCCTTCCATTTCAGCGCGGTGTTTTTTGCCAGAATGGTAATGCCACGCTCTTTTTCCTGGTCGTTGGAGTCCATAACGCGCTCGTTTTCGAGCTCTTTACGGTCCAGGGTGCCAGACTGGCGCAGCAACTGGTCAACCAGGGTGGTTTTACCGTGGTCAACGTGGGCAATGATGGCGACGTTTCTAAGCTTATCAATCACAACGGGTATCCTGCAGAAATTAGCGGCGCGCAGTATATCGAAAAGTCCATGTCGATAATATGAAGAATAGTGCCTAATATGTAACCAACCCTTCCGGCGCACTGATATCAGGCAATCCACCGGTTTTCGCACCAAAGTGGTGCGCTATTCTGGTGCAATTCCAGGCCGGCCACCGTACAGTTTTGCACACACAACGCACCAAAGCCTTGCCACTGCGCTGTTGTGGCGCAGTTACACAAAACTGGCAAGGCACTTGCTTAGTGAGGAGCAGCCGTAATTGAAAGGTAAGGGCCAAAGGCTTCTGGTAAGCTGCCTTCACCTGCAAGAGATCGGGCCTCAGCACACTGAACGATCCGGCACAACGAACACGAAATCACTACGGAGCATGCACAATGTCCAAGACGATTGATTTGATCAAAGAACACGAAGTCAAATGGGTTGACCTGCGCTTCACCGACAGCCGCGGTAAAGAACAGCACGTTACACTGCCTGCCACTGAAGTAGACGAAGACTTTTTTGCCGACGGCAAGATGTTCGACGGCTCTTCTATTTCTGGCTGGAAAGGCATCAACGAGTCCGACATGATCCTGATGCCGGTTGACGATACCGCCGTGCTGGATCCGTTCACCGAAGAAACCACCATTAACATCACCTGCAACATTGTAGAGCCGACAACCATGCAGGGTTACGAGCGCGACCCCCGCTCCGTTGCCCAGCGCGCAGAGGAATACCTGAAGTCCACCGGCATTGCCGACGGCGCCCTGTTTGGCCCGGAGCCCGAGTTCTTCATCTTTGACTCCGTGAAGTGGAAGACCGACATGCAGGGCTCCATGTACTCCCTGCACTCCGAAGAAGCCGCCTGGGTATCCGGCGAAGACTTCGACCGCAACAACATCGGCCACCGCCCGGGCGTAAAAGGCGGCTACTTCCCGGTTCCGCCGGTAGACAGCCTGCACGACCTGCGTGGCGCTATGTGTGCGGCTATGGAAAGCATGGGCCTGACCATCGAAGTGCACCACCACGAAGTGGGCACAGCCGGCCAGTGTGAAATCGGCGTTGGCCCGAACACCCTGACCCGCAAGGCAGACGAAGTTCAGATTCTGAAGTACTGCGTGCACAACGTAGCCCACGCCTACGGCAAAACCGCCACCTTCATGCCCAAGCCGGTCGTGGGTGACAACGGTTCCGGCATGCACGTACACATGTCCCTGAACAAAGACGGCAAAAACCTGTTTGCAGGTGACAGCTATGCCGGCCTGAGCGAAATGGCCCTGTACTACATCGGCGGCATCATCAAGCACTCCAAGGCCATCAACGCCTTCACCAACCCGGCCACCAACAGCTACAAGCGCCTGGTACCCGGCTTTGAAGCCCCGGTCATGCTGGCCTACTCTGCCCGTAACCGTTCCGCTTCCATCCGGATTCCGTACGTAAGCAGCCCGAAGGCACGCCGTATCGAAGTGCGCTTCCCGGACCCGGCAGCCAACCCGTACCTGGCCTTCGCCGCCCTGATGATGGCCGGCCTGGACGGCATCCAGAACAAGATCCACCCTGGCGATGCCATGGACAAGGACTTGTACGACCTGCCGAAGGAAGAAGCCATGAACATCCCGCAGGTAGCCACTACCCTGCAGGAGGCGCTCGATTGCCTGGCGGAAGACCACGAGTTCCTGACCCGCGGCGGCGTGTTCACCGAAGACATGATTGCCGGCTACATCGACCTGAAGCGTGGCGAAGTTGAGCGTATCAACATGACCACTCACCCGGTTGAATTCGAACTGTATTACTCCTGCTAAGCCGCCGCACCAATTTGGTGCAGCCCGGTAACAGCTAGCCCCGCCCGGTGCGGGGCTTTTTTGTATCAGCCGTTGAAAACCCCGCCAGCGGCGCCGATAATCGAGGCAGTTGATCAACGCAGGCCTTTATTATGAAAACACCTCTCGCCCTTGTAACCGGATTCTGTTTACTGGCCGCCGCCGGCGCCCACGCAGAGGTGTACCGGCATGTGGATGCCCAGGGCAACGTCACCTTCTCAGACGAGCCGATGCAGGGCAGCGAAACCGTAAAAGTAAAACCGGTTACCACCATCACCCTGCCCAAACCGGAAGTGGTGCGAGAAACCGACCAGCTGCGGCAAGAAGTCCAGAAGGAAGGTGCCAACTACGACAGCCTCACCTTTGTGCACCCGCAAAACGACCAGGCCTTCCACAGCGGCAGTGGCGACGTCACCTTTGAAGTGCGCAGCACCCCCGGCCTGCAGCGTGGCCACAAATACGAAATCACCCTCGACGGCCAGCCCGTAGGCCAGAGCTCCTCCGGCTCGGTAACCGTGAACAACATTGATCGCGGCACCCACCAGGCCGGAGTGCATATCGTGGACGACCAGGGCGTTCAGGTGAAAACCGGCCCCGGCATCAGCTTTACCGTTCATCGCCCGTCTGTCCTGCGCCGATAACACATCAGCGGTAGCATCCGGAATTAGTTGCACCAATTTAGTGCATACGCACCACATTAACGCCATACTCTGGGCAGCGAAGGGGCAAATCGCCGGCTGCCTGTAGCCTTTCCCGCACCATCTGCACCAAGCCACAGCACCGCCATGCCCCACAGGCCAGCCCGCGCCCGGCCGTTGCCCATTTTTTTCTGCGAGCCAGCAAAACTGGTTCGGATTTTGCAAAACCGGGGTACACGCATGAAACGAAAACGGAAGCCGAGCATGACGTCGCAGCCGCCCGCCGCCCCGGACAGTAAATACAAAAGCATTCTGGACAGCCTGAGCACCTCCCTTCTGGTGCTGGGCGAAGACCTCACTATCCGTTACCTGAACCCGGCGGCCGAGAACCTGTTTGAAACCAGCCTGACCCGCACCCGGGGCCAACCGCTGGGCGACCTGCTAATCGACTCCAGCGACGCCCTGAAGACCCTGTACGCAGCCCTCAACAACGGCCAGTCCTACACCCGCCGCGAGGCCGAGTTCGCCCTGCTGACAGGCTCACGCTTCACCGTAGACTATTCGGTAACCCCGGTCAGCGTAGACCCCACCGAGCTGGTGATCGAAATCCAGCCGAAAGACCGGATGCTGCGCATCAGCCGGGAAGAAGACATCATCTCCCAGCAGGAAACCACCCGCATCCTGGTGCGCGGCATGGCCCATGAAATCAAGAACCCGCTGGGGGGCATTCGAGGTGCGGCGCAACTGCTGGACCGGGAACTGAACAGCGAAGACCAGCGCGAATACACCCAGGTGATCATTAACGAAGCCGACCGCCTGCGCAGCCTGGTAGACCGCATGCTGGGCCCCAACAAGGCCCTGCAAATGGCCAGCACCAACATCCACGAAGTACTGGAACGGGTACGCACCCTGATTGAAGCCGAAAGCAAGGGCCGGGTGCGCCTGAAGCGGGATTACGACCCCAGCATTCCGGAATTCACCGGCGACAAGGAACAGCTGATCCAGGCCTTCCTGAACATCGCCCGCAACGCCATGGAAGCCGCTTTCGAAAACCAGGTAGACAGCCACAGCGGCGACATGCCCACCATCACCTTCCGCACACGGGCCCTGCGCCAGTTCACCATCGGCCACCGACGCCACCGCCTGGTGTGCCGGGTAGACATCATCGACAACGGCCCGGGTATACCGCCGGAACTGCTGCAGAACATCTTCTACCCTATGATCAGTGGCCGGGCGTCCGGCACGGGCCTGGGGCTTTCCATTACCCAAAGCATCATCGGCCAGCATCGCGGGCTGGTGGAATGCGAGAGTGAACCGGGAAGAACCGACTTCATCATCTTCCTGCCTCTGGAGGACAACCAATGAGCCGAACGGGAAACGTCTGGATCATAGACGACGACAAAAGCATCCGTTGGGTACTGGACCGTGCCCTTACCCAGGCCGGCCTGCACCCCCGCGTATTCGACAGCGGTGAAAGCATCATGATGCGCCTGGAGCACGAACAACCGGATGCCATCATCAGCGACATCCGCATGCCCGGCGTAGACGGCATTACCCTGCTGTCCCGGATCGTGAAAAAGCACCCGGACCTGCCCGTTATCATCATGACCGCCCACTCCGACCTGGACAGCGCGGTGACCAGCTACCAGACCGGTGCCTTCGAATACCTGCCCAAACCCTTTGATGTGGATGAAGCCGTGGCCCTGGTTAAGCGGGCCATCGCCCACAGCCACGAGAAAAAGGCCGCGGCGGAACCACAGATGGAGTCGGTTCAGAAAAACCTGGAAATCATCGGCGAAGCACCCGCCATGCAGGAGGTGTTCCGGGCCATCGGCCGGCTCTCCAACTCCAACATTACCGTGCTGATCAACGGCGAGAGTGGCACCGGTAAAGAACTGGTGGCCCAGGCCCTGCACAACCACAGCCCCCGGGCCCACAACCCGTTCATCGCCCTGAACATGGCCGCCATCCCAAAAGACCTGATTGAATCGGAACTCTTCGGCCACGAAAAAGGCGCCTTCACCGGCGCCGGCGCCACCCGCCAGGGCCGCTTTGAGCAAGCCAACGGCGGCACCCTGTTTCTGGACGAAATCGGCGACATGCCCGCCGACACCCAGACCCGCCTGCTGCGGGTACTGGCCGATGGCGAATTCTACCGGGTAGGCGGCACCACCCCCATCAAAGTGGATGTGCGCATCATCGCCGCCACACACCAGGACCTGGAAAAACTGGTGCAGGCCGGCAGCTTCCGGGAGGATTTATTCCACCGCCTGAACGTAATTCGCGTACACCTGCCCAAACTGGCCGAACGCCGGGAAGACATCCCCAAGCTGATGCAGCACTTCCTGAAGCGGGCCGCCAAGGAACTGGCGGTAGAAGCAAAAATCCTGCGGCCAGACGCCGAAGAATACCTGACCACCCTGCCCTGGCCCGGCAACGTGCGCCAACTGGAAAACACCTGCCGCTGGCTGACCGTCATGGCCAGCGGCCGGGAAATCCACGTAGACGACCTGCCCCCGGAACTGCTGCACCAGGCCGACACCGACAACACCGGCACCGGCCAGACCTGGCAGGAAGGCCTGAAAAACTGGGCCGAACTGGAACTGAAGCGGGGCAAGAAAGCGATCCTGGACAACGCGGTGCCGGAGTTCGAGAAAATCATGATCGAAGCCGCCCTGAAACACACCGGCGGCCGCCGCCGGGATGCCTCGGTACTGCTGGGCTGGGGACGGAATACGCTGACCCGGAAGATTAACGAGTTGGGGATGGATCATCCGGAGGGGGAGGAAGAGTAAGCCTCTTCCCCCATGAGATTGGATTCAGTTGGCGGGGACTTCGCGCCAGTAGATGATGCGGTCGTTGCCGCGGTAGACGCCGAAGGTGGCGGTGGCGCGTGATCAACACCACTTATCCGTGCTTGATCGGTTCGCACCCGATGATCCGGCGCCTGTCAGGTGCAAGTCCGACAGGCTGCCAGGTAGTCAACGTGCGTCCCACTTAGGTTCCACTTACGTCCCCTTAACACTCTCACCGAGCGCGTATCACGTGGTTGGTTAGCCGGGCGTTCTAACAACTTCCCCGACCGACTACACGTGAAGTGACCTCTCAAGAGTCATAGGTCACTGATATCCTGAAACCCACAAAGGACTATGGTTCAACCAATCAGGCTTAACCGTATGGGGCCTGTAATGACGGGCGCAAGTTAGACTCTTTCACCGCCACCCGCCTTTTCCTGACATGCTGCACTCCCCTCCCTCTTTCGAGGTTCAAGCCCATTACTGGGCGAGGATAAGTCAGGTTTGCAATAGGCCTACCAACAGCCTATACGTGTAGCGCAAATTTCACAAACACTTGATTTACCTAGAAAAATGGCTCACTCAGAAGGGGATATCGTCATCGAAGTCGTCAATCGGCTCCGGCATGCCGCCGCCCTGCTGCTGGGGCGGCTGGTTGCTGTACCCGCCACCCTGGTTACCCTGGCCACCCTGCTGCTGTTGCGGGGGCGGGTTGTTGTAGCTGGCCGCTTGCTGGGGCCGGCCCTGGGGCGCGCCCTGGTTCATGCCGCCTTCGCCACCACGGCTGTCGAGCATCTGCATCTGGCCGTTGATATCCACCACAATCTCGGTGGTGTAACGGTCCTGGCCATCCTGCCCCTGCCATTTGCGGGTTTGCAGGCGCCCTTCGATATACACCTTGGAACCTTTGCGCAGATACTGCCCTGCCACTTCAGCCACCTTGCCGAACAACACCACCCGGTGCCACTCGGTTTTCGGTACCAACTGGCCGGATTGACGATCCTTGTAGCTTTCATCGGTCGCCAGGTTGAGGTTTACCACCGCGTTGCCGTTCGGGGTGTAACGGGTATCCGGATCCTGGCCCAGATTACCGATAAGAATTACCTTGTTTACGCCTCGTGCCATTGTATGCTCCTGGTCTCTTTTGCTGAACGCCTGCGTTCCATGCAGGCATCCTGTGTTTTAAGTAGTGCTACCCTGCCGCACAAATTCAAAGTGCGCAAGCTGCTCTTCCCGAAAATGCTGACGGTCTACCTTCAGGTACGCCATGGCGGCCTCTTCCACGATCACCACGTCTTCCACGCCTGGCAGTTTTCGCAGGTTCTGGTCAATCTCGTCAAAACTGATACTCACGGCGTTTTTCAGCTGTACCACAAAACTGGTGGTGTAACCCGGTGCCGGCATGGTTAGCGCCACCAGCAGCCATACCACCAGCGCTGCGGCCATCAGCCAGAGCACACCTTCCAGGCCAGCGGTCTGCAACAGCCAGCCGCCCAGTGCACCACCCAGAAACGCGCCGAAGAACTGGGAAGTGGAATACACGCCCATGGCGGTGCCCTTGGCCGCAGCCGGGGCTTCTTTGCTGATCAGCGACGGCAAGCTGGCTTCCAGCAGATTGAACGCCATAAAGAAGAAGAATAGCACAGCCCACGCCAGCCACAGGCTCTGGCCGACACCGGTCATCGACGCAGCCGCCAATGCCAGCAGGGCGATGGCGCCGCATAGCACCGGCTTCATTTTCCGTTTTTTCTCGCCAACGATGATGAACGGCACCATGGCGAAGAACGAAGTAATCATAACGCTGAGATAGAACCACCAGTGGGAACTGGCCTTCAGCCCCAGCTGGTCCTGCAACATGGTGGGGAACACCAGGAACAGTGCGGTCAGTACAAAGTGCAGGATGAAAATGCCGAAATCGAGCCGTAGCAGCCGGCCATCCGCCAGGACACGGCTGACCATTTCCCGGGCCGGATGGGTGTCAGCACTGACCTTGTGCTGGTGCGGTGTGGGCACAACCCGGGCAACCACCACCAGCGCCAGTACCGCCAGTACCGCCGTGGTATAGAAAATCCCGGACAGCCCCCAGGCAGCACCCAGCAGCGGGCCCATAACCAGGGAGACCGAAAACGACAGGCCAATGGAAATGCCCACGGTGGCCATGGCCTTGGTGCGCTGCTCCTCCCGGGTGAGATCACTGAGCAACGCCATCAGCACACTGGCAATCGCACCGGCACCCTGAAGAATCCGCCCGGCAATAACTACGTATATGGAATCGGTAGCGCCAGCCAGCACACTACCGGCTGCGAACAGGACCAGGCCGATGTAGATCATCCGCTTGCGGCCAACCCGGTCTGACAGCAAACCGAACGGAATCTGCAGCAGTGCCTGGCTCAGGCCGTAGGCACCAATTGCGAAACCGATCAGTGCGGGCGTTGCGCCTTCGAGGTCGCTGCCCAGCAAAACAAAGACCGGCATCACCATGAACAGCCCCAGCATACGCATGGCGTATACCGATGCCAGAGCTACTACTGAGCGTTTTTCAAGCGCGTTCATGCAAACCCGTGCCGGACTGGTTGAATGTATGGGCGCAGCCTGTCACTGCGAGCGGCGCATTGTAGCAGATGCTCCCGGCAGACGGGACTACTCACAACGGGGTGGCAGAGAGCAGTGGAGAGCAGCCAGCGGCCGCTGCACACGGTTTAGCCGGCGCTACCCGAAACCGATATAATGGACGTTTTTACCCAAGCGAGGTGTTATGGATCATATCCAGATCAAGGGTGCGCGCACCCACAACCTGAAGAACATCGACCTGGATATGCCGCGGGACAAGCTGATTGTCATCACAGGCCTTTCCGGTTCCGGTAAATCTTCCCTGGCGTTCGACACACTCTATGCCGAAGGCCAGCGCCGGTATGTGGAATCGCTGTCCACCTATGCCCGCCAGTTCCTGTCGATGATGGAAAAGCCCGATGTGGACCACATCGAAGGCCTTTCCCCGGCTATTTCCATCGAGCAGAAATCCACCTCCCACAACCCGCGTTCCACGGTGGGTACCATCACCGAGATATACGACTACCTGCGCCTGCTATTCGCCCGCGCCGGTGAACCCCGCTGCCCGGACCACGGCCAGCCGCTGGAAGCCCAGACCGTAAGCCAGATGGTCGACCAGGTGATGGCCATGCCGGAAGGCAGCAAACTGATGATCCTGGCCCCGGTCATCCGGGATCGCAAAGGCGAACACCTGCAGGTGATCGACACCATGCGCAGCCAGGGCTTCATTCGCTTGCGGGTAGATGGCACCGTTTATGATATCGACGACGTGCCGGCGCTGGATAAAAAGCGCAAACACCAGATTGATGTGGTGGTCGACCGGTTCAAGGTGAAGGAAGGCCTGGAGCAGCGGCTCGCCGAGAGCTTTGAAACCGCCCTGGAGCTTGCCGACGGCATTGCCCTGGTCGCGCCCATGACCGGTGAAGGCGAGGAACACACCTTCTCAGCCCGCTACGCCTGTACCCAGTGCGGTTACGCTCTGAGCGAACTGGAACCCAAGCTGTTCTCCTTCAACAACCCGGCCGGTGCCTGCCCCACCTGCGACGGCCTGGGCGTGCGTCAGTTTTTCGATGCTGAAAAAGTCATCCAGAGCCCGGAGGCCACGCTGGCCTCCGGTGCCATCAAAGGCTGGGACCGCCGCGCCGTGTACTATTTCCAGATGCTCACCAGCGTGGCAGAGCACTACGGCATTGACCTGGAAACACCCTGGGAAGAGCTGCCGGAGAACTTCCAGCAGGCCCTGCTGTATGGTTCCGGCGATGAAGACATCACCTTCCGGTATGTAAATTCCCGCGGCCATATCATGGAAAAGGCGCATCCGTTCGAGGGCATACTACCCAACCTGGAACGCCGCTACCGGGAAACCGACTCCCAGAGCATGCGGGAAGAACTGGCCCGCAACCTCAGCACCCAGCCCTGCAAGGATTGTGGCGGTTCGCGCTTGCGCCGCAGCGCCCGTCATGTGTTTATCGAAGAGCGTACCCTGCCGGAGATTACCCGGCTGCCGGTTGGCGACGCCCACCGCTACTTCAGTGAACTGGCCCTGCCCGGCCGCAAAGGTGAAATTGCCGAGAAAATCCTCAAGGAAGTACGCGAACGCCTGCAATTCCTCGTTAACGTCGGGCTGGAATACCTCACACTGGAACGCAGCGCCGACACCCTGTCCGGCGGTGAAGCCCAACGCATCCGCCTGGCCAGCCAGATAGGCGCGGGCCTGGTGGGCGTCATGTACATACTGGATGAGCCATCCATCGGCCTGCACCAGCGTGACAACGACCGCCTGCTGGCAACCCTCACTCACCTCCGGGACCTGGGCAACACCGTGATCGTGGTGGAGCACGACGAAGACGCCATCCGCGCCGCCGACTACGTGATCGACATCGGCCCGGGCGCCGGCGTACACGGCGGCGAAATCGTCGCCCGCGGCACCCCGGCCGAGATCATCGCCAACCCGGCGTCCATGACCGGCCAGTATCTCAGTGGCGAAAAGGAAATTGCCGTTCCCAAAGTCCGAAACAAAGGCAACGGCAGAAAACTCGTGCTATCCGGTGCCTCCGGAAACAACCTGCAGAACGTCACCCTGAACCTGCCACTGGGCGTGATGACCTGCATCACCGGCGTATCCGGTTCGGGCAAATCCACCCTGATCAACGCCACCCTTTATCCGGTGGCGGCAGCCAAGCTGAACAAAGCCACCAGCCTGAGCCACGCCCCCTACAAAAACCTCAAGGGCCTGGACCACCTGGACAAGGTCATCGACATAGACCAGAGCCCCATCGGCCGAACCCCCAGATCCAACCCGGCTACCTACACCGGCCTGTTCACCCCCATCCGTGAACTCTTCGCCGGCACCCAGGAAGCCCGGTCCCGGGGCTACAAACCCGGCCGATTCTCATTCAACGTCAAAGGCGGCCGCTGCGAAGCCTGCCAGGGCGATGGCGTAATAAAAGTAGAAATGCACTTCCTGCCCGACGTGTACGTGCCCTGCGACATCTGCAAAGGCAAACGCTACAACCGCGAAACCCTGGAAGTCCGCTACAAAGGCAAAAACATCAACGAAGTGCTGGAAATGACCGTTGAAGAAGGCCGCGAATTCTTCGACGCCGTCCCCTTCATCGCCCGAAAACTGCAGACCCTGATGGACGTTGGCTTGTCGTACATCCGCCTCGGCCAAAGCGCCGTCACCCTATCCGGCGGCGAAGCCCAGCGCGTAAAACTGGCCAAGGAACTGTCCAAGCGCGACACCGGCAAAACCCTGTACATCCTCGACGAGCCCACTACCGGCCTGCATTTCTACGACATCCAGCAGTTGCTGACCGTACTGGAGCGGCTGCGGGACCATGGCAACACCATTGTAGTGATCGAGCACAACCTGGATGTGATTAAAACGGCGGACTGGATTGTGGACCTCGGACCCGAGGGTGGTTCTGGTGGCGGGCGGATTATTGCCGAGGGAACTCCGGAGGAGGTGGCGGACAATCCGGCGTCACATACCGGGCGTTATTTGAAGCCTATGCTCAAGTAGGTTTTTAGCCACGGAATCCACTGAAAACACGGAAAAATAACGACAAGGACGTTTTTGCCACGAAAACCACGAAAGGACACTAAAAAATAAGACCTTTTTTAGAAAAGGCACACCCCGGAAGACCGGACGGTCAGGGGGTGGGGGTAAAGTTTCGTAACCGTCCGGTAAA
>NZ_AXBV01000065.1:0-3848 GCF_000475255.1 Marinobacter sp. ES-1
TGACACCACAGTCACTTGTTATGAGGGCTCGGACTTCTATGCATGCCCGGGAATCGCTTCCGGGTCAAAAGACAAATCCTCATCCACACTCTTTCTAACTAAAGCCCCCTGTATATTAAACAAGACCCACAACCGGAAATAATGATCTTTATGGTCATTAATCTCTAGTGTTTTTTGAATAGACACCCACGTTTTATCGCAGTCGATCATCAAACATTTACAAGCAGCATCCGGAGTTAACCAGCCAAACTGAGAACCAAGCCACGAAAGATCATCGACAGAAAGTTTCTCAGGACTAGAAAACTTGACAACCAAATTTTGAAATCTCATTTTCCCCACTTTATAAGTAACGAACCATGAAAACAAAAACGACTATTTACTAAATTAAAAAAACATTTTCTACTTCAATTTTATAAGTATTTTTGATAACGTTAAAAATAAAGCAAACACACATAAACCTTGAAACATCACAGCAAAGCCAAAGGCCACGAAAGCAGGATCAATAACATCTTTAGTCACATCATAATAAGTGCTAACTAGTACGCTCTTATTGGAATAATTTACCCATATAAATATTGCACCTGAAATTCCGAAAACAAGTGAAACCCAGCCCAATAAATTCAAAAATGTAATCCAGCCATTTCTGTCCCGGCTTCCTTCATCCGTGACAGGCTCTTCACTCCACTCTTCACCACGTTCGATTGCTTCTTGCCTTCCTTTATTCATCATAGATCCCCAATAATTTCGAAAACTGCCTCATAACGCTTTGCTCACCGGAAAATTGGGAGCGCAGCGAGTAATTTTTCCGCGTGCAGCAACTTGTTAGCGATAACTTTGCAACCAGCGAACAATTTCATCATGATCGGCAAGTGACATATCCCACTTGCTTGATATTTCTGAATCAACAAATTTCCTGGCATCTTCAGTGAAAGTGGATGTCGTAGCTACAATGGTCTTATTGGGCCCGTCTTTAGTATTTTTCACTCCATGCAGCGTCCGAACAACATCCACTCCTATTTTGTTGCTTTCAGCGTAGTGTTTACACTCGATGAAATATTTGCTCTTTATCCCAAAGTGGTCGGTGTGAATGGCGATAATATCTTTGCCACCGTCCCTAGTTCTTTTTGTTAAATCTACTTGGTAGCCCTTGGCCCTAAAGAGCTCTGCTACAACCTCCTCAAATTCTCTATGAGAAATATCTCTCAAAAGATACGGGTTCTCACGAAGAGTTAAAACCAGCTCTTTAATAGAGCTGTATAAATGAAGAATATCTTCAGCGGAGTACAGCTCTGGCAGATACTCAAAATCCGGCTCCCCGCTAGTTTCCGCACCAGCAGACTGATTATCAATAAAGTTCAGGCAGTTGGCGGGGTACTCATAAACATAGAATTTCAAGCTGATCTCATTATCGCAATCAGGGCAGCTGAACTCATAGGCTAGCTCATAACATAGCTCCGGCCCCATCTGACGCTCATCACCGCCGACACAATCTATTTCGAAGTCCTCAACTGGTATTACTCCAGAAGACTCGCACTCCTCACATGAGTATCCGATGTTGCCTGAAAACTTCCACACGTGTTCAACTCCTAATCGCTAACGCCCGGCTCACCGAGCAAGTTTTTGGTGGCGGCTTTTTTGCGTGTTTTTGCAAAAAAAGGTGACAGCGGAAACTTGTCCGGTGCAGCCGTTTGTTATAAGCCTCTTTGCAAGTAATAAAGTATACGCCGCCTAAATAGATACCAAGCAAAACATGCGAAAGCGAGACCCAATGCAATTAATTGAAACCCAGACCAACTTCCACCGTCCCTTGTGCTAATCAGAACCGCTAGGCCAACTGTCAAAAAACTGTGAGCCAATTCCATATTTCTTTTCCAAAGGATGGGTAAACATATTGCCCATAAACATCCTAGAATTAAACCACCTACAAACACTGATAGCTTGACACGTTCCGCGTAAGTGGTAGCTAGAAATATCAATGCAAATACAGTAAAAAATTTGAGTGAATGCTTGACTAATTTTTGCTGTTGAATTGCCAGCATTGCTCCTCCATTATGCTTATAACGTTCGCATAACCGGCCGAAAACAGCGCAGCAGTTTGAGGTCCAGCCCACGTAGTGGGCGAGGTTGATGCGCTTGTTATGAGTTTTTGGGTATTTTGTATGGTTCAAGGATTTCCCTAAATCGTTTCGTTATCTTCGTTTGGAAGTAAGTGCCTTTTTCCTTCCATTTTTTGTCCGATATTGCTGACTCAACCTGATCTAATACCTTGTCATGAGGATAGAGATACAAATCTCCTTGCTCAATGAAACCAATATACAAGTTCTTGCCAATGTACTTTTTAGAAAATGAAGGCCCGCCTTTTAGCTGGACTTTTATGTCTGAGATGCCATCAATGTGAACTGCTATAAAGTCCGCTCCATTCCAATCATTACTCAGCCATATACAGTTGTAGCCATAGTCCGCAAGAATAGATGCCGCCTTATGGAAATTATAGGTTTCCTGAGCTTTGGCGTTTAACTCTGAATATTTTATTCTCTGAAGTTTCATTGCCTTGACTCATAACGCCGCCATCACCGGTGCCAAAGCCGTAGCGCAGCGGAGGTTTTGGCATCCGGTGCATGGCTTGGTTAGGGAATGATGTCAAGGAGTACTTCGAAATGCCTGTTGCTGCACAGCTGGTGCCGTTTGCCGTCTTGGCTGATTGGTAAAAAAGCCATTTGCGCTCTGTACTTCTTGACTCAAAGGAATAATTGCTAGGATCTTGCCTTTTAGTTCTGAGTCCTCGCGGGTTTCCCACATTTCAAGGAATTGGTATCTACTATAAGTACGATTACCAAGCGAAGGGTCTGCTAGCCATACTGTTTCGCTGTTAATTCCTCTTAACACAGAAAAGTGATCATCCCTGCGATGCTTTGTATAAACGATAACAGGAATTTTTAGCTTGGTAAGTTGCTCAAATGACGCCGCATACCCTACACCTCGAAAACCCAGCTCTTTCAGTGCATTAGCCATATCGTCAAAGGAAGCCCGCATATCCTCTTTATTCATGATCTTTAAAATTTCTTCTTCGGTAACAGGCAATCCATAATACTCACTAAGAACAGTCGCTAGTGATGCTGCGCCACACGAATAATCCAAGTCTTGCTTTATAATCCCTGCATCACGCATCGTTTTCCAACTATTAATAGGGATAGAGCCTCGCAAATTATAGCTGCTTACATATGCCACATCTGATGCTCCAACAGAAATTGAAGTTAATAAAGATACAGATAGAAAAATCGTTACAATAGTATTTAGCATTTATCAACCCAAGGAGAGTTTCATAACCACACTTCCTACCACTACACCCGAGAAGACTAAAAAGCCCCCTAACAAAAACACAGGCCGTATTACCGTCATGGCTTTTAAAAAATAGCTGAAATAGCACAAAAATTCACCCCTTTTTCTTGTCGAGCCAAATGCAAAAAAATAAAAACAAATAGGTTAGAGCAGTCACAACAACAGAAATAACCATTAGAAAAAAAACATTTCTTATATTGATTTGACTTGACGAAAAAAACTCATACAAAAAATAACCGATGAAAAAAATAAAACCAACACAAATAGAAGCAAAGAAGGATGAAACCTTCCCTCTAGCAAACTTTCCCCCAACGTAACCTGCCAAGGATTCCACGAGCGTACCTATAACCTCAAACATAAAAACCTCGAATGGCTGCATAGCAAACATGCTATGCAGCCTATAAGCTTAAAAGTTACCGTCTCCAGGCGTGATTCGCGCCCCAGTTAAAACTAAAGCTATTAACACGCCAGATATTAGCGCCTACAGATACTAATGGGTTCGAAAGTAA